>JBGSWN010000056.1:0-10916 GCA_041752395.1 Saprospiraceae bacterium | reverse complement strand
GCCCATTTACGCAGGCCTGCCGTTCGTGGACAACTTCAACAGCACCACCAACGGGCAGTTCGGCCCCAGTTGGAGGTGGTCGCACCCTGACCAGACAGCCCAAGTGGCGGGCACCACCAAGCCAACGGGATTTGTGGGAATTGATGCAAGCGGAAATGAAAAGTGGGTGGGAATGGGCAAAATTTGTGACGACGGGCTTACTGCAAATGCCCTCGACCTGCACCTGAACCTGGAAAACTGTTCTAATGTGTTATTTTCATTTGATTTGCTTGATAATGCCGATGAGAGTCATCCAACAAAAGACGGTTTATTTTTTAGTAATGATGGTGGAAAATATTATCATCAAATTTATTCGTTTGATTTTGAAGCAATTAATAACGATATATGGAAGCGTGATACCATCCTTTTGGATGACTTGGTCAATACATTAAATTTAACCTATTCAAATGAATGCATTATAAGGTTTCAACAATATGATGATGCAGATTTCATTTCAGGAGGTGACAGAGATGGTTATTTACTTGACAATATCAACGTACAATGTGATTTTGTAAATAGTACAATGAACCATTATTACTTAGATGAGATTAAGTTTTATCCCAATCCAACTTACAACAAAATTACAGTTGAGTTAAGTCGCAACTCTGTAAGTGGAGAAATTAGTATCATTAATTTGCAAGGGCAATTAGTTGAATACAAAGAATTTTTAGGGAGAAGTGCTATAATAAATACCGAAGGCTTACAATCTGGTATTTATTTCATAAGAATTGCTACAGATGAACACAAAATCAAAACTTATAAAATAATAAAAAAATAAAAGACGGTAGCTAACAAAGCACTCCTGCCTATTTGCGCCAAGCCCAACCCGCAAGCCCAACGCAGGCGCAAACAGCAGGAGTGCCACCGATATCTCAATTTGGAAAGAAAACTATCCATCTTTTCACGGGTTGAAAACAGTCAATCTTTGCCATTTACTTCAGCCAGCCAATCCAAGCGAGATATCAATGCTTGACACCTGACAATTGCCCCCTCTTGCTTTTGACTTTGACCGTTTTCAACCCGTGCCGCTTTCAAATATGCAATCAGTAGGCTTCCCACCACTAATTTTTCAATCTTCTCTTCCCGCCTCTTACCTTTGCCCTCCCAAATCACCATTTGTCATTCCCGAAAGGAAACTAACCATCACCAGCTTGAACTACCTAACGTTAGAAAATATCACCAAGAGCTACGGCGAAAAGACCCTCTTCCGCAACGTCAACCTACAGGTGAACAAGGGGCAAAAAGTAGCGCTCATCGCCAAGAACGGCAGCGGCAAGACCACGCTGATGCGGGTCATCGCTGGCACCGAACCGGGCGAGGGGGAGAACGCCAAGATTCAGTTCCGCAAGGAAATCAGGATAGGCTACCTGCCGCAGGAGCCAGAGTTTGCCCCCGGCCACAACGTGCTAGATGCCGTATTCGACAGCGAGACCGAGACCATCAAGGCCATCCGCCGCTACGAGTTGGCGCTGCTGCACCCCAACGACGAAAAGGAACTGCAAGCCGCCCTCAGCCGAATGGACGACCTCAAGGCGTGGGACTACGAATCGAAGGTGAAGGAAATCCTTTTCAAACTCAACATCACCAACCTGGAGCAGTCCGTGACAACGCTTTCCGGTGGGCAAAAAAAGCGCATCGCACTGGCCAAGCTGCTCATCGAGGAGCCAGAGTTCCTGATTCTGGATGAGCCGACCAACCACCTCGACCTCGACATGATTGAGTGGCTGGAGGTCTATCTCAAGCAGCCCAACCTCACGCTGTTCATGGTCACGCACGACCGCTATTTCATGGAGCGCATCTGCGACAATATCCTCGAACTCGACCGGGGCGAACTATTCAAATACACGGGCGGCTACAAGGATTTTTTGGAAAAACGGGCGCTCCGATTGGAGAACGAGGCCATCGAACTGGACAAGACCCAGAAGGTTTACAAAAAAGAACTCGAATGGATGCGCCGGATGCCGCAGGCCCGCAGCACCAAGGCCAACGCCCGCATTGACCGCTTCTACGACATCGAGGACAAGGCCAGCAAGCGCCTCGACCCCGATGCCATCCAGATTGAAATCAAGGGGCAGCGCCTCGGCGGAAAAATCCTCGAAATGCACTACGTGAGCAAGGCTTACGGCAACCTCAAGCTCGTCACCGATTTTCATTACAAGTTCAAGAAAGGCGAGAAAGTGGGCATCGTGGGCAAGAACGGCGTGGGCAAAACCACCTTCCTGCACATGCTCACGGGCGAGGAGCGCCCCGACACCGGGCGGGTCGTTGCGGGTGAAACGGTCGTGTTCGGCTATTACACGCAGGACGGCATCAACCTCGGCAAGGAGGACAAGCGGATGATTGATTTCATCAAGGACATCGCCGAGTACATCCCGCTGGACAAGGGGCAGAAGCTGACGGCAGCCTCGCTGTTGGAGCGGTTCCTGTTTACAAGGGAGCAGCAGCAGGTTTATGTTTCGCAACTCAGCGGCGGTGAGCGGCGGCGGCTGTATTTGCTCTCGATTTTGATGAAAAACCCAAACTTCCTCATCCTCGATGAGCCGACGAACGACCTCGACGTGATGACGCTGAACGTGTTGGAGGATTTCTTGCAGGAGTTCCCTGGCTGCGTGGTCATCGTTTCGCACGATCGGTTTCTGTTAGACAAACTCTGCGACCACCTTTTCGTCTTTGAGGGCGACGGGCAAATCAAGGATTACAACGGCCGCTACATGGACTACCGGGCCGAGCAACTGGAAATTGCGCAGGAATTGCGGCAGCAAACACCCACCAAACGCACGGAGGAAAAGCCCCGTGACCAAATGGTGCGCACGGAATCCGGCTTGACGAACAAGGAGAAAAACGAGCTGAAGAAACTGGAGCGGGAAATCGCCGATTTGGAAGTTCGCAAGGCGAAGCTGCACGAGAAATTTGCGCTGCCCGACCTCAGTTTGCCCGACATCAATAAGATGACGAAGGAACTGCAACAGGTGGAATCTGACTTGGAGGAGAAGGAAATGCGGTGGTTGGAGTTGTCGGATATGTGAGTTGAATCAATCAATATCTTCTTAAAATGATTGCAAAAACACCACCCCCACCCTACTACGCCGTCATTTTCACCAGCCTCCGCACCGAGGTTGCCGAAGGCTACCACGATACCGCCGAGCGCATGGTCGAATTGGCAGAAGGCCAGCCCGGCTTCCTCGGCGTAGAAAGCGCTCGGGACGGCGTCGGCATCACCGTTTCTTATTGGGAAAGCCTCGAAGCCATCCGCCACTGGAAGCAGCACACGGAACACCTCCTTGCGCAGCAAAAAGGCCGTACCGACTGGTACACCGAGTACAAAACCCGCATTTGCAAGGTGGAGCGGGACTATGGTTTTGATAAATAATTGCTCCGCAAAATGACACTCGATACCCACGTCCATTTCTGGCAGTTCGACCCCGTGCGGGATGCATGGATTGACGACTCGATGCAGGTCATCCGTCGGGACTTCCTACCCACCGACCTGCTACCCGAGCTTACCGCCAACGGCATCGCTGGCTGCGTGGCCGTGCAGGCCGAGCAGTCGGAAGCGGAGACACATTTTTTGCTACAAATCGCTGAAAATCATGATTTTGTGAAAAGGGTAGTGGGCTGGGTTGACCTTCGTTCGCCTGCGGTTGGGGAGCGTTTGGCGTATTTTTCTCAGTTTGAAAAACTGGCGGGTTTCCGCCACATCGTGCAAGGCGAGCAGGATGTGAATTTTTTGCTCCGCAAAGATTTTTGTCGAGGAATTGCGGCGTTGGAGCAGTATGATTTTACTTATGATATTCTCATTTTTCCGCACCAATTGGGCGCTGTGCTGGAGTTCGTGCGCAAGTTTCCTAACCAAAAATTCGTGATAGACCACCTCGCCAAACCGTATATCAAAGATGGCTACTACGATGGCTGGGCGGCGCTGATACGGGAAATTTCCGACGAAGTAAACGTTTGGTGCAAAGTGTCCGGCATGGTGACGGAGGCGGATTGGCAAGGATGGAAATACGCCGATTTTGTGACGTATCTCGACTTGGTGACGGAGGCTTTTGGCACGGAGCGGCTGATGTTTGGGTCGGATTGGCCGGTGAGTTTGTTGGGGGGCGGATATGGGGAGGTTTTGGGGATTGTGAAGTCGTATTTCAACAGCTTTTCGGAGTCTGAACGAGCTAGCGTAATGGGAAAGAATGGGGCTGATTTTTATGGTATTGAGAAAAAATAACCTCAATCAACCACTTTAAAAATCCCGTCTTGTTTGATGATAGTCGTCATATTATTTTCAAATAGACTCACTAGATATTCATCAAAATCCTTCCACCAAACAAACCAACAAGACGCATTATTATCTTCAAAAGGAACTCCTTTTTTTAATACTTCGAGGTTATTCCATGGCTCACCATGGCGTTTGCTATATGAACCGAGATAGAATTTATTTCCTGTATTTATTGAGGTATTCTCACCTATAATATGCTGAATTGATTTCGTCATGACTTCAAGTGCAGTGATATTTTCAACATCGATAAGCTCTTTACTAAAATGATTTAATACCTGTACATTTGGACTTCTCCCATCTTTATCTTCTGATATACCGACAACCTTTAAATAAGCATTCTTTCCTGACGGGTGTTTATACAGCACCAAGTCTCCAACCTCCAATTTTGTTTCGCTTATAAATCGAGGATATAGCTTTTTAGGAACTGGTTGGTCGCTCAATAATTGAACCTTCAGTTTTTCCAGCACTTTTATTCGTTGGTTCAATTGCTTTTCATCTTCTCCCCATCGCTCCAACTCTTGCCCACTTTCAATGATATCCAACGCCTTTTGTTGCACGAAATCCAATAGCCGACCCAATTTCCATTGAGTAGCAGCAAGTGCCAGCCAAAACACGGCAGCATCATCCGAATCTTCTAAAATTTCTGGATTTTCAGCAATCAGTTCGTTCGTGGCATCAATTGGAGTTTTGCCAGCTGCAATTTTATCCTTGAAATCATCCTTGACATCAGCTGCCAAGTCGTCGGAAAATATAGCTGTTCCCCAAGTCCCCATGCTTGAATTTAAAAATGATTGATATTCAACCCCGCTACTTTATCTCCCAAGTACTCCCACCTGCCAACAATTTATCCAAATCCCCCTCGCCCATGCTGCTGACAATCGCATCCAACTGCTCATGCAACTGCGCCTCATAGCAAGGCCGATCCGTTTGATAAAACACGCCAAATGGTCGAGGCATCGCATCCGGGTTCACCGCTGGGTTGTCGAAGAAACGGGCGAGGATA
Organism: Saprospiraceae bacterium; assembly: GCA_041752395.1. Taxonomy (GTDB): domain Bacteria; phylum Bacteroidota; class Bacteroidia; order Chitinophagales; family Saprospiraceae; genus UBA6168. The sequence continues at coordinate 5,604 of JBGSWN010000056.1, read as the reverse complement.
TTGGCCTTCACCTGGTCAGTTTCGTCATGCACCCAGAGGTCGTCCTTGGTAAATCTACCCTCCGTCAGGCTGACCACTTGCGGCTTGAAACCATCCAGCCGGATGCCTTTTTCGTTTTCTTTTCCAAAAACCAAAGGTTGGCCTTGCTCCAAAATCAGCGCTGTATCAGGCTTGGAGGCTTTCTCCGTAAAAACCTCGAAAGCACCATCGTTGAAGATATTGCAGTTCTGGTAGATTTCCAGAAACGAGGTTCCCCGGTGTGCATCGGCCCGGACGAGCATGTCCTTGAGGTGCTTTGTGTCACGGTCCATCGAGCGGGCGACGAAGGTAGCATCCGAGCCGAGCGCCAGTGCAATCGGGTTCACCGGATGGTCAATGGAACCATAAGGCGTGGAAGGTGTCCGCTTGTGTTCCTCCGAAGTCGGCGAATATTGCCCTTTCGTGAGGCCATAAATCTGGTTGTTGAACAGCAGCAGGTTCAGGTCAAAATTCCGGCGCAGCAGATGCATGAAATGGTTGCCGCCGATGGAAAGCCCATCGCCATCGCCCGTGATGACCCAAATGCCAAGATTCGGGTTTGCAATCTTTAAACCCGACGCAAACGCCGGGGCACGCCCGTGGATACTGTGCATCCCATAAGTTTCCATGTAATATGGAAAGCGGGACGAGCAGCCGATACCCGATACAAAAACCGTCTCATGTGGCAGTTTGCCGAGGTCGGCCAGCGTGGTTTGCACCTGTTTTAGGATGGAATAATCGCCGCAGCCGGGGCACCAGCGCACGTCTTGGTCGGTGGCAAAATCCTTGGCCTTCAAGGTATATGGAACGCCGTTTGGATTGGAATCTATGGCCATTTTCTTAGGTTGATAAGGGTTGATAAGGGTTGATGAAGTTGATGAGGGCATAGCTTATTCGAGCTATCAACCCTTATCAACCTTTATCAACCCTTATCAACCAAGTTTAGTACAAAATCAAACAAATCCTCGTGAGCAATGGGCGTACCCTGTATTTTGTTAAACGGTATCGCAGGCAGCAGGAACTTGTCACGGATGACTTTCACGAGTTGTCCGTTGTTGATTTCTGGAATCACAATTTTATCAAAACGTTTCATCAATTCCTCAAGGTTGCGGGGGAATGGACGCAGGTAGCGCAGGTGCGCATGACCGACTTTGTAACCCAATTCCGTCAGGCTATGTGTCACCGCTTCGCAAACGCCAAAAGTGGAACCCCAGCCCAGTAGCAGTACATCACCGCTCTCGTGGCCCGACTCGATTTTTTGCACCGGGATATAATCCGCAATCATTTCCACTTTCCTTTCACGGGTTTTCACCATGTGTTCATGGTTGGCGGGATCGTAGCTGATATTGCCTGTCACGTCCTCCTTTTCGATGCCGCCCACCCGGTGCAACAAGCCCGGCGTGCCTGGTAGCGCCCATTGGCGGGCCAGTTTTTCATCCCGCTGGTAGGGCATGAAATGGCTTCTGTCTTCGTGTTGCTTCGCAAAAGAAACCTTCATTTCCGGTATGTCAGAAGCCTTCGGGTAGCGCCAAGGTTCTGCGCCGTTGGCGATGTAGCCGTCACTCAGTAGCACGACTGGGGTCATGTGTTGCACCGCAATCCGGCAGGCTTCCATGGCCGCCTCGAAACAGTCGGAGGGTTTGCTGCACGAAATGACGGGCATGGGGCACTCGCCGTTGCGACCATACAGCGCTTGCAGCAGGTCGCTTTGCTCCGTTTTGGTGGGCAAACCTGTGGAGGGGCCGCCCCGCTGCACATCAATCACCACCAAAGGAAGTTCGAGCATCACCGCCAGTCCCATCGCCTCTCCCTTGAGCGCCAAACCAGGGCCAGAGGTACCTGTGATGCCAAGGCTGCCGCCGTAGCTAGCGCCAATGGCTGAGGAAACTGCGGCGATTTCGTCCTCCGCTTGGAAGGTTCGCACGCCAAAGTTTTTCTGTTTTGACAAGGAATGCAAAATGCTGGATGCCGGAGTGATGGGGTACGAGCCATAAAAAAGCGGCAACCCCAGTTTTTTCGAAGCGGTGATAAGCCCTAGCACCAGTGCGTCATTGCCCATGATGCTGCGGTATTTACCGGGGGCAAGTTGGGCAGGTTTCACCACATATCGGTCACTCGACAATTCCATCGTGTCGGCAAGGTGATAACCAGCCAACAGCGCCTTTTGGTTGGCGTCGAGGATGTCGGGCTTGCTCTTGAATTTGGCGTTCAGGAACTTCTGCGTTGTGTCCATCGAGCGGCTGTAGCGCCAGAGCAGGAAGCCCAGCACGAACATGTTTTTGCAGCGGTCTTTTTCTTTGGTTCCCAAAGTGGATTCACTGATGGCCTCACGAGTCAGCTTCGTCACAGGGATTTTTATCACCTCAAAACCCTCCAAGGTATTGTCATCAAGTGGATTTTTATCCTCATCGTACTTGGCGAGGCGCAGGTTTTTCGAGTCAAAACCATCTTCGCTGAGGATGATAGTGCCGCCTTTCCGCACGCTTTTGATGTTCACTTTGAGGGCAGCGGCGTTCATGGCCACCAGCACGTCGAAGCGGTCGCCAGGCGTGTAAATCCGCTGGCTGCCGAAGTGGAGCTGGAAGCCCGAAACTCCTGCCATGGTACCTATCGGGGCACGAATCTCAGCAGGAAAATCCGGGAAAGTGGCGAGGTCGCTGCCAGAGATGGCAGTGTCGTCGGTGAAAAGGCCGCCTGTGAGCTGCATCCCGTCGCCGGAGTCGCCCGCAAACTTGATGATGACGGCTTGTTTTTCTTGCGTTAATGTCTCCATAAATTCCTTATCAAATAGTGGTAGTGGCTAACATCAGCGGATGCCAAACCCCTAAACAAGCGGAAAATTAGGAAAGCTGCTTGTAAAACTTAAGTGATTTTACGCATTGCAGAAAATAAAAAAACCTGTCAGGGTTATCCTGACAGGTTTCGCAATTTGAAAATTTGTTACCAATCTTAAAAATTGGCCCACACCGCAAGAAAGTGGGCCATGCAATTTGTAATCCTATGATAGTGAAAGTAAATTTCGTTTAGGTTACCCGGCAGCTAAGCTGTCCAAGTTGAGCAGGTCAGCCACCCAGTGCGACTGCTCCTTCAGCAGGAACAAAACGATTGCCATTGCCAGCATTATGGTTGCTTTGAAAGTACGGCGTTGATGCCGGACTGCATCCGCTTTTTCGTAAGTAAGCCATTCAACAAATTCAGGGGAAATCTCTGAGGATTGTACAGGAGTGCTTAAGGCGATAGTGTTTGTTCGTTGCATGTTAGTGTTTTTGTTTTTCTGCGAATCAATTTGTGGAAAAAACCGTGCCAGAAATGAAATCCACTGTGACGAATTGTATTTTTCTTTCAAATAAGTGTTCAAATCCACTAGAGTTCCACAATTTTTGAAAGCAAACAAATCAACTTACCTTTGCGGGCATGAAAATCAAGCGCCTTTCGGCTAAAATCAGTAGGAATAACTTTCAAAACTCATCCAATTCAACAATCCTAACCAAACATCAATAATGACTAACCAACTCATCGAATGCGTCCCCAATTTCTCCGAAGGCCGGGACATGGCCATCATCAAACTCATCACCGACGAAATAGAAAGCGTGGAGGGCGTCAAGTTGCTTGATGTTGACCCAGGGAAGGCTACCAACCGGACGGTCGTCACTTTTGTGGGAGCCCCAGAGCCCGTGATTCAAGCAGCCTACTTGGCCATCAAAAAAGCGGGGGAAGTCATTGACATGAGCAAGCACAAGGGCGAGCACCCCCGCATGGGCGCCACCGACGTTTGCCCGCTCATCCCAATTGCCAATATCACGATGGAAGAGACGGCTCAATGGGCACATAAACTCGCCGAACGGGCAGGCGCTGACCTCGGCATACCTTCTTATATGTACGAAGCGGCAGCCACTTCACCGGAGCGCCAGAACCTCGCCACTATTCGCTCAGGCGAGTACGAGGCTTTGCCAGAGAAACTGAAAAAACCGGAATGGAAGCCCGACTACGGCCCCGCCGTTTTCAATGCGAAAGCGGGTGCTACGGTCATCGGGGCAAGGGATTTCCTGGTGGCTTACAACGTGAACCTGAACACCACCTCCGAGCGCCGAGCCAACAGCGTGGCCTTCGACGTGCGAGAGCAAGGTAGGGTGCTGCGCAAAGGCGACCCGATTGATGGCGAAATTGTGAAAGATGAGAACGGTGAGCCTATGAGAGAAGCTGGTGCATGTAAAGCCGTGAAAGGCATCGGCTGGTACATCCCGGAGTACGGGGTGGCGCAGGTGAGCATGAACCTGACGAACATCGAAGTGACGCCGCTGCACATGGCCTTCGAGGAATGCTGCAAGAGCGCCGAACGCCGTGGGATGCGGGTCACTGGCTCGGAACTCGTGGGCCTTGTGCCGCTGAAAGTGATGACTGATGCAGGGCGCTATTTTTTACAAAAACAAAAATGGAGCGCTGGGGTGTCGGAGGAGGAACTCATCCACATCGCCGTGAAATCGCTGGGGCTGGACGAACTGGCGCCGTTTGACCCAAAGAAAAAAATCATCGAGTACCAACTGGCGGATGCGACCATTTCGCCGCTCATCCACCTGAGCCTGCGGGCCTTCGCCAACGAAACGGCCAAGGACTCCCCTGCCCCAGGCGGCGGTTCCATTTCGGCCTACGTGGGTACGCTCGGCGCTTCGCTCGGCACGATGGTGGCCAACCTGAGCGCTGGCAAACGTGGCTGGGACGACCGCTTGGAGGAATTTTCCGCTTGGGCGGAAAAGGGCCAAGCCATCAAGGACAAGCTCCTAAAACTGGTGGACGAGGATACCGCCGCTTTCAACCAAATCATGGCGGCCTTCCGTTTTCCGAAGGAAACAACCGAAGAAAAAGCGGCCCGAAAAGCAGCCATTCAAGCTGCCACGAAATACGCCACGGAGACGCCACTGCGCACGATGCAGGCGGCTTTTGAGGTGTTCGAACTGGCGGAAGCGATGGTGAAAGACGGCAATCCGAACTCCGTGAGCGATGCGGGCGTGGGCGCACTTTGTGCCCGTGCCGCTGTGATGGGCGCTTGGATGAACGTGAAAATCAACGCTGGCAGCCTCGCTGACAAGGAATTGGCCGCTGATTTTGTGAAACAAGCAGAGGCCATTGCGCAGCAAGCCAATGTTTTGGAACAAAAAATCGTGCAAATGGTGGAGGAGAAGATGTGAGGTTGGATTGTTGAATTGTTTTATTGTTGTGGGGATTTGAGCATATATAAACTCATAACTCGCAACATGTAACATAACTTAGCTATTAATTTTTCAAACTTATGCGATACCTGCTTTTGCTGCTTTTTATCCCAAATGTATTTGCCTGCACCCAACAGGGAACGGCACAACCCGAACGAAGCATCCCACGGGAGGAGGCAGGTGCCAATTTGCCGGAGGCGACGATGCCAACCGAAGCTGCCGACACGGTGCAAGTGATTGCTGTGAAAGAAATCGAGCAGCCGAAACCACCGCAAAAACCGGCGTTCAGCGTAGAATACATCATGGGCAAATTCGACCCTTCGAAGCATCCCGATTTTGTTCCAGTGGAAGTAAAATACGCCGACAAGGAGGGCTATTT
>JBGSWN010000055.1:0-7097 GCA_041752395.1 Saprospiraceae bacterium | reverse complement strand
TCCCAGCCTTTCGGTTCTTTCACCATGTTCAGCGGAGCACCGAAAACCTTGATGAGCTGTGCCCGGATGAGCCGTTTCTGGGTCTCGCTCCGGTCGAACATATCCTTGACTTTTCGCTTATCCGTGGCATATTTGTACTTGTCCAGTGTGCCAGTAAGGTGGAAATAGAGGTTGAAAAAACCGTTTTCCTTGGCGGGAATGGACTCCACATTTTTGTTGCCATTCTTGAATTTGTTGGCCAACACCTGCCCTGCGTTCACCTTGATGCCGTAATCAATCTTGTCGTCAAAACTCTGCTGACCGCCCACGGTCATGTTCATGGCGTTGTTTTGGAGGAACATGGCGGGCATGTAAAATATGCCGTTTTTCACCTCCAGCCAGTTTTGCATGTCCTCGAAGCGGACGTTGCGGAGGTCTTGGATTTTGGCATAGGTGGCGAATTCGTCCAACATCTTGAAGTTTTTCAGCTCCCCACTGCGTATGCCGATGCCAGCCCAAACGTGCAGTTTGTCCATTTGGAAAACGCCTGTCGAATCCCAAAAAGCTTGGATGAACATCTTGGAATTCATGTCGCCAGAGATGTTTTCGGCCTTGAGCACTGTTTGCCCGACATTCTCGGTTTGCTGGAAAAATTTTTTCACATCAATCATCTGGCAGTCGAGCTTGGCCTCCAAGCGGGGTTCTTTTTCGAAGAAAACAATGCCGTCCAGGTCGAAAGCACCGTCCATGCCCTTGGCACTTCCCTCGATTTGCAGCTGCGCTTTTTCAAAATTCAGCTTGCCAACGAAGTCCGTACCCTCAATTTTATTGTACACAAACTCGTCCACCTTGGCATTGAAACTACCGTGAAGCAGGTCGGTGATGCGGTGGTGACGGTCGTTTTTGACCACGTTCAGCGAGTCGAAAACGGCAGGCTGCACATCACCCTCCTGCACGGGCACATCACCGATTTTCACGAGGCGGGCCACGTCCATTTTGGGCGAAAGCAGTTCGGCGGTGAATTCCAGCACGGCGTTTTCGGTGTTGAGGGAGTCGGCGAGCAGCACGGGCAGCAGGTTGCTCACCGAACCACGGAGCAGGATGTCGCTGCCTGCGCCTTCCATTTTCAGGTCTTCGAGGGTGAGCAGGTTGTCCCGTAGCAGTAGTTTCCCGCGGTCAAAAATGATTTTCTCCCCATTGATTTCGAGTTCAGCATCATCGAGAATCACATCGCCGCTCATGACCACGGACCTGACCTTGTTGATGTCAATCATGTCGCTGTAGTATCCCTTGAGCGAGAGGTTTTGGATTTCGATTTTACCATCGCCACCCTTGATGCCGGGGTTGTTGAGCAGGCCGTACATGTAGCCGATTGGCAGTATCCCATCAGCTTTGAGGTCAATTTGAGGGTCGTCTAGGTCCTCGACCTTCAGGCTGAGGGTGATGAGTTGGCGGTTGAGGTAGCCCTTGAAATTGCTGATTTCGAAGACGGATTGCTGGTTGTTCCGCCCTTCGCCGTTCGTGAATTTAGCATCGAAGGACACATCCGTGAAAGGCTCTTCGAGGCGTGGGCTGGATATTTTGCCATTGTCTAGGCCGAAAGCAAAATCAATGGCAGGCCGCTCTGTGGCGCTGAGTTTTCCTTTGATGAACGAAGTGAATTTGAACCGGCCAGTGCTGGTGAAATCGCCGAGCGCACTCAAATATTGCGCTGGCAGCAAGGCGATGACCGACTCCAAGCTCGCATCTTCGGCAGTGGCGCTGAGGTCAAATTCGGAGGTGCTTTTTTTGGAGGTTACAAAGCCTTTGACATCAAAAACATTCTCTTCGACAAAAACCCTGGCGTCGGTGAACTGGTATTTGCCCTTTTTCAAATCTACGGAAATCGTGGCATCGAGGCCACCCCGCTTGCCAACGATGTAGCGCTCGCCATCCATTTCCACAAAATTGGAGGCCAGCCGCACAGCGCTTTTCAGGTCAAATTTCTCACTGGATAACAGCCCTGAGAAAGTGGCTGTCTCGACTTGCGCCTGAATTTCCTGCTTCAATTTCAGGTCGTGGTAAGAAAGCCCGATTTGCTTCAGCGTTGCCTTTTCGAGGGAAATATTGAACTGGTCGTCCCCCTCATCCGACTTGGAGGGTTTGAAAATATCGTAGTTGGCATTGCCGGATTTGTCCACCCAAACATCCAGGGCGCCGTCGTTAATGGCCACAGAATGCACTTTCACCTGCTTTTCAAAAAGGCTGAGCAAGCGGAAATTAAAGGCTAATTCCTTGGCTTCGAGCAGCGGTTTTTTGTTGAGGCCCATCACGGTCACGTCCTTCAGGCTGGCCGTTGCGTCTGGGAAATTGCGCAGCAAAGACAGGTCAAAACTGCGCACTTTGACCTCCGTTTTAAGCTGTTTATTCAGCACGGCGATAAGCCTTTTCCCCACCGCATCTTGAAAAAAAGCAGCAATCACGATAGCGGCCACCACTATCACCGCTACCAAAATACCCATCCCCAAAAATCCTCGCTTGATATGTTTCTTCATGGTCAGTTTGTCTAGCCTTTTGTTTTGTATTCAAAAAAACGAACATAAAGGTAAAGGAATCAAGCGGGGCAAGTGTTCGGTGATGGCCTGAAAATATTTTTTTGATTTTTTTCGTAGCGCTTGCATTAAAGCGAAATAAGCGCCTATATTTGCGACCGCTTTTGAAGAAAAGCAGATTTTATTCAAGAAAGGGCGCATAGCTCAGCTGGTTCAGAGCATCTGCCTTACAAGCAGAGGGTCCGCGGTTCGAATCCGTGTGCGCCCACCCACTTAAAAGCCTTCAAGGAGACCCCTTGGAGGCTTTTTTGTTTTCCTGCTCATTTCTATCTTTTCCCACCCAACAATTTCACCAATACATCCGAACTCGCCAGCTCATCGAAATAGCACAAATGGTGGCAGTCCACATCGGTTGACTTAACGGCGGGTTTGCATTTGGGTAACGATTTGATGCTGCCCACGCTCACGGCAAGGTCATTTGGCGCATTGCCGTAGAACAGCTTCCCGCCAAGCCCGAACACCCTGTCCATGAGTTTTTTCTTATCGGCATTGTGTGCCAAAAACTTGTCCAGATGCCCCGCCAAGACGCTGCAACGCACCCCGTGCAAATCGCCTTTGTTGAGGTTGCGAATAAAATCGCTGTCCTCGCCCATCTGCGCAAGCGTATGCGTCACGGCCTTCGATTTTTGCAGAACGCCCAAGACCGTGGCGGCAGCGGGCAGGCCCCAGGGCAGGTTGACCAGCAGCGAAAGCACCGGAATCGCATAGTCCCGGTAGGTCGTGATTTTGGCAATGGCCGAGCCACCGTTGGGCGTTCCCGCCAATACGAGGTGCTTTACCACCTTTTCGCCGCCTAGGGTTTGGATGAAATAACGGCTCACCAAGCCCCCCATCGAATGCGCAACGATGGTGATTTTCTTGCCGCTCTCGGCGCTGATGCCTGCTTCCAGCCGTAGTAGTTCCTCCAATTTGCCTGCAGTCGTCTCGATGGGCGTATTCAGGTTTTCATAGTCAAACGTCAGCACGAGGTCGAAAGGCTTGCCCTTTTCGCCCTTGTTTTTGACCAATTGCTGCGCAAAAACGGCCATGCCCTCCGTATCGCCGATGATGCCGTGGATGAGCAGCACAATGTTTTTGGCCTTGCCAACTTTCTCCCTCAGCCCCGCCGAGCGGCGCTCCGGTTTGCTGCCGCTGTAATCCACCCAGCGCAGGTATTGCACCTCCTCTTTGCGCAGCACCAATTTTAAAAAGACCATTTTCAGTGCCTTGCCGAGGCTACGGCGGTTGTCTTCTGTGTCTGGCAAATGCGAGATGCTCACGAGCGCATTGCCGTTTTCCATCCGCTCCGCAATGCCCACGGGAATCAGGTACTCGCCGTCGAAGGTCAAGGACAGCAGCGATTCCTCCAGTTCGTCCGTGCTTTGGAGGTTGGCGGCGATCTCCAATTGCAGCGGGTTTTCGGCAAGGCTAGCCTCGTTTTGCAGGTCGGTCAGTTCGAGCATGTTGGCGGGGGCGGTGTCTCTCTTACCATTGCTGAATTGGAGTACCTCGACGCCCGAAAGCTTCGCAAAGTCATTCACTACGGCCATCGGCTCCACGTTGCGGCTGCCCGAATGCACGGGCACCAGCCCCACGCCGGAACGGAAGGTCGGGTGCGCCAGTATCTTGATGAAATTATCGGCCAAAGCAATGACCTTTTCGCCCACGCCCGGTGCCCTGCCCACGCATTGCACCTTCAAGTTCGCACTGTACCAGTCGTGCAGGTCGCCGGGTGGTGCCTCGTCGTTTTCATCAAAAATATCAATGCTGCGGATACTTCCATGCATTTCACCCCTGACGCCAGCCACCTCCTTGCTTTTCCAAAAAGGCAAAGTCTCGCCCAACTTGAAGGTGTTTTGCTGTTCCAGCAGCTCCGGGTGGATGGGCTTGTTGCTCACAATCAACTTCAAGATGCTGGTTTCCGCTTGGCCATTGTTGAGTTTGAAATTGGCTTGCAGTGCATTCACCGTGCTGTTGGCTGGCACTTCGTCCTTGAAGGCACTGATGAGTCGGTAATTGCTGCTCCCGAACAGCAGGGCGCAGTGGCGGGGCTTGCCTGCGTTGTTCCGGATTTCGAGTTTGAAAGGCACCTTGTTTTCAATGCCTTCTTCTTGTAGAATATCAATGATGGCCTCGCTTTCGGTGTGCTGAAAAACCACTTTTCCATTGGCGTCCAGCTCGGACAGCACCATTTCCACGTCCTTTTTCAGCGGCTGCCCGAAGCCCCCCGATTTCACCAAAAGCCTCGTTTCAGCATTGTCCAATTGGATGGTTTTCTCCCAGCGGGCTATCATTTCCAGCTTCTCAAAAGCATCCTTGAACATCGGTTCCCAGTCGTTGCCCTGCAAGGTGCGGAGGCAAAGCTGGTCGGTGTTGCGGATGATTTTTAGCTCGTTTTCTCCGATTTCGAGGCGGTATGTGGCGTTCTCAAAGTCAGTCTGCAAACTGAAATACAGCGGCCTGAACGCCGTCAGCGCTGTCATGGCGGCAGCTGCATCGGCCTTTTCGGCTTTTAGCTGAAAAAACAGCGGCGGCTCCGGCGTGCTGGTCAGCCGGGCGTCGTACTGCTCGTTTTCGTTGGCGGGAAACTCCATGTGGAGGCTGCTCTCGTCCACGCCCACGGTCACGGTTTTGGCCACACCGACCACCGCTCCATTTTGAAGGATTTCAAAAGTGGCGGGCTGCGCCTTCGTGGTGGGCAGGCCGGACATCGCCCCCATCGTCACGTTCCAGCGGCCATCCTGGAAAAACACTTTGACGGGCACATCCGGCGCAGGGCTGCCCATGCCGAGGAATCCTTGCAGCCCGTTGAAATAGCCGGAAGTCTCGATTTGCGGGTGCTGGTCGCTGGTGGTTTTGGAGGCCCTAAGCCTGATTTCGGTGAGCAACTGCGTGTACGAAATCCCTTGCTGGTAACGGGTTTCGTTCAAAATGCTCATCAAAATCGTCGAGAACAAGCCCCTGCTGTTCCTCGTCTCATGCGCCTTTTCCTTTTTGTCGCAGGCAGCCAGCAGCACGTGGCGGCTGGCGGGCAGGTGGAAGTCTTTTGGGTGCTGCGCAAAATGGCCGCCGAGGTAATCTGCGAGTTGACGGGGCTGCGTACGGTCGGAGGCTTGCCGGGTTCTGCCGAGCGTTAGGTCGTCGAGGTTACGGGTGCCGGAACCAGAATGGCAGCAGTCCAAAACGACTGCCACATGTGCCCCTTTCTGGGCGACTCGGTCAATCAGCACGGCCAGTTCCTTGTCGGCGAGGTCGAAGCGGTCAGGCCAGCGGCTGTCGGCCAGCACCAGTGTCTCCATCATGCCCTCTGGGAAGTATTGGGCGAACTCCGGTGCCGCCAATTCCCTACTACCGTGGCCACTGTACGCAAATAAAACGATGTCGCCCGCCCCCGCCTGTGCGAGGTGCGCCGGCCCGAAGTTGTTGACGACGTTTTCATAGGTAGCATCGCCCTCCAGTAGCTTCACGATTTTCCGGTTGGCCTCTGGGAACCGCTTTTTCAGATAGGCTTCAAAGATGTTGATGTCATTGACGCAGCCAGTGAGGTTGGGCACGGCGGTCTTGCCGTTTTGCTGGTAGTCGTTGATGCCGACGAGGAGTGCGAAAAGGTTGGGCATGATGGATTGTGGTTTAGAAAGTTTAGCGGGTTTAGAAGGTTTAGGATGGGATTTATAAACTTCCTAAACTTTCTAAACCCGCTAAACCCCTCATTTAAACACTGGCCTTTTGCTGGTCGGTGGGCGAAGGAAATTGACAATTTCCCGCATTCCCCGCTCGAAATTATTTCCGCTTATATCTATGAGTTGAACATGACTTAGCTTGTTTAATATTTTGGGTAAAAGCTCTTTAATTTCTAAATAGTTATTCATTTGCCAATCGTAACCTTCCTCATTCGAACTACTTTGCTGAGGATATTGATATTGCTCCTTTAAATGCTCTATGTTTTCATCAATTCCTGCTAATATTTTGCTTAAATATTTTGGATTTTCAAAATCATTATCTAAGGTACAGCAGAAAAACTTCTTCTTTGAAAATTCTGATCCAAATAAATAATCAAGACTCTTCATCATAGTAGGTGATTGTAATCCTACCGAGGAAACCACTAATATAGCTGCTTCACACACAGCCATGCTGCGCTGAATAAAAGCCCGTATTTCCTCGCCACTGCGCATATATTTTACATCAAGTATGGCCTCAATATCATTATCCTCAAAATAATCTGCTATCTGCTGTGCCTGCTCTTCATTTACACTTGCATATTCGATATAAACATAAGTGGAATTGTCGTCAAATTCCGTATTTGCATTACCTGCCTCATCGCTCGTATCATCCGGTAATTTCCTTGCAATCTGAATCAGGGAATTGACAATCTGATTATTCGTTAAATTAGCATTTTCATTGCTTATGGTGCCTTGTTGACGTTCTCTTTTAAGCCGATTATATTGACTCGTCAAATTTAAAACCGTGCTATCCTCCGGCAATAAAATCCGCAATACCTTAATGGCTTTATCTACATCCCCATTCGCCAATAAATCCAAAATCTCCTGC
>JBGSWN010000054.1:0-2658 GCA_041752395.1 Saprospiraceae bacterium | reverse complement strand
AAAATACCGACGTAGGAAACATCATTCGGCTTGCCGTAGCGGCGTGACCAGAGCACGTTGCCCTGCGGGTCGAGTTTCACCAACACTTTATTGTAAAAGGTGTCGAGCACAAATGCCGTCATCAGCACGGCCTGCTCCTGTAGCCAATCGGCCACGTAGCCGCCCCCGCTCAGGATGCTGAAATTCATATCCTGGCTCCACAGCACGCCGTCTTTCAGGTTGAAACGGGTCAGGTTCACGTCGCCGCCCTGGGTCAGTACGGGGCCGGGGAAATAGCTGGTGAGCAGGTAGTCCCCGTTGGCGGCCAGCTTCAGGTCGGTGCCGGGGTTGATGCGGCCAGGGTCGAGGGGGAGTTGGAGGGTAGTTTGCGCAAGCAAAAATTGCGTGAAAAAAAGCGTGATGAAAAGGGTGGTTCGCATGGTTGAAAATTGGTTTTGCACCTCTCGGTTGTCTTTGCCGCAGGCAATCTGCTAAGTCGTGAGGGCCGTAAAAGGTGCAGTCGCAGTCATCTTTACAGCACACTTGGCGTTGCAGGTTGCCTTCGGCAATGACAACGAAATGGGACAGACCTATCAATAATTTATTGATTTACAAATAGAAAAAACCGCCAGCCCAGCGTCCCTCCGAGGCTGCCGAACCGCTGCTCGTAGCCCGCCGCCGCACCCGTCAACGAGGTCAGCCCGTGGCGGTACTGGATGCCGGCGAACACTTCGCCCCATCTGCCGACAGTGCGGCTAATGTCCAGCCCGGCTTGCAGGCTCAGTCCGGTTTTGTTGTGGTAAATGCCGTTTTGGCGTAGGTCGTCGCCCGAAATGAGCGCCGCATTTTCATCGAAAATGATGCCCTCGAAGCCACGGTAGAAATTCAAGACCGCACCGCCCGTCGCCCGCAGCGAAAAGTTGGGGAAGCGTTTTTCAAAACCCACCAACAACGGGACGTTGAGGAAGGTTTGCTTGTTGAAATTTGTCACCTGGCGGCTTTGTGTCAGCGTGGCCAGCACCGTGTCGCCGATGAACTGGCGCTCGTTCAGGTCATCGTAATAAAAATAGGCGCTGTCGCTGTAAACGTTGACGGTCTCCGTGGTCAGGTTTTGCCAACTGAATTTTTCGTTGATTTTTTGCGACTCCAGGCCCGTCGCCAGGCTCCAGCCGTTGCGGAAGCGGGCACTGAGCAGCACACCCGCTTCGATGCTTTCGAGCACGGTTTCCCGCTGTTGCCGCTCGCTGACGTAGGCTTGCTTTTCCGGTGAAACGGCGCTGAAACGGCGCAGTGGCTGCCCCACACCGCCGTAGATTTCAACGCCAAAACGGGGCTTGTTTTTCAAAACTTCCGTGCGCTGCGCAATGCTCGTGGCGAGGTCATTTTCGGCCTGCGGCAATGCCAGTGGATGGGTCTCGAAGGGCAGTTTTTCGAGGTTTTCCGCCTGTCGGAAGGGGGTGATTGCCGCTGTTTCATTCGTATTTTCCAAAGGCAATTTTTTACCTAAAATGGCCTGCGTACCGGTGGTTTTTTCATCAAAAAACTGCGCAATGGTGTCTTTGGCAACCGCCTCGGTTTGCCCGTTTTTCACCTTGGTTTTCTTATCAAAAACAAGCGGTTCGGTGGCCAGCGCTGCCGTTGTCAAAGCCGCTTCATCCGTATTTTTTTCCTTCGGTAAAATGCTTTCAGTCAAGTTTTTCCCAAGGTCGTTTTGCTTTGCAATGGGCTGATTTTCAACGGTTTCAGCGACAGAGAATGTCGTTTTTTCCGGGTTCGTTTCATTGCCTTCGGCCATGCCCCACCAAATAACGGAACCTGCCACAGCGGCACCAAACAGCCAGAAGAGCCACACCGGGCGGCGCTTGCGGGGCTGTGGGAGGCGTGCCTCGATGGCGCCCCAGTTTTTGGCCTTGTCCCATGCAGGGGCGTGGGACTTCATTTTTTGCCGGAAGGCTTTTTCCAGGTCGTCAGGCTGCATGTTCAATTTTTTTTTGTTGGTGAATCAATTGGCGGAGCATCGCCTTGGCCCTCGTCAATTGCGAGCGGGAGGCGCTTTCGCTGATACCGAGCAGTTGGGAAATCTCCTTGTGCGAATATTCTTCAACTACGTACAGGTTGAATACGATGCGGTAGCCTTCCGGTAATTGCGCCAGTAGTTCGTGGATTTCTTCCGCTTCCAGCAGGCCGTAGATTTCAGGCTCTACCTCGCCGTCGTGGAAGCTGTGGTCGTCGCCGGTCAGTTGGATGCGCTTGTTTTTTTTCAGCAGTTGCAGTGCCTCGTTGATGACGATTCGGCTGAACCAGCCCTGGAATTCGCCCTTTTTTTCGTCAAAAGTCTGGATGTTTGTGAACACTTTGACGAAGGCATTTTGCAATATATCCTCGGCCTCGTGCAGGTCACGGGCATAGCGGTAGCAAAGGTTCATCGTATGGTCGGCAAAGCGGAGGTACAGCGCCTGCTGGCACTTCCGGTCGTTGCGTCGGCATCCTGCGATGAGTTTTTCGATATGCACGAATGTTTTGCTTTTAGCTGTTGGCCATTGATGCGAATAACGGGTTCAAAGTGAATTGAGCAGGATGAAAAGAGCAGAGACAAGCCTTCCAAAGACGTGCTTCAACAAACCTTTTGTCGAACGCACTTTGGAAGCTGACTGAATGCTGACCTTTTCATCCAACCAG
>JBGSWN010000053.1:0-23634 GCA_041752395.1 Saprospiraceae bacterium | reverse complement strand
TCGAGCACCTTGTTGCTGCGGTTGTACAGCTCGATGAACTCCACGGCGGGCAGCCCAATGGTCGGCGTCGGGTCGGCCATTATTTCGTTGATTAAAATATCGTATTCCACTGCTTGCGCAATTTCCACGTAGGTAAAACTGATGGTTTGCGCTTGCGCAATATTGCCCACCAAATCCGCTAATCCGTTGGTTGTCAGCGTGTAAGTCGTCTGACTTTGCAGCGGCGAGGCCAGCGAGAGGTGGACGAGCGTCTTGTTTATCCCATCCAAAAATGCGGCGGCGGGCTGTCCGATGCCGTTGTCGAGATTGTAATTGGCGGGGTCAGTGGCAGTCGTTTCATCCAAATTTTCACTAAAAAAAACATCCACTTCGGTAGCGGAAAGTGGCGTTGCGGAGAGCAGCGACGGCACTTGCGTATCCGGCACGAGCTGTTGCACGTTCACATCGTCGAAGAAAAACTTGTCCTTGCGGGTGGCGGTGTAGAGGCAATGGAAGCCGAAAAAGTAGTTGCCAGCGCCGTAGGTCGCATCAGTGGTTTCAAATTCTGGGACGAGATTTTGCCCGCCGTAGTCCGCCGAGAGCTTCCAGACGCTGCCGACCTCACGGGTCATGCGCAGACGGACTTTTGGAGAAGTGGCCACTGCACCCGACGTTGCGGAAGCGAGCAGCGTTGCTACGCCTGCGTCTTGGCGGTAAAATTGGATGGCATCGGCGCTGCCGTCGGCACCAGCGAGGAGGTAGTAGCCGCTGCCCGTGAGCAAATCTGGCGAGTCGGATTGAAGGTAAATGCGCAGGCGGTTGCCGTTGCTGGGGTCGAATTCGAGGCGGAAATACAGTTCCCACACAGCGCTGTCGGCGATGGCCGTGGGCAGGTAGAGAATGGAACTGCCCGCTGCGGGTGCGTTTAGTTGCAGTTCTTTGGCGGCATTCACTTGAAAATTGGCGGCATCGCCCTGCCAAGTTGGGTTGGCGGTCAGGTCACCGTCGGCGAAATTATCGAAGATTTGCGCCTTGCCGGGCAGCACGGCCAAGCAGGCCAGGAACAGGGCAAGAAAAAGCCGTTGGCGAAAAGCCGCTGGGCAAGTATCGTTCATAAACTGCATGTCGGGTTTGTTTTGCGAAGCAAGGTAAAAGCTTTTGTGAAAAACGGCGTGAAATGGGGCGGGGATTGGCGCAGGGTTTACAAAGGTTTAACCTGGGAAGGGTGGTGGCAAAGTTATCCACAATCTGTTGGTTATTTTTGTAAGTATATTCTATATCAAAGATTACTTTTGCGCAAATTCAAGACAATCAACCAGTTTTATGAAATTCAGCGTATCCTCATCCGAACTACTCCGCCACCTCCAAATCGCCAGCGGCGCCATTGCCAGCAGCCCTGTGCTGCCCATCCTCGATGATTTTTTGTTCACCATCAGCAAGAATCAACTGACCATCGCCGCTACCGACCTTGAAACCTCCATCACGAACCAGTTCGAAGTGATGTCCGATGGCGATGGCGCTGTGGCCATCCCCGCCAAAATATTGCTCGACACGCTGAAGGCTTTGCCCGACCAGCCCGTCACCATTGCCGTGGACGAGGAGACTTACGGCATCACCATCACCTCTGCCTACGGCAAATACCGCCTCGCTGGGGAGAACGGCCAAGATTTCCCCCGCATCCCCGAATCGGACAAGGTGGATTCGGTGAATGTGCCAGCTTCGACGCTCATCAAAGCCATCAACAAGACGCTGTTTGCCACCAGCAACGACGAGCTGCGCCCAGCCATGACGGGCGTTTACGTCACTTTAGATTTCAACAAACTGACCTTCGTCGCCACCGATGCTCACAAATTGGTGAAATACAGCTTCCAAGGCATCGCCGGGGAAGTGGCCACTTCGTTCATCATTCCGAAGAAAGCGCTCAACCTGCTGAAAAACGCACTGCCTGCCGATGCTGAAGTGAAAATGTCCTTCGACAAGGCGAACGCATTTTTCACCTTCGGCAATACGCACCTCGTCTGCCGCCTCATTGATGCCCGCTACCCGGACTACAACGCCGTCATCCCGGTGGACAATCCGAACACGCTCAGCATCAAGCGCAGCGACCTGCAAAGTTCGCTCAAGCGCATCGCCATCTACGCCAACAAGACGACCAACCAGGTCATTCTCGACATATCGGCGGACAGCCTGACGGTGTCTGCCCAAGACCTTGACTTCTCGAACGAGGCCAACGAACAACTGCCCTGCACTTACGATGGCAACCCGCTCACCATCGGTTTCAACGCCAAATTCCTCGTGGAAATGCTCGGCGTGATGGAATCGGACGAAGTGAAATTGGAACTCTCCACCCCTAGCCGTGCGGGCATTTTGCTGCCCGTGGAAGCAACCGAGGGCGAGGAGATTCTGATGCTGGTGATGCCAGTGATGTTGAGCAATTAAGGGTTTCTGGTTTTGGGTTTCAGGTTTCAGGGCGCTCCTTGAAACCTGAAACCCAAATGAAACCTGAAACCACCAAGTAAATGCCAGCCTTTTCCCGCCTGCTTTCCCACTTGAAAAACTACAAGCCGTTGCTTGTAGGCACGCTGGTCTGCAACCTGCTCATGGTGGCGTTCTCGGTAGTGAGCATCCCTGCCATCATCCCGTTCCTGAATATCCTGCTCGACCAACAGCCCATCGTCACGCAAGCTCCCAGCACTTTCACCCTTGACAACCTCAAGGAGCATGTCAATTTCTTCCTTAGCCAAATCATTCAAAAAAGCGGGAAACACACTGCGCTGGCCTACGCCCTCGGACTTGTGTTGGTGCTATATTTTTTGAAAAACATTTTTCGCTACCTCTCCCAGTTCTTTCTTTCACCCGTCCGCAACGGCGTGGTGCGGGACATCCGGCAGCAGCTCTACGACAAGATGCTGGCGCTGCCGCTCGCTTATTTTTCGGAGGAACGGAAAGGCGATTTGCTCTCCCGCATGTCCGTGGACGTGCAGGAAATCGAGTGGAGCATCCTCAACGTGCTGGAATCCATCATCAGGGAGCCGTTTCTCATCATCGGGGCGTTTGCCTTCATGGTCTATGTGAGTCCGAGCATGACGCTGGCGGTGCTGGGGCTGTTGGCCTTCACGGGCTTCGTCATCGGGCGCATCGGCAAGGCGCTGAAGAAGCAATCGAAAGAGGTGCAGGAAAGGCTGGGCACGCTCGTTTCCATGATGGAGGAGGGCATCGGCGGGCTGCGCATTGTCAAGGGCTTCAACGCAGAGCCGTTCCAGTCGGCGCATTTCCGAAGGGAAAACGATGGCTACCGCCACTTGCTGGTGCGGCTGCTCTGGCGGCGTGACCTCTCGTCCCCGCTCACCGAATTCCTAGGTGTGGCTACCGTGGCCGTGCTGATTTGGTACGGCTACAACGAGGTGGAACAGGGGCTGCTCACGGTGCCTACTTTTTTTGCATTGCTACTGGCGTTTTTCAGCATGATTGAACCAGCGAAGAAGTTTGCCACCGCTTATTACAATGTGCAAAAAGGGCTGGCCGCTCTGGACCGCATTGACGAAATCCGCAACGCTGATTTGCGGATTTTGGAAAAAACAGATGCCAAACCAGTCAGTGTTTTTCAGGATAGAATTGAGCTGCGTAATGTGGGCTTTGCTTACGCAAACAGCAACCGACCTGCGCTAGAAGCCATTAATTTGATTGTTCCAAAAGGAAAAATCGTGGCACTGGTCGGCTCGTCCGGCGCTGGAAAAAGCACCCTTGTCGACCTGTTGCCCCGCTTCCACGACGTGACCGCTGGCGAGGTTTTGCTCGATGGAACGAATATCAAGGACTACTGCCTGCGTGACCTCCGCTCGCTGATGGGCATCGTAACGCAGGAGCCAGTACTGTTCAACGACACCATTTTCAACAATATCGCCTTCGGAATGACGGGCGTTACACAAGTCGCTGTGGAACACGCCGCCCGCATCGCCCACGCCCACGATTTCATCCTTGAAACGCCAGACGGCTACCAAACGAACATAGGCGACCGGGGCGTAAAACTCAGCGGCGGCCAGCGACAGCGCCTCACCATCGCCCGTGCCGTCCTCGCCAACCCGCCCATCCTCATCCTCGATGAAGCCACCTCCGCCCTCGACTCTGAGTCGGAACGATTGGTGCAGGATGCCCTTGATGTTTTGATGAAAAACCGGACGAGCATCGTCATCGCCCACCGCCTCAGCACGGTGCAGCACGCCGACGAAATCGTGGTGATGCGGGATGGGAAAATCATTGAGCAGGGCTCACATGAGGAACTGATGCAGCGTGGCGGGGAGTATGGGAAATTGGTGGAGTTGCAGTCGTTTTGAGCTTATTTCAAAATCTCATACTCCGTCCGCCGATTCAGCTTTCTGCCTTCCTCCGTGTCATCGCTCGCAGCAGGCTTCGTTTCTCCAAAGCCCTTGAATTTCAGGCGATTGGCATCAATTCCGTTTTGGGTTAAATAGTCGTAAACCGACTTCGCCCGGTCATTGGATAGCTTCATATTGTCGGCATCAGCGCCGATGTTGTCGGTGTGACCGTTGATTTGGATTTTGAGTGAAGGGTTTTCGTCCAGTAATGATTTCAGACGAGCCAATTCATTGAGACTCTCTTTGCGAAGCGCCGCCGAACCTGTTTCAAAGAAGACGTTTTTCAAAACGATTGGCTTGGCTGCTGTTCCCTCGCCGATGGGTTGTAGGGCGATGTCTAACTTGAAAGGTTTTTCCATCGTCCCCGGCTGGTCGAGTGCGAAGTTTTCGGAGTAAAACAGGTATTTTTCCTTGGAAACATTGAGACCGTAGTTGCCGCCAGCGGGCAGGGTGACTAGGAATTCACCGTCGGCTTCGGTGACGGCAGTGGCGTAGGTTTTGCCCGTTTCCAATTCTACGATTTCGAGTTTGGCAACGAGTGGCTGCTTCGTTGCGGCATCCACGACCGTTGCCTTGACGAAGGTGACGGGGGTAGGTCGTGCGGCCTCATATAAGTCAAAAGAATAAATATCGCTTTGTCCAAACCCTCCTGCTTTTGTGCTGGAAATATAGGCCGTCCGCCCATCGAGTGTCACGAAAACAGCGCCTTCGTCCGCCGCAGTATTGATTGGGTAGCCCAGGTTTTCAGGTTCTTCCCATGTGCCATCGGGCTTCATTCGAGCATAAAAAACATCGAAGCCGCCCATGCCGACATGGCCTTTCGAGGTGAAATAAAGCGTCTTGCCATCTGGGTGCATGAACGGGCTTTGCTCTTGCTCGGCAGAATTGATGGTGCTGTCGAGCTTGATAGGCTGGCTCCATTTGCCGTCATTTTGGCGGATGCTTTTCCAAATATCACTTCCTCCCCGCCAGCCAGAATCGGCCCGTATGAAATACAAGGTTCGGCCATCGGGAGACAATGAAGGCTGGGTTTCAAGCAATTTGGTATTGATAAGCGGACCCATATTTTTAGGCGGCATTACTTTACCATTTATCGTTTCAGAATAATAAAGGTCACAACCGCCATAGCCCCCCTGCCTATCACAAGCCGTGAAAACGATGAGCTTTCCATCTGCGGAAATTGCTTGGGAGCCTTCATTCCCATCGGTGTTCAGGTGCTCAACCGGAACGCCCTTTTGCCACACGCCATCTTTAAGTTTACTGACATAAAAATCTTGTTGCTTTGCAAAGCGCTCGCTACTCGCCTCGGCGCAATAAATCAGGGTTTCCCCATCGGCCGTCAATGTTGGCAAATATTCCTGGCTTGTGGTATTGATATTCGGGCCTAAATTCTTCAGCTCAAATGGTACTGGATTGGCAAATGCCTTGGCCGAGAACCTGGCGTTTTTGAGGTAATGTTCAGCCGTCGCCTTTCGGGCAGGGCTAATTTTTGGGGCGCTTTTGAGGTAAAAATCCATGTGACCTGCTGCTGCTTCAAATTGCTTCAAATCAAACTCCACGATGCTGAGACTGAAAAAGGTAGCAGGTTCATACATCGAGTCAATGGCAATGACCTTTTCGTAACCCACCTTTGCTTCCTCGAACTTTGCTTGCTGGTTTTTTACGTTTGCCCATTGCAATTGTGCATCAATGAAGGTAGGGTCCATCTTCAACGCCTTCTCAAAATCCTGCAATGCATCTTCAAACTGGTTCAAGCTTGCCATGCGCATGGCACGGTCATAAACCGTTTTCAGCTTATCGTTGGCGGTTTTTTTCGTCGTAAATTTCTTTTGGGCAAATGCGTTTCCACAAAGACAAAGCAGGAAAAGGAAAGAAATGGCTCGGATCATTTTTTAAACAGGCTATTGAATTGATTGGCAGATTAACGGTTGAAAATTAGGCAGATTGCAAGCGTAGGGGTAAAAAAAAAGGCCACCGATGTTTCGGCAGCCCTTTTTTTCATTTCTATTCAGTAGTTAAGCTTTTACGCTGAGCAGGTCAGCAGCTTTTTTCGAACCAAGGCCAGCAGCCTCTTTGAAGTCATTTACATAGCCGCTTTCGCCTGCTTTTTGGCGAGCAAGCCCACGGCTGAAGAACTGGTCAGCCTTGGAAGGTGCTTCTTCCCGCTGAATTTCGAAGGTGAACATGTTATTGTAAATCTTCACGGCATCGTTGTATTGCCCAATTTCGTAGAGCGCTTTTCCGTAGTTGAAAAGCACGTTCTTTTGCCATTTGTAGTTCGGGTCGTCCTCCGTGAATTTACGGTTGGTGACCAGTTTCAACTCGAAAATGGCTTTTTCAAATTCGCTCAATTTGAGATGAAGCTCACCTTTCAAGCGGCGTGCACTCCAATAAACGGGCTGGTGAGGGATAGACCTTGCGATAGCTAAGTCCAAATCAACCAATGCACCTTGGATGTCGTTTTTCTTTACTTTCGTATTTGCTCTGCCCCAGTAGGCATCCGGCATGTTTGGATTGATGTCGATGCTTTTCGTGAAATCGTACATGGCATCGTTGTAATTGCGAAGCCGGTAGTTCACATAACCGCGGCGCTCGTAGGCAAGGGCATTGCGTTCAAACTTTTCTATGGCACGGTTGAGTGCATTCATCGCCTCTTCTTCCATGCCTTTTTCCTTCACTAGGTCACGGGCTTGTATAAAAGCCTGCGTAGCCGATTTGTCGCCATCAGGCTCAATGTTTCGCTGTTCTACAATTTTGCCTTCTTGAATCACCCAAGCTTTCAAACTGCCTGCAACTGCATAGCCTGCAATGTATTCAAGCAAGTTGAGGGTGTTTTTCCAGCTTTTTTCGGAACATTCCGTAATGTAGCGAGGGATGGTAAGAATAAAAGTGTCTTCTTGAAAAACTTCTTCCGCTGCGAGGAGGATGTCGTTTCGGTAATAGTTCTCCGTTCGGTGCTGATACAATTTCAGGACCTGCTCATAACTTCTTGGGTTGCCAAATTCGAGACAACCGGAGAGGATAGTTTTGTACGTGGCGTTCATTTCTTTGCTGTTTTTTCGCTGTTATAAAGTTTGTTTTTCGACTGCTGTGTAGTTTCTCAATCGCCGGTTGAGTAATCCTTTCCATAAAATTTGGTTTATCCTGCTGTAATGCTTTACCGGTAAGCAAAAAAAAATTCTTTTACAGCCAAGTTGTATCAGTAAGAATTGAATTCGTCACAATTTTCTCGATAGTAGTATTTCACTAGTACGAACGCCCCTATGGGAGAAGGGCTAGCTATTGGTGTGCACACATAAACAAAGCATAGGATGCACAAAAGTCTAAAAAAAAACCGAGCCACCAAATTAATTCAAGAAAAAATTGAAAAAAGATTCGCATTAAAATTGTGTGAATATTTATGAATATTTTGTAAAATATTTATTCAGTATGCCGAATATTTTTTGGTTAACCCCAAAACAAAGTTCTGCATTGCAACTTCTTGAAGTTTGCCGAAGATTCCGCTATTTTCAAAAAAAACTACCGCTTGCTAGGTCTTCCACCATTCTGTTACCTTTGCTATCCTGAAAACCTTCAACAAATACTGCCTTAATGGATAAGACCCAACAAGGCGCCGTTTCGTTTTCGGTGAAAAACGGCGTCGCCACCATCGAATTTTCCCACCCCGCCCAAAACTCCCTGCCCGGCAGGCTGCTCACTGAACTCGTGCAGGCGATTGAGGCCGCTGGTGCTGATAAAGACGCCATAATTGTCGTGCTGCGCAGCGGTGGTGACCGAACCTTTTGCGCCGGCGCCAGTTTCGACGAGCTGATGGCCATCTGTGATTTTGAAACGGGCAAGCGCTTTTTCCTCGGCTTCGCCAATGTGATAAACGCCATGCGCCGCTGCCCCAAGCTCATCATCGGTCGGATACACGGCAAAGCTGTCGGTGGAGGCGTGGGCCTCGCTGCCGCTACTGATTACTGCATGGCGACGCAATGGGCGACCATAAAACTGAGCGAATTGGCTGTCGGCATTGGCCCCTTCGTAGTTGGGCCAGCCTGCGAACGCAAGCTTGGTCTTTCCGCATTCAGCCAAATGGCCATCAACGCCACCGAGTGGCAGACCGCCTACTGGGCAAAAGAAAAAGGGCTTTTCAATGAGGTATTTGAAACGCCTGAACAAATGGACGACTACCTAGCCCGTTTCACCAAAATCCTAATCAAATCCAGCCCGGAAGCGATGCGGGAACTCAAACGGGTCTTCTGGCAAGGCACTGAAAACTGGGATACGTTGCTGGATGAGCGGGCAGCCATCAGCGGGCGGCTGGTACTGTCGGACTTTACACGAAATGCAATTGAGGCGTTTAAGTCAAAGTCCTGAACCATGAAGCCCTGAAAGGGCGAAATATTACAGCATTGGGCAACGCCCAATGAATTTCGAAAAATGCCAGTATTGGGCAACGCCCAATGAAACCTAGCCAAATCATGATTTTGAGCAAAACCATCATACAAAAATCAACCATCCAAACCGCCTTCCGCCTCATGGCCACCGCCAAGAGCCTAACGGAGATTTACGAAGAAAACTTCAAGTTCGTCAGTAAATACGTCCATGCCACAAGCCGTGGGCACGAGGCTGCGCAGATAGCCCTCGGCCTCCAATTGCTGCCGCAGGACTGGGTTGCGCCCTACTACCGTGACGATTCCATTCTGCTGTCCATCGGCATGACGCCTTACGACCTCATGCTCCAGCTCATGGCCAAGCGGGACGACCCCTTCTCCGGTGGTCGTAGCTACTACTGCCACCCCAGCCTCAAGGACGACGACAAGCCAAAAATCCCGCACCAGTCCTCCGCTACTGGCATGCAGGCCATTCCTACGACAGGGGTGGCGATGGGAATTCAATATCAGGATTTACGATTGACGATTTACGATTTACGATTGGGTACCGACGACCCCGCAATCGTAAATCGTAAATCGTCAATCGTCAATCCCTCATCGTCAATCGTAATTTGCAGTTTAGGGGATGCCTCCGTAACCGAAGGCGAAGTGGCCGAAGCGATGCAAATGGCGGCCCTCAAGCAGTTGCCCATCCTCTATTTCGTGCAGGACAATGGCTGGGACATCTCCGCCAATGCTGCTGAAACCCGAGCGCAGGATGCCGCCGATTACGCCAAGGGTTTTCATGGAATAGAAACAAGGCGCATGGACGGCAGCGACTTTTTTGAGTGCTACTCAACACTGCAAGAAGTCATCGAAACGATGCGGGAGGAGCGCAGGCCTTTCCTCGTGCATGTGACCGTTCCGCTGCTCAATCACCACACTTCTGGCGTACGGAAAGAATGGTACCGGGACGATTTGGAGGAGGCGCAAAGCCGTGACCCGTACCCCATTTTGCGCAAGCATCTATTGGAAGAAGGTTTTTCAGAAAAAGATTTGAAAAAAATAGAAGCCGAGGCCCGCAAGCTGGTCGAGGTTGACTTCGAGCGGGCGAAGGCTGCTGAAGACCCTCGCCCCGAAGACCTCTACACCCACGACTTCGCTCCGACGCCCATCACTGAGGAAACGGGCGAGCGAGAACCTGCCAACGGCGAGGTGAAAGTGATGGTGGATTGCGCCTTGTTCGCCATTGAGGAACTGATGAACAAGCACCCAGAGTGCCTGCTGTATGGGCAGGACGTTGGACGCAGGCTCGGCGGGGTGTTCCGGGAGGCGGCGACGCTGGCCGAAAAGTTCGGCGACCATCGGGTGTTCAATACGCCCATCCAGGAGGCATTCATCGTCGGCAGCACGGTGGGCATGAGCGCTGTCGGGCTGAAACCAATCGTGGAGGTGCAGTTCGCCGACTACATCTGGCCGGGGCTGAACCAGCTATTCACGGAGGTGAGCCGCTCGTGCTACCTCTCCAACGGCAAATGGCCTGTGAGCTGCATTATCCGAGTACCGATTGGGGCTTATGGTAGTGGCGGGCCGTACCATTCGAGCAGCGTGGAGTCGGTTTTGACGAATATAAGAGGCATAAAAATCGCCTACCCCAGCAATGGCGCCGACCTGAAGGGACTGATGAAAGCAGCCTACTACGACCCGAACCCCGTCGTGATTTTGGAACATAAAGGCCTGTACTGGTCGAAAGTGCGGGGCACGGAGACGGCGAAGTGCATCATGCCCGCCGAGGATTATGTGTTGCCTTTCGGCAAAGCCCGCACCGTCGTTCCCGCTGAGCGGGACGAAGTAGAAAAGGGCCGCTCGATGGTCGTCATTACTTATGGTATGGGCGTCCACTGGGCGCTGAACGCCGCCAAACAATACCCCGGCCAAGTAGAAGTAATTGACCTGCGCACCCTGTATCCGCTGGATGAAGCGGCCATGTACGATACCACGAAGCGCCACGGTAAATGCCTCGTGGTAACGGAGGAACCTGTGAGCAATACTTTCGCTCAGAGCCTCGCCGCCCGTATTTCGGAGAACTGTTTTCAATGGCTGGATGCCCCAGTTCGCACCCTTGGCGCAGCCAATATGCCCGCCGTGCCGCTGAATGAGACGCTGGAGCGGGAGATGATTCCCTCTATCGAAAAGGTGGGGGTGGCGATTGGAGAGGTGTTGGCGTGGTGACTTGCCAGTTGACATTTGGAAAGCTGTGTGAAAAGCATTCCCGAAGGTGGAAATGACGTTCCCATAGGTAGAAATTTCATTCCCGAGGGTGGAAATAGCATTCCCGAAGGTGAAAATTCCATTCCCAAGAGAGAAAATTCCATTCCCGAAGGTGATAAAACCAATCCCACGGGTGAAAATGGTTCTCCCGAAGGTGGAAACGACGTCCCCAATCGTAAATCCTATTACCTCGCCACTACCAGCCTTGCACTTGCCCTCGGCCTGTCATTCTCCATTAACACGATATTGTACAGCCCCGCTGGCCAGTCCGACACGTCTAGCGAGTGCAGGTAGGCATAAGGGGGGAAGCGGTGCCGGTGCACCACACGTCCCAGCATATCCACTACCTGCAGCTCGGCGGTACTGCCGCCGTAGGCAGGCAGGGTGATGCTCACCTCCACCTGCCCACTGGCGACGGACGGCGATGCCACCACCTCATAGCCGCTTGCCCCTGTGGGGCTGCCAGCCAATGGCGGCTGGGTGTTGCTCAGGATGGTATCGCAAGCGCTGCCGGGGAAGGGCCCTAGGCGGTAGTTGGGATGGGGGGTAGAGAATAGGTTGTATGGTACGTTGGGGCCGAGGCAGGAACCAGGGGCGTTGTCCGCTGCGAGGCAGAGGCCGCTGGCCTCCCCTGGCTCATCGGGGTACTCGATGACGCTATGTGCATTCCAGACAAGGCTGTAAAGCTTCCCATCCGGACCGTGGGCGAATACCCACGCGCCACCAGTGATACCAACCAACACGTTTTGATTTTCATCTAATGCCCACGGCACCCCTCCCAACTGCACTTTGCTGGCAGCAATGTCGTTGGCCTCCAAATCCCACTGTGCTAACTCTGCGTAACCGAGACCGTACAGGTAACGGCCCGAAGGCGAGAATTCGTAGGTGAATATCGAGCAGTCAATTATTTCTCCGGTGAAAATCTCAAGGGGGGTGGTGCCCGTGCTAAAAGTGTCAATCAACGACACTTCGCCGCTACAGCGGTCGAAGTCCAGCAGCTTTGCCCACCCGTGGCCATAAATGTCCACAAACCTGCTCCCATCTTGTGATGGATACAAATTGGAGAGGCTGGTTTCGTAACAATCTTCATCGTCAAACCAACCGGATCCAAGCCCAGGGATGCTGCTCTGCACTACTTGCACAACTGAGTCACTTTGCAGCAGGATGGAGCGGTATGACAACCCGTCCTGACTTCTTCGCACCACCCACCAGTCGTGGCCGTTGCCGTGCCTAACTATAGTAAACATCAGCCCCATCAGTTCCTCGTCAAAGTAGCGATTCTTATAGACCACCCTACCCCTGCCCTGCTGGGCCGACATGTCTATTTTACTTATCTGTAATTTTGGTGCATTATTTGATTTGCAACCTCCCTCCAACGCTACGAATGAGTGTATCATATTATAGATGTTCCCATTGTAGGCATCGGGGATGACTTGGTAGGTATAGGGGTTGTAGGCATAGTTGAAAACGGTATCGGTACCATTGACCTCGAAATCACCGTTAATTGAGCCTTCGTTGAAGCCCTTGCCCCCCTGCATGATGTTGTTGTCCCAAGAGACTACCACGTTGCCATTGGTATAGAACTGGAGTTCTCCCTGTACATTGCTAATAGCAGTGATGCCGTTGTAGAATTCAAGTTTTGTAACATCTGGTGTCACCTCATAACTGATAGCATCATCTTCAAAGCCCATAAAAATAGGCTGGTAGTTAAGGCCCCAGCCCATCCAGTGCTTGTCATATTGCTGGCAATAAGCACCATTCACGCTGGTCAGTAAGGTGGCAAGGGTGATGAGTTGCCGTATAACTCGTTTCATATAGGTAGATGGTTAAATTAAAAAAAGAGGAAGCCGCCTCTTGCAAGGGCGGCCTCCCTTGATTGTCATAAAATCAACGGTGCTGGACCACGAAGGTCTGGCTGAAAGTTTCGGTGCCACGAGTTGTCCGTGCCACGTAAATACCATCGTGCCAGCCAAGGACCGAGATGGCCAGTTCCCCGCTTTCTGGGGTCATATCTGCCGTATGAACTACTTGGCCGCTCAGGGTCAGGAACTGCACCTTTATGGTTTCGCCTTTAACTATCGGCTCGGCCAAGGAAATCCGCACCATGTCATCCGCCGGATTGGGGACAATACGTAGCATCTGGCTTATTTCCGCTTGCAAATTTGCTGCATCATCGTTACTACGTCCTTGAGGGTTGTCCTTGCAATTGTCTTCGTCATAGTATTCCTTTAGCCAGGTCTCGCAAAGCCCCCTTGCACCCAGCACGGCACGGCCACCAGTTTTCACACAGGTCTGGGCTATCGAACGCAGGTCGGTGGTAGCGGTGGCGTCTGGCAAGATACCAGCCAATGAGTTGAGCGCTATCTGGTTGTAGCGCTTTTCGCACCATGTGTGAAGGGTGCTTTCGTCGAGGGCGGCATTTTGTGACAACAACTGACCGACCGTGGTTTGCACGGTTGGGAAGAAAAGGTCGTCCGCCTGTTGTAGTTGGTCAATTAGCATATCGCCCTGTTGTAGGGCAGCATCAATCAGTGGCTGTAAGGAGGCTTCCTGATTGGGGTCGGCCGCTATCGCCGCCAGCCAGCCCTCCACTTGGTCGGAGAGTGAGGCCAACGCCGTGCGGTTGGACGCCTGTGCTGCTTGGTGCGTCGAGATGCTGTTCAGCAACTGTTTCCAAGTCAAGTGCAGCGACTCGCTTTGCCCAACGAAGCCAGCATCTTGTGCTGCCTTGAAGCCTGACAACGTAGTATTGCCGCTCGTCCAGCTTGGGTGGGCCAGCAGCAGTCCGTATACTTCCTGCCGCATCATGGTCTGTTCCGCTGTGGTCAGCCCGTTCCAGTAATTGGCGTCCTGCACGATGGATGCCCAAGTTCCCGCTGGGTCCAGAAGGCTGGATGATGTCACGACGGCGTCATTCACAGCTGTACAGAAAGCGGCACCGGGTACACTGTCTATGGATACACCCTGTGCGTTCTGAGTAAACATAAATATTGGAGAACTCAATGGCCGCATGACGCTATTCGAAGGGGCGCCAAATGGGTGAAAGAAGCGGGAATTAAAGGCTGCCTGTGTCGAGCCGCCAGTACCGTGAACCACCTCAATTCCTGACCGCACTTCCCATTGGTTGTACTGGTTGTGGGTTTGTAGGCCAGTGACGGCACTTGTGCTGTACTTGATGCTTTCAAAGTCGCTGTTCCGGAAGGTATTCCACTCGATAAGCGAGCCATTGACGCTCATTGCATCCCCAGTGAACAACAAATCACGTTTATTCGAGCGGAGGTTGTTGTCAGCGTAGCGGACACCGTCACAGTTGCTGACGTCAATGCCTTTGGTCTTGTCCCGCACATCATTGCAGTCCACTTGCCCGCTGCCGCCTTCCTTGAGTTGGATGCCTGTCACGCCAGCCGGATTGAGGAGCTTGTTCCTTCGGATGGAAAAGCCCCGTGCATTGGTGATGCCGATGCCGACCCCGTTGTTGTTCAGCACCACATCAATGGTATTGTCCAAGATATTGTAATCCTGCGTCGTTTCGGCGGAACTGGCCAAGACCACGCCACCGTTCAAGGTGGAGCTTGAATTGGTGGAGATACTCATCGTGTTGTTGCGCACGTTGAGAATGTTGTTCCCAGAGTTGATGCTTCCATTGATGCCGAAGCCGAACTGCGTGCCACCATTGGTGTTTATCGTATTGCCCTGAATGGTGCCGTTGATTTTTGCGCTGCTGCCAACAATCAGTTCATAGCCCGCTGCCACATTGCCGATAAAGATGGACTGCTGACCGGCCGTCGCAGTGAGGGTATGCAGCCCACGGGTAATATTCTCCCTGACGGCGACCGACCTCGATGTCCCCTGGTCTGTCTGGAAATTCGTGAACCCAATCCGGTCAATGTTCAACGAAGAGTTGTTGGAGGTGGACCATCTGTAGTCAATACCAATGGCCGCATCGCCGGGGTTGTTGTTGAACGGGAGGGGAACCGGGTCGTAATCCTTCAAATTATGAATCTCGAAACCTCTGGCTCTCAACCTGCTGTTGTTGAAATTGAAGGCTTTTTCGTAGTTGAACACCTCGTTTTCGATGGTACCATTAATATTGACGGTCATCAATGGATTGATATTGGAAAAGTCAAAGGCATTCACTGATTGGCATCCACAAACATGGGGATTTTCTTGGGCGCCATTCATGGTATTGTCTGAAAATGAAGTGAAATTGACAAATTGCCCCTCGGACTTTATACCATAGAAATTGTTTATGAAAAAGGAGCCTGTACTACTGATTTGTGGGAAGGCAGAGCCGCCCACCACGCCCTGTGTTGCCGGGTAGCGGATGGCGTAATCGGCATCCTTCACGCTGGCACCGGTCAGGGTGATACGGGTACGTCCCTCGGAATGGATGCCCTGCCAACGGCAGCAAGCGGTGCTGCCATACAACCTGAAGGCACTGTGGATGATGGTGCCATCCAAGGTAAATGACCTGAACGATGGGGCGGCGATACCTTGAACGAGTATATCAGCATTCCCGCCCATGTTCCAAGTACCCACGCCAAACGTGGCATTGGGCACATCGACAATGAGCGTGCCGTCAATGGTGAGCGGCAAGGTGATGTTCTGATTTTGCTGGATGAAATGCAATACGGTATTGTTGGTAAAAGGCAGTGTCTGGCTCATTAGCAGTGTCTGGTTGGGCGTGCCTAGGTAGGCGCCCGGTGTGTGCGGCAAACATACAGTGGCCGAAGCCGTTTCATTGCAGCAGGTGATGGTGTGCGTCACGCAAACTAACCCGCCGAAATCCAAGAAATTGGTGAACAGGTGGTCAGGCGGGTTTGGGCCTGTAAAAACCGTACCGTCACTGAATTCCCAAAGATGGGTAGCCGCTACGATGCCTCCTTGACATCCTATATGGTCTATCCTGTAGAGCGGATTGATACAGGATGGCCCTGTGATTGGCTCCATTTCAAAATTGGGGTTAAGGCAGCAACCAGGAATCACCACCTCTTCACAGCATATTATAGAGCCACCCAATGGTGGGGTGTAACTAAAGCAGACGTGGTAGGTGCCTGGCCCTGGGAACTGGTGATCAATGCAAGGGTCAGTGAATGTGCCACTGGTTCCATCGCCAAAGTCCACGAAAAAGGGGAAATTGGCCAGATTAAAGCAGAGCGTGGCATTCCAAGTGCAAGGTTCAATAGCTTCCACGGTGATGATATCCGCTGTGGGGCAAACGCAACCGGGCGGTAAGGCTACTTCTATCATATAGCAGCAGGTAATGTATTTGGGTTCCGGGTCTGGCACAGTGTAAGTCAAACAAACCTCGTAGTTACCGGGGCTGCCGAAAGTGTGGTTGACATTATTTGAGGAGGACGACACCCCTAGGCTGCCGTCCTCGAAAGTAATCACGTAAGGCGTGCCTATCAGGGATGTGTTGACACCGATAGAAGTAAGCAATGAACAATCCAGTACAGTGGCAGACAGTACATTATTTGGACAGGCGTTGTCGGAAATTGCCACGGAAGTCTGGCAATTCATACCATCAACCGTATGCTGAATTGCGAAAAAAGGATCAATATTGCTAGTGATAATAGTAAAACATGGATTAGGAATAGTTTGAGATGGAACAAGTGGATAGTTTAGAATAGACCAGCTTTGTGCCGATAACTGGTCATTCGCCTGTAAACATACTACATAGGTATTGAAACCCGTCATTTCCACAGAGGTAACCAAAAAACTGCAATCGGCAATCTGAACATCGGAAGGATCAGAGTCACATAGAGCTGGTTCTTCCTCGCTAGGATGTAGCCAATAAGCAGCTTCAGCAATCCATTGCCCGATGATCGGTATCCCTGCAAAATAGTTCGTAGCGTTGACTTGCAAAGTGAATAATAGCATAATAGCTAGTAGCGAAGTGCGCAAGCGATTACTTGCCTTTGACGCCGTGCGTCCGTGCGTCCGTGCGTCCGTGCGTCCGTGCGTCCGTGCGTCCGTGCGTCCGTGCGTCCGTGAAATTGTTTGTTTACCAATAAAGGTAAGGTAAAAAGATGTGTCATCTTACTAAAATTTTGATTGTTGAAAAAAGAAAACTCGGTCTTTAATACTGGTAGGTGGGAGCAAAGCCCTAGAGGGGATTGCTTGGCAAAACATACTTCATAGGCTAGCAATAGCCAGATTGAAGCATCTTTAGGAAGCGGTAATGCAGTTCAGTCGGAAACGCTTTGTAGTTTTAAACTACAATAGTTTTTGTAAAAGGCAAGTCGTATTCGTGTTTACATAAAGTAACGTGTGTAACATTTAGATAGCGGTGGCTTCCTGTGCACGGGTAGCCTGTGTGGGTAAAACTTCCTACTTTAGGGCAAGGATAAGACAATAATTTGAAAAATGCAAGCCCATTCAAAATTTGGAATATTTTCACATAAAAAACATAAAAACAGGCTATCCAAGGAATGAGAAGGAAAATAGGCGGCTTAGGTTGATTTTTTCCATACAGGCCACTTTTTATAGAACTTAGGTAGAACTGAAAAGCACTTCAATGAAAAAACTCCTCCTCCTCCACGGCGCACTCGGCTCGAAATCCCAACTAGAGCCACTGGCCGAAATCTTGAAAAACGATTTTGAGGTTCATGCTTTGAACTTCTCTGGTCATGGCGGCTCTCCATTCGCCGATACTTTTGGCATTGAGCAATCCACGACGGAGGTGCTCGATTTTTTGAACAAAAACAACCTTGAACAGGTGGACATTTTCGGCTACAGCATGGGCGGCTACGTGGCGTTGAATTTTGCCCATTTGCACCCTGAGCGAGTTGGCAAAATCGTCACTTTGGCCACCAAATTCGATTGGACGCTGGAAGGTGCGGAGCGGGAAATCAAGATGCTCGACCCTGATAAAATCGAAGCGAAAATACCTGCCTTTGCCAACCAACTACAAGAGCGGCATTCCCCAAACGATTGGAAAGTTTTGCTCCGCAAAACCGCCGATATGATGCTTGAACTCGGCCAAGTGCCGACCTTGACGCCAACCATTTTATCCAAAATCCCACATCAATCGCTCATTTGCCTTGGCGATAGCGACCAAATGGTGAGTTTGGAAGAAACGACACAAGCTGCTGCGGCGCTACCAAATGGCCAACTGAAAGTTTTGGAACAAACGCCACACCCTTTTGAAAAAGTAAATACAGCTGCATTTACAAGCATCTTGGCTTCTTTTCTTACTGCCGAATGAAGCCGGCGACCAATTTAATTTTTTTAATTCCCGCCTTCGCCTTACTTTTTCGGCCATTTTCACAACAAAACGAAAAACAAGGTAGTACATGACAACAACTCGCAACACGGACACCCCGGACATGGGTCTTTTCTGGGGCTGCTTCATCGCCCTCATTGCCACTTCTTTTGGCTTCATCATCCGGGCGCTTATCATTGATGACTGGGGAACAACCTTCAACCTTTCGCAAACTCAAAAAGGCGAATTAATTGGTGTTGGCTTATGGCCCTTCGCCATTAGTATCGTACTGTTCAGTCTTGTAATTGACCGCATCGGCTATCGCATGGCCATGATTATCGGCCTCATCTGCCACGTACTGAGTGCCATCATTACCATTATGGCCAAGGACTATACTTGGCTCTACATCGGTACATTCATATGTGCTCTTGGCAATGGCACGGTGGAGGCATACATTAATCCTGTGGTGGGAACCCTTTTCCGCAAGGATAAGACCAAATGGTTCAACATCCTGCATGCAGGATGGCCAGGTGGCATGGTGCTCGGAGGCCTACTTTTGATGATGCTCGGCAATAACGTAGGCTGGCAGGTAAAGGTCGGCATGATATTTCTGCCAATTATTTTGTATGCTTTCCTGTTGTGGAGAAAAAAATTCCCCGTACAGGAGCGTGTGGCTGCTGGTGTTTCATACATGGACATGCTCAAAGAGGTAGGCGAACACGGGATTTTCATTATTGCCTTAATGGTATTCAAGCAGCTTGGGGTCAACTTTGGCCTTGGCGAAATCCTCACTTGGGGTTTAATTGTCACGGCTACAGTTGCTTTCGGCTATTACACAAAATCATTTGGCAAGCCGCTGTTCATTATCATGCTACTCATCATGATTCCATTGGCTATCACTGAATTGGGAGTGGACAGCTGGAGCGCTAGCCTTATGGAAGGGGAAATGGGCAAAATGGGCATCAGCGGTGGCTGGGTGCTTATCTACACAGCCTTTTTGATGATGCTGCTGCGCTTCTTCGGTGGCCCCATCATCCATAAACTTTCACCCATCGGCTTGTTGGCAGTCTGTGCAGCTTTGGCGGCAATTGGCCTGTACTTCCTCTCCGTTGCGACTGGCGGTATGATACTTTTGGCGGCAACGATATACGCCGTTGGCAAAAGCTTCTTCTGGCCAACTTCGCTGGGTATCGTTGCGGAGCAATTCCCGAAAGGTGGCGCATTGACGCTCAATGGCGTGGCCGCCGTGGGCATGTTGGCGGCTGGTATCGTGGGTGGGCCATTCCTTGGCAACGTGCAGGACAAACAGGTGGACAAAGAAGTAGCGGCATACGATGCAACGAACAATACGCAGCTTCACTCCACTTATGTGACCACTTCAAAAACGGGTATTTTCGGGGAGTACATGGCGGTGGATGGCGATAAGCTGAAAGCCGCCACCGATGAATCAGGCAAGGCCGTCATTGGCGAAATCCAGCAAGGTGCGAAGAAGGGCGCTTTGAAAACCGTGGCGATTCTGCCCGTTTTCATGTTGCTCTGCTACCTTGGGCTGCTCGTTTATTTTAGGAGCAAAGGCGGGTACAAGCCGGAGTTGATCGGGGAGCATTGAAATTGGGGTTTGAGGGCTAGAGAATTTTAGGGTTTGAGAGTCCTGCAACCTCTTTTTGGAAAATAAAAAACGCCGTGACAGGGTCTTCCCATCACGGCGTTTTTTTTGACCAAAAACCTACTCAATCACCTCGCCTCGAATTGTATTGTAGTAGGAGATAAACCAGCATCACCAGCGAAGAAAGTGCGGCGGAAACATAAGTCAGCGCCGCCCAAGTCAGGGCATCCTTTGCGCCAGCGTGTTCCTCGTCACGGGCAATGCCGCTTTCTTCCAGCCAAACCAATGCTCGGCGGCTGGCATCAAATTCCACGGGAAGCGTAACCAGCGCAAACGCTGCTGTAATGGCAAAAGCGACGATGGTAATCAACAATAATTGCGGAAAACTGCCCAACATGCCCAGCGACAATATCAAGAGCCAAGGTTGCGCTTTCGCTGCAAAACTTACCGCAGGTACAATGGCTGAACGCAGGCCGAGCCACATATAGGCGTTCGCATGTTGAACCACGTGGCCGCATTCGTGTGCCGCCACCGCTGCCGATGCGATGCTTCGGCCTTGGTAAACATCGGGGCTGAGGTTGACGGTTTTCGTCGCAGGATTATAGTGGTCGGAAAGGAAGCCTTGGCCCATCGTGATTTTCACGTCCGTGATGCCGTAGTACCGGAGCATGGCAGCAGCAACCTCGGCCCCAGTCATATTGGCACGAAGGGCGAACTGGCTGTAATGCGCAAATTTGCTTTTCAACCGCCCGCTGACGAACATCCCGATGAGGGTAAGTACGCCCGTGAGCAAATAGTAAATCATCATTATCTCAAAGTTTTAGTGAAAAATCAAGGTCTTGAATACAGCGAAGAAACAGCGATTATTGGTTTTGGGTTATGTTTTTAGGATAAAATGCCCCTTCTAATCCTTCCAAACCAACCGTTTTAACGACAACCATCTTGACGAAAGTCGCTCAGTACAGTCACGTCGCGTTCATTCCACCAGAATTTCATCCACAAAAACCCAGCATGGTTCGCCTTTGCTTAGATGCCAAGTCGGGTTCTTCAAAACACTGAGCACTTCCACTTTCACGTATCGGGCTTGGGTTTTTGAAAAGCTTGCATTGAACATTTTTGCGGAGGTCTTGGATTCTTTTTTTGGAACTGGAAAGCTGACTTCCTTTACCTTCTTGAAATTCTTGCCATCGGTGGAGGTAGAAATTCTTAAGCCCTTCGGAAAAAAAATCCAACCGCCAGTGTCCTCGAAACTGCCCACTGAAACCGCCGAAATATCAGCGACTTTGCCGAAGTCGAGCGTGGCCACGCAGTTGTGGCCTTGCCAACCAAGCCACTTTCCACTCCTGAACGACTCGCCGCCCCTTTGCAGGTCAATCAGTGTTTTTTCATTTTCACCTTTGTACTTGGGGTCGGGCGGCGTTGCCAAGCTAATGCCGACGGGCTGGTAGCCCACCTTCGCAAAGCGCTTTGCTGCTGACGGGCTGGTCGTCCAACCTTTCAAATAAGCGATAGCCTTCACCTCCCCTGATGCACGCAAAACAATCGGCTCCGTGAAAACGGCGCTTGTGCTGTCAGGTTCACTGCCGTCGGTGGTGTAGTGGATTTTCACCTTTGCAAAACCTGCCTCCAACGATACGTGAACGGTGTCTGTGAACAGCTCTTTGGAAGCGTTGATTCTCGGGGCTTTCAGCGCCACCTTCCCAAACATCGAGTCGTTTTCGATGCCATTGTCAATGAACATCGCTGGTTTTTGCGAAGCGAACTTGGCCACGCCATCGGGCGTCACGCCGGACTGCCAGAGGTAAAGCGAGCGCAGCTTGGGCAGCGACTGAAGTTGCGCTAGCCCGGCATCCGTCACTTTGGTCAGGTAGAGGTTGAGGTATTCGAGGTACTGGAGGCCAGCGAGGCTGGCGAGGCCCTTGTCGGTGATGGCGGTTTGTTCGAGGTAGAGGCGGTTGAGGTGGGGCATGTCCTTCACGGCGGCGAGCATGGCATCGTCCACGTTGGAGCTGGAGAGGTTGAGCTGCGCAATGTTCGGGCCGATGGGCTTGAGTTTGCCGAGCCGCTGCGCAGTCACGTCTTTTTTACCTTGAAAGAGCACCTGCAAAAACGGACTGCCTGCGGCCAATGGAAATACTTGGATGCCTTCGCTCCGCAATTTTTTTAGGTCAGCCTCGCTCACGGGGTCGAGTTTCAGGCCATCGAGGGGGCTGGTTGGGGCTTGGTGGGTGGCTTGCAGGGTGCTTCGCAATGCGGATGGCATGGCAGCGGCGGCCACGGTTATGTCAAATGGCGCACCTGCTTTCAGCCACCAGTCCAGCAGTTGTTTTTCGGTGGCGGTGAGTTGGGTTTTGCTTTTGGGGGGCATGTGCTTTTTGGCTTCAAGCGGCAGGTGTATGTCAATGAGCAGCAGGCTGGAATCGGGTTGGGTTGGATGGATGGCGAGGCCATTCTTGCCGCCTTTGAGGAGGTCTTCTTTGGTCAAAACAACGAGGCCTCCCTTGCGCTTGGCGGGGTTGTGGCATTTGCCGCACTTGGTTTTGAGCACGGGCAGCACCAGCGCTTCGAAGACTTGGGCGCTGTCCAGATTGGCGATGGGGGCGGCAGCGGTGGCATCCGTTTTTTCAGCGCCAAACAAAAAATCGGCACCATGCGTGAGCGATCCGCCGTAATGGCCCGTGGCGGCGAGCACCAGTGTTGTGACGGTGAAAAACGGCAGGAGCAGGCTGGAATCAGGCCTGTTTTTATGAAAAAAATAAAGCGCCACGGACAGCCCGGCGGTGGCGATGCCGAGCCATTTGTGCCAGTTCAAAAGCGCTTCCTCGTAGCTTCCATCGAAGGAAAGCAGGTAGCCGAGGGCGGCAGCTGCCACTGCGCTCACCATCCCCCAAAACAGCGAAAAGCCAACGGCTGGGCGCAATGCGGAAGCTGAACGGCGGGCGGCCAGTTCCATCAAAAAGGCCAAAACTAGAAATCCGATAGGCAAATGGAGGACGAGTATATGAAGGCGGCCAAGTGTCTGAAGCATGGTATAGTTTCGTTTTGAACTTCATGGCCAAAGTTAGAAATTACTTAGAAATGAGACATATCTGGATTTTTCAACAAAAACACCCTGTACTTTGCACTAAATTGTATCCCTCGCAGCATGAGAAAATTTTACGCATGGCTATTGCTAGTTGTATCCACTGCCCAGTGGGTCGGTGGCCATATTTGCTTCGAGGTGCATTATTTTTTAGAGGTTCCGCAAGAAATTAGCGCAGCGGAACAAACCATTTCCCAAGATATTTTAGAAGAAACCGGCGTTGAAACCACGGTTAGTGTGTTGCCTGACACCCAGCATGTGAGATGGGGCACGGATTATGGAAATTATTTTGCCTTCTCAAAAACCGACAGCACTGGCACGGTATTTTTCACGATTGACTATGCGCCAAGGACGACGGTTTGGGAGGATGTGGCCGTGAAGATTCCAGCACAGCAAAACAAGGACGATGCCGCCAATAATTCTGTGCTGAAACAACTATTTGCTGAATTTTTATTTCCATCCGCTGAACTTCCAGCAGGTATAAAAGATGATTTGGTAGCTACTAATTTTCAGGAAACTCAACTTGGGGAACAACTTCGCCCAAGCCCACTTTCTCCTCCGCCAGACAACTTCTGCTGCTAAAGCTTTCCTTGAAGAATCAGAACCATTTTTATTAATAATGCGAATAACGGGTTCAAAGTGAATTGAGCAGGATGAAAAGAGCAGAGACAAGCCTTCCAAAGACGTGCTTCAACAAACCTTTTGTCGAACGCACTTTGGAAGCTGACTGAATGCTGACCTTTTCATCCAACCAG
>JBGSWN010000052.1:0-34312 GCA_041752395.1 Saprospiraceae bacterium | reverse complement strand
ATACGGCAACGGCTGCAAGTACCAAGCTGCAGTTTTGTACAAAATCAAGGAAGTCGCTGGCCGAATTGCCGTCAACATCGTCAAGGAAACAAAAATGAAAAAACCAACTATCGAACAAGCCTTGGCAGCTTACGCCACCCTATCAGAATCCGAGCAGCGCATCCTGAAAATCGCAGCGGTGCTTTGGGAGCCTGCCTCGCAGACCAAGCTCATCGAAATCTTCAACCAGTGCAATTTCAAACACAACGGCGTTAACCTTTACCCAAAGGACTTACACCCCATCCTCGAAAAGCTCAATATGGAAGGGCTGCTGACCATCAATACTGGCTCGTATAAATGCCCCAAGCCCATCGCCGATGCCATCTGCAACCGCTACTTCGCCAACGACCCCGATTTCAAAAAAACGGTCGTCCCCATCCAAAGGGCCTTTCCCATCTACACCAATTGGTACGGCGGCAACGATACCAAGCGCCAATTCCGGGAGATGCGAATCGGACGCTATGCGGACGATGTTTCTGTATTTGAGCGGGGGTTCAAGGCGATTTTAATGGTAATAAACTATGGCAAAAAGGAGTACACCCAAGAAAGCCTGCTTGAGCATTGGCTGGGCGATGTGTTCGACCTAACCACCATCCAGTCATTTGGCCCAAGAATCAGGGCTTTTTTGTTGTCTCAACGCCTCAGTTTAGACCTGATTGAACTCAATTCCATCCAAGCTGGCTTTTACTCGTATGCGCTCGATACCTTCGAGCAAATGCACGAGAGAGACCAACCATTGCTCGCCAATACTTTGACCCAAATTTGCATCCTAAAGGGCGATTGGGACACCATTAACAAGCTCTCCAAGTACGTCGGCGAAATTAACCTTGGTGTTTACGCCGCCATAAAATACCTCCTACAAGGCAGCAACGAGCAAGCGCTGGACATCTTCGACCTCGCCCAAAAATCCCTCCGTAAGCATACTGGCAACACCAAGGAAGTGGTACATGGGCTGCCCGGCGTTTTCCATATCTTTAGCTACCTAAAGGCACAAGACACCAAGTTTTACAAAAAAATAAACGCCCACGCCAAGCTGTCCAGCACTGCTGGCTACACCAAAATCTATGGCTACCTGATGGCCGTGGTCGCCTTCCTCGAAAACAACAAGCCCTTCGCCGTTCAAATGCTATCTGAAAAACCAGAAAACGAATTGTCCCGGTTCTTCCAGTTCCTTTGCCAGTTCCTCGTTGGCGACGAGCTTGTTTACTACACTAAAGTGGCCGAATACCGGGCCGACCTGATGCAAGCTGGCTACACTTGGATGGCCGCCGAAATGAACGCCCTCCTCGGCGAACTTGGCCGGCCCACCGATGGCTTCCCAATGCCCGATGGCGAGCCGCTTTGCAAGGTTTTGCCCCGAATAGAGGAATGGGAAAACGCCCTGAAAATGCTCCTTGGCTTGGGCGGAAAAGCCGCTGCTATAACCGAATCAACCGACCGCATCGCTTGGCTGGTCAACTTCGAAAAAGGCCATGTCCAAGCCCGCCACCAGACCATCACAAAAACCGGCTGGGGAAAAGGCAAGGCAGTCACATTTACCCGGTTGAGCAACGGAGAGGTGCCCGGCCTCACCCCACAGGATGTCGAGTTCGTCAACAGTATCAGCTACGCTTACGGAAGCGAAATCGAAATCAGGCACAACCAATCGGCGTGGAAACACCTCGTCGGCCACCCGCTGCTTTTCCTCGAAAAATCGCCCGACACCGCCGTGCAGCTCGTGGAGGCGAAGCCCACGCTCATTGCGAAGCGCACGAACAAGGGCTACCAAATGCAGTTCACACAAAACGTATTTACCGCTGGCGCAACGGTGGTGAAGGAAACGCCCACCCGCTACCTTTTCGTCGAGACGACCGAAGCCGTGGCGCAAATCGCCCGCTCCTTCAACGGCAAGGCGCTCACCGTGCCGGAAAAAGGCGAGGCACAGCTGCGGGAGGCACTGCAAGGGCTGTCGCACCTCGTGCAGGTACAGTCCGCCTTCGAGGACGAAAACCTGCCCACCGTACCCGCCGATGGCCGGATTTGCGTACACCTCCTTTCTGTCGGCAATGGCTTCCACGTTGAGGTTTATACCAAGCCATTTCGCACTGTGGCGCCCTACGTCAAGCCGGGCGAAGGCGAGCCGTACCTCATTGGCGTCGTGGACGGCGAGCGCACGGCCACCACCCGTGACCTGAAATTGGAGGCCAAAAACTTGGCTTCCCTTCGGGAAAAAGTGCCCGTGTTGAAAAGCACCCGGCCCAGCGGCGGCACATGGAATTTGGACGACACGGAGACCTGCCTGCAACTGCTGCTCGAACTACGCCCGCTGATTGAAGCCGAGGAAGTGCTGCTCGAATGGCCCAAAGGCGAGAAGTTCAAAGTGGACAAAGTCGTCGGTTTCGACGAGTTCCGCATGTCGGTCAGCGACGGCGGGGGCCACTGGTTCGAGGTGGCGGGCGAACTTCGGGTGGACGAGGACAAAGTGCTCACCCTCCAAGAGCTGCTGGCCCTCAGCAACCAGCAAAGCCCATTCGTGGAAGTCAGCCCCGGCAAGTTCCTGGCGCTAACCGAGGAGTTCCGCCGCCGCTTGCAGGGCATCAACGGGGTGCTCGCTGCGCAAAAAAAAGGCGGCAAACTGGTGCTGCACCCCTTGGCCGCCCCGGCCATCGAAGGCTTCACGGGGGCGCTCCGCAATTTTGAATCCAGCAAAAAATTTCAGGAAAGCAAGGCGAAACTGGAGGCGGCTTTCGCCAAAAAAATCAAGCTGCCCAAGGACTTCAACGCCGAGCTGCGCCCTTACCAGCTCACAGGCTTCCAGTGGCTGCACCGCTGCGCTGCCTGGGGTGTGGGCGCCTGCCTCGCCGACGACATGGGCCTCGGCAAGACCGTGCAGGCGCTTGCTTTCCTCACCGACCGGGCCAAGCTGGGGCCAGCCCTCGTGGCCGCTCCCGCCAGCGTCTGCCGCAATTGGATGAACGAGGCAGTCCGTTTTGCGCCAACACTGAACCCCATCTTGTTCAGCGAGAGCGACCGGGCCGCCACCATCAAAAACGCTAAAAAAGGTGACATCGTAGAAGTGACCTACGACCTGATGACGAGGGAGGAAAAGCTATTCACGGAGAAAAAATGGGCCACCGTCATCCTCGACGAAGCGCAGGCCATCAAGAATCGGGCGACCAAGCGCTCCGAGACGGTGATGCAGCTCCAAGCCGATTTCCGCATGGTGATGACGGGCACACCCGTCGAGAACCACCTCGGCGAGCTTTGGAACCTGTTCAACTTCCTGAACCCCGGCCTGCTGGGTAGCATCGAGCAATTTGCGGAGCGGTTCAGCGGCCCCATCGAACGCTATGGCGACGACAACCGACGGGAGCAACTGCGCCGCCTCGTGCAGCCATTCATCCTGCGCCGCAAAAAGGACGAGGTGCTCAAGGATTTGCCCGAAAAAACAGAAATCACGCTTACCGTGGAGCTGCCGCCAGCCGAACGGGCGTTTTACGAGGCGCTCCGCCGCAACGCCCTCGAAAAACTGGCTGCCACCGCCGAAGAAGGCCAGGCCGGGCAGCAGCACCTGCGCATTTTGGCCGAAATCATGAAGCTGCGGCGGGCCGCTTGCCACCCATCTTTAGC
The DNA here is from genome assembly GCA_041752395.1 of Saprospiraceae bacterium. GTDB lineage: Bacteria > Bacteroidota > Bacteroidia > Chitinophagales > Saprospiraceae > UBA6168. The sequence goes on along the minus strand of JBGSWN010000052.1, from coordinate 30,664 downwards.
TGACGCAAATGCCGGGTTCACGCAAGGGGCAAAGCTGGAACTATTCGGACAAGTGGTGGACGAGTTATTGGAAAACGGGCATAAAGCACTGGTTTTCAGCCAGTTCGTTGACCATCTTCGGCTTTTGGAAAACCATTTGAAATCGAAAAACATCCCCTACCAGTACCTCGACGGCAGCACGCCCGGCAAGAAGCGCCAAGCCGCCATTGACGCCTTCCAAGCGGGCGACGGCGATATTTTCCTCGTCAGCCTAAAGGCGGGCGGCACGGGCCTCAACCTCACCGCCGCCGACTTCGTCATCCACACCGACCCGTGGTGGAACCCCGCCGTGGAAGACCAAGCCACCGACCGGGCGCACCGCATCGGGCAGGAGCGCCCGGTGACGGTCTATCGCCTTGTTGCGGAGCAAACGATTGAAGAGAAAATCCTGCAACTGCATGCCCAAAAACGGGACCTGGCCGATTCGTTGCTGGCCGGTGCGGACGTGAGCGCCAAGCTGTCGGCGTATGATTTGATGGTGCTGTTGCGAACGGCTTGAGGTTGATAGATGGCATGGTTGTTCCTTATTTGAAATTAGTGGGTTATGGTTAAAATTTTATACTGTGAAAAATATTCTATTTATAGGCTTGGCTTTGGTTTTGCTTTGTTCTTTTTGTTTTGTGCTTGGCAAAAAGCAGGTAAAACCCAAAGTATGCTTTACTTTATACAATGGTAATAATCTTATTGTAGGTGTGGATAATCCAATTTCCATTATTGCAGAAAATGAGAGACCCATCCAACTAGGCCAAGTTACTGTAAGCGGATATTCAGGTATAGAATATGATTCACTTGCGGGTAAGAATGGCGCTACTATTTCAGGCGGCAACGGTGACTTTATAGTTAGAGTAGATTCATTTGGGATAGTGGATTTTGATGTAAAAACGAAAGCAGGAACCGTTCAGAAAAGCATTCTGGCCACTCCATTGCCTACTGTTACTTATTTTGGATTGAGTAGAGGCGGCAGTTTGTCGGCAGAGAAATTCAAATTGCAAAAAGGCGTGGTTGCCAGTGTCGAATGTTGTGGGTTTGATGCAAAATGCGCAGTGATTGATTATTCAATTATCCGAATTACCCACGACAATCGAGTTGATAGAGCTATTAATATAGGTGGGCGACTAAATGAAGCAGCGAATCAACTCATCCAAGCTGCGCAATCTGGTGACATTTATTGGTTCCGCAACACCCGCTACCGCTGTCCCGGCTCAAGAGAGCCGCAATTGGCAGATGATTTTTCCATCGAAATCAAGTAAAGCTATCTTTGCCTTGCATCAAACTTTACTTTCCATATGCAGCGCAGAAAATTTCTCACCAACTCCACCCTCATCCTATCAGGCGTCACGCTGAACGCTTTTTTTTCCTGTAAAAACACAGCGGTGAAAGCCTCGACAAGTGATTTGAACCTCGAAGAAATCACCATCGCCCAACTCCAAAAAGGCTACGCAGACGGCAAGTTCACCATCGTGGATGTGGTGAAGGGCTACCTGAAACGTATCGAAGAAATTGACAAGGCTGGCCCGGCGCTCAATTCGATTGCCGTCCTAAATTCCGATGCACTAAAAATTGCAGAACAGCTTGATAAAGAACGACTTGCGGGCAAATCCCGTGGCCCATTGCACGGCATCCCCGTCGTTTTGAAGGACAATATTGACACCACCGAAATGCCCAACACGGCAGGCTCCCGGGCACTTGCTGGCAGCATCCCTCCTCAAGACAGCACTGTGGCGGCGAAGTTGCGGGCGGCAGGGGCCATTATTTTGGCGAAGGCGAACCTGAGCGAGTGGGCCAATTTCCGTTCCAGCCTCTCCTCCAGCGGGTGGAGCGGCCTCGGTGGGCAGGTCAAAAACCCCTACGTCCTTGACCGGAACCCTTGTGGCAGCAGCAGCGGCAGTGGAGCGGCAGTGTCAGCCAATCTGTGCGCCATCGCTATCGGCACGGAGACGAACGGCTCCATCGTTTGCCCAGCCAACAACTGCGGCATCGTGGGCATCAAGCCGACGGTGGGGCTGGTGAGCCGGGCGGGCATCATCCCGATTTCTTTTTCGCAGGATACCGCCGGGCCGATGTGCCGCACCGTGACTGATGCTGCCATCACCCTCGGCGCACTCACGGGCGTGGACGAGCGGGACTCGAAAACGCCCGCCAGCGAGGGGCATTCCCAAACGGATTACACCCAGTTTTTAAAAGCAAATGGACTGAAAGGCAAGCGGATTGGTCTGGACAAAAGCTTCACCGGTATTCATGGGGGCGTGGATAAATTGATGGGTGAGGCGGTTGCTTTTTTGAAAAATGCTGGTGCGGAAGTTATTGATTTAGCGCAAGTTATGCAACCAGAAGCCGATGCGGCTTCCTTCGAAGTCATGCTTTTCGAGTTCAAAGATGGGCTGAACAAATACTTCGCTTCCTTGGGTGAAAAAGCGCCCGTGAAAAGCCTCGAAGCCCTGATTGCTTTCAATGAAAAGGACAGCGTGGAAATGCAGTTTGACCAGGAATTGCTCAAAAAAGCCCAAGCCAAAGCCGATTTGCAAAGCCCAGAATACCAAGATTTGCTCGACAAAATGCATCGTGCAACCCGTGAACTCGGCATTGACAAAGTGATGGACGAGCACCGCCTCGACGCCATCATCGCCCCAACCGGAACACCCGCCTGGAAGACTGACCTCGTGGACGGCGACCATTATATGTTCGGAAGTAGCAGTGCAGCGGCCATTTCAGGATATCCGAATATCAACGTGCCGATGGGATTTGTGGAAGAATTGCCGGTGGGAATTTCATTTTACGGGCGGGCATGGAGCGAGTCGGTTTTACTGGAAATCGCTTATGCGTATGAGCAAGGGACGCAGCATCGAAAAGCACCTAAATTTTTACCTGCCGATTAGTTGATACTCTGCGGAAAAAGAAAAATTAAGTGCATCACCCCAAAATATCCTTGGCTACTTTCGCCATGCCATTTTCAAAACTATCGCCTGAGATGTCCACATTGAGCCTTGCCCTCAGGTTGGCGACAATTTCTGGAAGGCCATTCAGCAGGTTTTTATTGCGGGTGCGTTCACTTTGTAAATCCTCGATGCCACGGTCTTTATCAAGCCGGGCAAGCATCAGTTCCTTGAGTTCAGCCATGCGATTTTCAACTTCTGTAAATGCTGTGTCCACGAATTTTCGGTCGTAAAATGCACCATCAATGACGACGGAGACGAACTTCTTGCCGGCAATTTTCTCCCCAACCAATGTATTCATCGTTTCGATGCCGACCCAAGCGGAAAGCAGGCTGTTGGTAGAAACCAAGGAAAGTGTCACCTCGGATTCCCGGATGCACTTGTTGATGAAATCGGCGATGTCTTCCCCTGACTTCATGGCCTCGGAGTCAATCGTGACTTTGATGCCTTTGCTCCGCAAAAAGTCTTTCACTTTGGTCGCCGACTCCATGTCTTTGTGGTTGTATGATAGGAAAACAGTGGGTGTTTTGCTGCCCCCGCTGCTTGGAGCTGCGGTTGCACTACCTGAATTATTGGCGGCTGATGGGCTGCTATCCGGCAGTTTTTTGGCCACTTCCAGCAAGCTGTTCATGATTTGGTTCTGCGTGAGGTTGGCGTAGTCCGGGGAAATGACCCTTGCGGCGATGTCCTTTTGGAGGCGGTTCCACTGCCCGGCTAGGTTGAGGATGATATTGTCGTTGGGTGAAATGGCCCGCATTTCCTTGATGGCTTGGCCAATGCTGGCGGCATCTCCTTCGAGCAAGAGGTCAATAATTTCTGCTTTGGTCATGCTGATTTTTCATGTTATTAAGGTGAACGGCCAAAAATAGCAATGAATTATTGAAATTGCGAAGCAAGAAAAAATTCTACCTTTCGCCTTCGTTTTTTTTACCAAAAACAAGCCTGTATTTGGGCTTTTATGTAAAAATGGCTGACAAAAAAAAATACTACGTGGTTTGGCAGGGCGTTAACCCCGGCGTTTATGACAGTTGGGACAAAGCCAAACAGCAAATCAATGGCTACCCTGCGGCCAAGTACAAGAGCTTCGGCAGCAAGGAGGAGGCAGAGGCGGCTTACGGTGGAAATTTCGCCCAGCACATTCAGTTCAAGTCGCCTACGAAACCAGGGCAAGTTAGCACCCCGAAATCCGCAATCCGAATTCCGCAATCCGCAATCGTCTGGGACAGCATCTGCGTGGACGCCGCCTGCTCCGGTAACCCCGGCGTGATGGAGTACCAAGGCGTGGACTCGAAGACCAAGACCCTCATTTTCCACCAAAAATACCCGCTTGGCACGAACAATATCGGCGAGTTCCTCGGCATCGTTCATGCACTGGCGATGTTCCACCGGGAGGGCAAGGACACGCCCATTTACACCGACTCCCGCAACGCCATGCTTTGGGTGAAAAAAAAGGAGTGCAAGACAAAACTGGTTAGAAACGCCAAAACAGAAAACCTCCACCAAGTCATCGCCCGGGCCGAAAACTGGCTCAAAACCCATACCTACAAAAACCCCATTCTGAAATGGGAAACTGAGGCGTGGGGGGAGATTCCGGCGGATTTTGGGCGTAAATGAAATTGAGAAATTGGAAATTATTGACTGAATTTCCAATTTCCCAATTTCCTAATTTCAATATGAATTTATTCGGACGACTCTTCGGCACCACCGCCCCACCTCCGCAGCCGGCCATTCGGTTTGGGCGGTTCACGGACAGCAACCGCTCCGCCGAACGGGAGGCGGCGTTCGATGCAGCGCTGTCGGACTTTGGCAAGGAGAACTACCTGTCGGCCTATGTCTCGTTTTTCAATTACCTGCTGGATGTGGAGGAGCAAAACGTGCGGGTGCGGGAAGAGCGGGGCGAGCTGCATTTCGAGTTTTTTCAAGGGTCAAAAAAAGTAACGGGCTTCGCAAACGACCGGAAATTGTACGCTGAGGCAAAAATTGCGAAGGCAAAAACCCTCCAGTCGAGCTTCATGCGGCGGCTACTGGAAGTGAATTACGAACTGAAATACAGCCGTTTTGTGCTCTCTGCTGACAACGAAATCACCATCGTTTTCGACACCTACACCTCCGATGGTTCACCCTACAAACTCTACGCCGCCCTCAAGGAGCTGGCCACCCATGCCGACAAGCACGACGATATCCTCGTGGACGAGTTCGAGACACTGGAAATCATTGACCTGAACATGCGACGGGTGTTGCCCGATTCGGAAAAAACGGTGAAATACGAGTTCATCCAGCAAGAAATCAAGGCGGTTTTTGAGGAAATTGACCATGGCAACCTGAACACTAGCCAGTACCCGGTGGCGGTCACTTACCTGCTGCTGTACCTGTGCTACAAACTCGATTACCTCACCAAGCCAGAAGGTTATATGATGGAAGTGCTGGAGTGCATCCATCGCATAGCCTTCGAGCAGGACGGTAAAAATGCGGCGCAGAAAAATTTGGCGCTTCGCAAAGAATTCCAAAAGCTGCTGGACAGGCCCCGTGAAAAATTCTTTCAGGAGATGTACGAAGTGAGCGCCACCTTCGGCATCACGCCGCCCATTGACCACCAAAACGTCATCATTCTGATTGACCAAGAGCTGCCGAACATGCGCTGGTACGCCGACCACGGCCATGAGCGTGTGGCATTGGCGGTACCTGGGTTCATCATCGGTCGGTCGCTGTTCAACTTCGCCCTGCCGCTGCCCGACAAGGCGCTTTTTCACCTGCTGCTGCAAGTCATGGAGGCCGATTATTTTCATAGCCTCGGCTTCAAACCACTGGTGGAAAATGGCGTTTTTGACGAAAAAGGAATCAAAATGGCCATCCGCCAAATTGCGGAGCAATATGAAAATGATTTCCCAAAGCTAAAACCAGATGTAAAAAAACTGGTTTACAGTTCGATGCCCGATTTTGCCGAGTCGTTCCTAAAAATGGTGCGGGAGTTGAATTTGGCAAGGGTGTAGCTGGTATTATTCGCTTTTTTATTTAAAAAATGACCACCGAAAAAATCTACGAAATCCTCGAAACAGTCAGTGATCCAGAGATACCTGTGCTGACCATTCTCGACCTTGGCATCGTGCGGGAAGTCAAGCTGGACGGGGCTTCTGGCACGGTGGAAGTCGTCATCACGCCCACCTATTCGGGCTGCCCAGCCATGGATTTTATCGAGGTGAATATTCGAGCTGCATTGGAGGAGGCAGGTATTGCGCAAGCAAAAATCACCACTGTGCTCAGCCCCGCTTGGACGACGGACTGGCTCACCGAATCCGGCAAAACTAAACTCAAAGCCTACGGCATCGCACCGCCCATCGGTTCGGCGGATAAACTTTCCTTGTTGGGTGAAAAAATCGAGGTGGAATGCCCCCGCTGCGGCTCAAAGGACACGAAATTGGTGAGTCAATTTGGCTCCACCGCCTGTAAATCCTTGTACCAGTGCAAGGAATGCCTGGAGCCGTTCGATTATTTTAAATGCCACTGATGTATTTTCGATTTTGGATTGACGATTTACGATTACCCGACGTTCTGAAATCGCAAATCGTCAATCCAAAATCGTAAATATTATCCATTAAACTTGTAGCCCACCCCCCTCACCGAGTGAAAAAAAACGGGGTTTCGCTGGTCTTCTTCAAAATATTTTCGGAACGAAAGGATGAAATTGTCAATGGTTCGGGTGGATGGATAGACATCGTAGCCCCAGACCGATTGCAGGATTTGGTTGCGGGAAACGACCTCATTTTTGCGGTCAATGAGCAGCTTGAGTAGCATGGCTTCCTTTTTCGTTAAAATGAAAGGGCCGTCGTTGCCCTCTGCCTCGAACGTGCGGAAATTGACCTTGTTCTTGCCAAATTGGGCGACTTCTGGGGTGTTTTCAGGCGTTTTATTGGTTCGGCGAATGAGGTTGTTGACCCTGAGCAGCAGTTCTTCGAGGTGAAATGGCTTGGTCAGGTAGTCATCGGCACCACGTTTTAGACCAGCGATGCGGTCGGTTGGGCCATCCTTGGCGGTGAGAAAGATGATGGGTACTTCCATGTTCGACAGCCGGATTTGCTCGCAAATCTCGAACCCGTTGATTTCTGGTAGCATCACATCAAGAACAATGAGGTCAAAATGTTGCTCCCGGAAATACTTCAATCCGTCCCAGCCCTTGCCAGTGGCAATGACCTCGAAGCCTTCCAGTTCAAGGTTCAGCTTCACGACATCCCGGATGTTTTCCTCGTCTTCAACTAGTAAAATTCTCATTTCAAGTCATTGGTCACTGGTCATTTGTCATTGGCTATTTTGGGGTAATTCGTCCAAAATGACCACTGGCTATTGATTGATGACTATTTTAAAAACAGTTCCTTTTGGCTGATTATCAAGCACTTGTATTTGTCCGCCGTGTGCTTTCACGACTTGCTGAACAATGAACAATCCCAGTCCAGTGCCTTTCGTTTGGCGGGTCTCCTCGCTGCCGATGCGGTAAAATTTCTCAAAAATGCGCTTTTTTTCCCGGTCAGGAATACCGGGGCCGTTGTCGGCGAATTCCAAGGTCACTTTGTTTTTTTCATGGTGAAGCCGCACTTCGATTTCTGGCCGGCCCTCAGCGTACTTGATGGCATTTTCAAGGAGGTTGGTCGTTACAGAAATAATACCCTGCTTGTCCATTTTAACCAATGGAAAATCGTCCGGTTTTTCAAGGGCAATGACAGCCTCTGGGTGCCGGTCAGCCAATTTAGCCATCAAGTCTTCGAGCAGGCCAGCCAAATTCAATTCCTCAAAATGCGGTTGATAGGCCGTTTCAAGCTTGGCGGAGAGGAGCAGGTTCTCTACCAGTTCATGTAGTCTTTCGTTCTCTCGGAGGGCACTGGTTGCCAGCTTGTCGGTTTTATCCTTCGGCAATTCCCGCCGAAGCAGCGTTTCCAGCACCAACCTGATGGAGGCTATCGGCGATTTAAGCTCGTGGGTAATGGAAAGCAAGAAATTGCGGCGCTGCTGGTTGGCCCTTTCTTCCTTTTGATAACCTTGGTTGATGAACCAAAGGCCTGCGAGTAAAGTCAAAACGAACATCGTCGCCTCCCCGAAAATCATCCGCTCCTGTCGCTTGTATTTTTTTGCAAGCTCTTGATAATCAGGCATTTGCTCAAACTCAATTTCATTCCTTACCCTTCCCTCTGCCACCATTCCTATCCTCATCAAATCCCGTTTGGCATAGAACGCATCTTGGTTTTTGGTAAAAAGTAGCATTGACCACCACGCAAAAGCCATCAGCATGTAAACCATGATGATGTAGGACAAAAGCCGAAGGTGGATATTGGGCATTGTGCGCTGGTTGCAGGTTTCATGGGAAATGAAAAAAGCCCCATGAAGTTTATTTCAAGGGGCTTTTTTTATGAACTGGCGCAAAATTTCCTGAATCAAAAATTCAGTTTGCCCCATCCAAAGTTCTAGTATTTAATCTTCTGCTTCGACGAGGTCTTCAGCAGCTTGCAGGATTTGGGCATCCACGAGGATGCGACCGCAATGCTCGCAAGCCATGATTTTCTTCCTCATGCCGATTTCCAGTTGCAGCTGTGGTGGCACTTGGTTGAAGCAACCGCCGCAGGCATCCCGCTCAATGGTCACGACGGCTAGGCCGTTGCGGTAAGAATCACGGATTTTTGAGTAGGCTTTCAGCAAGCGCTCCTCAATTTTCTTGCGGGCCTTGTCGCTCTTTTTGCGGTATTTCTCCTCTTCCTTCTCCGTTTTTTCTTGAATGGCCTGAAGCTCGACTTTCTTACGGTCAAGGTCGGCCTTCTTGGAATTCAAGCGTTCCTCTGTGGACGTGAGGGTGCCTTGCTTGGCGTCCACGTTCACTTTGGATTCCCGGATTTTTTTCTCAGACAACTGAATATCAAGGCGTTGCATCTCCACCTCTTTAGTGAGAGCCTCGAATTCCCGGTTATTTTTCACGTTTTCGAGCTGCTTCTCGTAGCGGGCAATCAGCGCTGTTGCCTCCGCAATATTGGACTCGTAGCGGCCTACTTCGCCTTCCAGGTCTTCCATGTTTTCCTGCAAACGGCGGAAGCGGGTTTCCAGACCTGCGATTTCATCTTCTAGGTCACGTACTTCCATTGGCAACTCGCCTTTCAGGATTTGAAGTTCACTGATTTGAGAATCAATCAGCTGCAGTTCATAGAGGCTTTTGAGTTTTTCCTCGACGGTCAGTTCTGCCATATTATTCTGATAAAGGTTGATGGTTAATGATGAATGGTCTAACGAATGCCATTTTTACAAATAATGAACAGGATTGGTGTTCACGGTTGTTTTTAGGGGCGCAAAAGTAGTAAATTTTTCAGAGATAATTTCATACAATAAATCAATTGTAAACTGCTCTGATTCAAAATGGCCAATGTCTGCAATGACAAGATGCCCATCGGCGTCAAAAAACTCGTGGTATTTGAAATCTCCCGTGATGTAAACATCTGCTTTTCGGGTGATGGCCATGGGCAACAGGAAGCTGCCAGCGCCACCACAAAGCGCCACTGTTTTGATAGGTCGGCCAAGCAATGGCGTATGGCGCACGCAGCCTGTCCGCATGGTTTTTTTCAAAAAAAGCAGGAACTCCGCCCCACCCATGGGCTTCGGCAACTCGCCTATCACGCCAGCGCCCACTTCTGGATTGCCGACCTCGGCCTTCGGCGATAGGATGGAAATATTTTGGAGGCCAAGTTTTTCAGCAATCTTGCCATTCACCCCTTTGTACAGCACATTGTCCAAGTTGGTGTGAATGGCGTAAATAGCTATGTCATGTTTGATGGCTTTGATGATGGTACGCTCCACGTAGTTGCGGCCATTTATTTTTTTCAGCCCTTTGAAAACGATAGGGTGGTGGGCCACCACCAAGTTACAGCCCTTGTGGATGGCCTCTTCAATGACTTCCTCCGTGGCATCCAGCGTACAAAGCACACCAGTGACTGGCCAACTGGCATCCCCGGTGATGAGGCCAGCGTTGTCGTAGCTTTCTTGGTAGTTAGTTGGCGCAATGGATTCTAGGTGGGAAGTGATTTCTTTAATGGTGGGCATACAAGGTTTAATTGATAAATCTTTTTGGAAAAAATAATGGCAAGTGCTTGTTTGGGATTTGGTGATTGAGCTAAAAGGACTGCAAATCTACCAGCATCCTTGAAGATTTTCAGCGTGTTGGTTTTTTCCCCTGATTTAGCTTTTTCAAGTGGTCAAAATCCATACCTTCCCACTTCGAATTTTTTCATCAAAAAAAGTTTCATCATGAAAAAAACACTACTACTGATTTTATGCGTAACGGTTAGCTTAATCGCTTTTGGCCAATATAAAAACCTGCCAGTCATCACGAGTTCGAGTCTTGTCAGAGCCATGGTAAGCCCTTCTCCAGGTGGCGCGCCTTATGCTTCCAAACTGCCCGCAGTTCCTCCTTCGGAATTAGGTTTTCGAGTTCAAGAAAAAGAAATCGGAAAAACAAATTTTGACATACAAACCATTGCTTCGTTGGGTAGGCGTATAGGCGAGCCTAGCGCAGGCACGATTGGCGCCACTTGGCAAATGTCCATGATACAGCCGGACTGGCCAGACCGAGGCACTGGCTACAATCGTTTCGATGGCGGTAGTTGGGGGCCAAATCCGAGCATCCAAGTAGAAAGTGCCCGCTCAGGCTATCCATCCTACACCGTCATGGAAAACGGTACCGAGGCTGTTATTTCGCACAAAGCGCTGACGGCAGGTTGGCAGCTCATTGCCTACACAAAGCCGCTGGGCTCCTCCGTTTGGACAGAGCATATTTTGCCTTCCGATGTACCTGGTGGCAATGTCTGGGCAAAAATTGCCGCTGGCGGTGCCGATGGGAATAGTCTGCATGTGGTGGGTATTACCTTGAATCCTGATTTTGGCGGCGCCATTTACAAAGGCATGACCAATCACCCACTTTATTGGCGTTCTTCCGACGGCGGCCAGACTTGGGATAAGCAAGACATCGTACTGCCAGGTGTAGATAGCTCACAGTACCTTTCGATGGGGGCTGAAGCCTATAATATCGAAGCAAGGGGTGAGACGGTTGCCGTTTCTATTACAGGTATTTTTGGGGATATCCTTGTGATTAAATCCACAGACAACGGTGAGACTTGGGAAAAGTACATCGTGTATGATTTTCCGCTCGACAAATGGAATGGCGAGGTTTACACAGAAAGCGACATCCCCGTAGACCCAAATGCGCCGGAACCATTGGCCACTTTTGGCTCGGATGGCTCCGGCTCCATGGTCATTGACGGTCAGGGCATGGTTCACCTTTTCTTTGGGGAGCTTTATGTAGCTGGCAATACAGCGGATGCTAGCATTTCTGTTTACCTAGGCACCAACGGTATTGGGTATTGGAATGAGAACTCGACCGGCATTACCGCCGTTGCAGGCGCTGAAGACTTGGACGGGGATGGAACCATAACACTTGGCGGCACAATTGGTGATTATCGCTATTCCAATGCAGGCCTTGCCAGCTTCCCTTCTGCCTCTATTGACGATGAGGGCAATATTTACTTGACCTATGCAGCCTTCAACGAGCTATTCACTGATGGGACGGACGGCAATACCTTCCGCCATATTTTCATCTCAAAATCAAGCGACGGCGGCGAGACTTGGTCTGCGCCATTTGACATCATCAATAGCAATGTAACGGAATTACCAGAATTTGTGGAGGCAGCCTTTCCGGCTATTCCTTCCCATACCGGCGATGTCATTCAACTCATTTACCAACAAGATTACGTGACGGGGCTCACTGCCGCTAATGCGAATGTCCCAGACCAGTACATCATGCACGTAGCATTGGACAAAGAGACATTTGAGGTTTACACGCCCACCAAAGAAGCTGATTTCAAGATGGATGCCGTGACCTTGTCTCCCAACCCAGCCCATATCATGGCACAGGTCAGCTTTGATTTGGGAGAATCCGCCAATGTAAAACTGGGTTTGTACAGCCTGCTTGGAAAACAAGTTTTGAACAAAAAGCTGGGTTGGCTCGCACCAGGCTCACACCATTTCCCAATATCGTTGAAAGACTTATCCTCGGGCATTTACTTCGTAAAAATAGAAGTGGATGGAAAATTAGTAACGGAAAAATTGATGGTGGACTAAGGGGCAGTTTTGGAAAACAATTCAAAAAAATGGGCGGTGGAGTAGTTCCACTGCCCATTTTTTTTGCATAAAAAAAGCGCAACAAGTTAAAAATCAACTCGTTACGCTTTTTGTGGGTACCCGCGACTGGATTTGAACCAGCACATCCTTGCGGACACTACCCCCTCAAAGTAGCGCGTCTACCAATTTCGCCACACGGGTATTTTTTGCTTTCAGAAACAAGGGAAACTATTTTCCTTCAAAAGCGGGGCAAATATACGGCATTTCTTAAAGTTTGAAACCAGAAAAAATATTTTTCAAAAAAAGTTGTCGAAAGATGAAAATATAAATATTAAATTTACCTATGTTTGCAACGTCATTGTGATTTGAACATACAACTCAGCCGAGCTCATTGGTTTTTAAGAAAGAAAACTGATACTAACATTTATTCCAGAACATTTTACCAAAGCTCGCATGATACACACTGTTACACTATTTTGTCTAATGGCCTTGTCATTTGGCCTTCTACTATTCACAGTAGGCTCTGGGAAGCCAGCCAGTGCTTCCGATTCCAATGAAGACGGTTCATCGTCCTTTTCATTGGACAGCCATCGTTCATCAGATTTCAAGTCTGCTCGCACAGAAATCCCTTCAGGACAATTGTTCTGAGGCGAAAAAATCGTTGCCTTCTAGCTGATTATCATTCGGTTAAACTTGGCATGATTTTTACATATTTAATTATTATTAAATTTATGATTCCATGAAAAAGAATGCCTCCCGCACACTTCTTTTGTTTTTAACTATGTGCATTAGTGCCGCCGTTTTTTGCCAAGGTGGTGCCGCTTTCGAGCCCGACAACACCCTAGCTGTCATTAGTGGCTCTGCTAAAAAAGCAGCCCCTGCACCGGTTTCTGTCCGCTCCCATAAGCGATTCCCAGCACTTTTTAATGGCTTTGCCATTGAGATTGCAACATCAACTTACCCGATGGACAAGACTAATCCGCTTTTCCGCCAATTCGGGAACGTTCTTTATGAAAAACTCCCAGAAGGTGGTTATTCCTATCTCATCATGGCCAATTTCAATTCCAAAGAATCTGCACTGGATTTTATAAAAAATGTAGTGAAGCCTAAGGCCGAGAAGGCTCGGCTCATCCAATTCTCCGACGGTAATCGCAAGGTAATTCGGGAATAATCCCATCCATTACTTTGTACCAAAATAGTAGTTTTCTTTTTTTGAGACCAATGACGTTGGAGCCCGCTACCGGTTTACCGGAGCGGGCCTTTTTTTAGCAATGGGTTCATTTTCCATTGAACCGCTCATCTATCCATTCAATGTATTCTGGCACCAATATTTGGTCTATTTCTTCGTGGCTGTAACCTTGGGCGGTTTTATCCACAAAAAGGTTGGACATGAATTCGTTGAAATCGTCCCAAATCCCAGATGCAGGCTTGATTTTCTTGTTTCCACTTTCCACAAACCAATCTCTGACGCATTTCATCAATTTTTCTTCCCCGCCTTCATGGGATTTGCAGTCCCCAAATGACATATCGGAAAGCCCTCGCTGGACACTATAACGTTCAGCCTCTAATACCAACAGCTTCTTGTTCCTGAATATGGGGTCGGGATGGAAGTCTCTACAGCCAATGTCCATGCCCAGTTCCAAGGCCATATTCAGGCGGAAATAATCACCTGCCTTCACCGCTTTTATTCGGCTCAGGTCATGGATGCTGTAGCATGATTCCTCAATCAATTGCCTGATTTTTTGATACCTTACTTCGGCGGAATTGAAGCGCTCCAAAGCGATGCGGGGGTTGAAACCGCATGATTTGATGGTGAAAATCATGGCTTTCAGCAACGGCAGGTATTCATCGTCGTAGGGACAGTTGATGAAAACATTCTTGTCGAAATTGCTCATTGTGAGTGGGAGGTGTTGAAATGACTTTGAAGCGCCCTGTTACGGCAGCTGAATTTTTAGGTTGAAAAAATTAGGGAAGCAGGTGAAAGCATTAATTTTTTGAGCCCATTTTGCTTTGGGTGGCATTTTTTTGGCGATTACCAGAAGTTGCCTTTTTTTCTGACTTTCTCATGGCAAAACCATTTAGGACAACGGCCTCTGCTGCCTTTTTGTATTGTTCAACGGAGCCGTCCTTCCTGTGAATGACGAGGTCGTAGCCCAGTTGCAGGTACGGGAAAGCCCCCAAAAGGGCATCATCTTTTGTCGAATAAACCTTTAGGGCCCGTGAAGCACCTTGCTTCTTCACGGCCCAGCCTTCGTTATGCCTACTTATTATGTGCACTCGCTTGATATTCGCTTGCATAGTCTTCGATATATGTCTAAGGATGTAAACTGCAAACGCAGTCCATCCAATTTTCGTTCAAAGTTCGACAAAAGTTTTTCCTTTTTTAGAAATCTTGCGAAGCATGCAAAAATCAAGGCATCACTTTTTCGCTGGCTCCTCTGCTTCTTTTGCCTTATCGAAAAAACGATAGCCAATTGAGATGCCTCCGAAAGTGTAGGAGTCATTCTTGTAAGCATTTCCAGAGGCTTGTGTGCCGTCCAGAAAATCGGAGATTGTGAAACGATAGCTGATTTCTAGCCCAACGACTATTTCTTCGTTGACGTCAATCTTAACGCCACCACCTATTGGCATACCCACATGCCACTTGATATAATCTATCTTTTCATCTCGACTTTCTGGGCTTCCATACTGGACCGTTGGGTCAAAATAGGCCACCGAACCACCGCCGAACATATACAGTGAGGCTATTTTTTCATAGCCGTTCCTTGTAGAAAATCGCTTGCGGCCCTTGAAATCAATTTCACCCATGATGGCAAACTCTGTCAAGCGCCCTTCAAAGCTATTGCCTCGCAGGTAGTTTCTGTCAAAATTGTGGTCGTCGCCAGCCAGCTTTCCATGCAGGATGTTTACACGAAGCGCATGTTCCCTATCAAAATAACGTCTAGCACTGAGCTGCCCCCCAAAAAAGACCTCTTTTACGGTAAACAGAGGCGGCGTCAAGTCGCCGTAGTAGTTCATCAGGCCGGGTGAGGCACTTATTTCCCAAAATTTTTGTGAGAAAGATAAAACAGGCAAAATAAATAACAGGCTTACCGCTAAAATCAGCTTTGTGGACTTCATTTGTGTAAAGTTTTTTCCAAAGCATAGCAAAGCGCAATGCACTGCATAGCTTGGAACAATTAAAGAATCATTACCAAAGAAGGGATTGGGAAGTGGATTTATCGGGAAAGCAACTCGGTGGTGAAATTCCTACTACAAATTTTGTGCTCAAAGCTGAAATGCACCACTGACTTTTCTGGAAACCTTTGATTTCAAACTGCAAATTTTCTGAAAAAAAGATGCGGCAGCCGCCCAATACTGGACGACTGCCACATTCTATTTTCTGCAAATCCGAAATTGGATTCTGCAAAATTTTTACTTGCCTACCACCAGTTTTTGCTCAAAGCGCTCGTTGCCAGCTTTCACGCTGACGATGTACATGCCGCTTTGGATTCCACTCAGGTTGATGCGGGCATTTACACTGGCTACCTTTCCGAAGTCTTGACGAATGACCACTTGACCGAGGTAATTGTAAACCTCAAGTGTCACTTCTTGTGCTTCGGCAAGTTCGGCCAGCTTGAAAGTAACCTCATTTCCAGCGGGGTTTGGCGCTAGGTTGAACCTTGCAGCACCAAACTGTTTTGGCTTGGATGTAGTGGGTGCTTTATTGCTGCCATTGTCCGCAACTGAATTTGCGCCAGCAGTTTGGTCGCAAGCAGTTTCTGTCTCGCCATTGTGCCAGTAGGCATTCACGTTAGAAACAGAAAGGTTTATTGCGGCAGCATAAACAAGCTTATTGCCTGGGCTCAAGACCAGATTGCCATCCAAGTAAAGGTTCGCAAGGTCCAGCAGTCCACCGATGGTGTATGGGAAAACATGCTCCGTGCCGTTCATTTCGAATACATGCAATTGACAAGCGCCGTTATCGGAACAAACCTTGATGTTTTGGTCAATCGCAATGCAGCCGAGGCCCTGATTGCGGATATTGACCATCAAAATATGGTTGTAAACGACGTTGTAGCGCATGTTCAACATCAATGAAATCGTGTTGGTGGCCAAGCTGTTCTTCATGCCAATTGGGCCGGCAGGGTTGCAGCCAGTGCAATTCGTCTGCATGCAGTTGCTCAGAACGGTTGGGCTTCCAGCACCAGGAACCAAGTTGAGCAAGCACTGCGCATCGGTCAGCGTCAGTGAACGGTGGGTTCCGCCAATTGTCAATGGGCCTTGGCCCAACAGTGTCGCAATGGTCTGCAGGTCGGTGGTGTCGCTCGGTGTGGCGTCACTTGGAGCGTCGCCCTCATTGCCCCATTCATTCTGCGTGAAAGTCTGGATTGGCAGGCACTTACCAGAGTAGGTTATTCCGCACAAATCTGGCATTTCATTGCCACACTGGTCAGATATGCTGAAATAGAAAGTACGGCCAAACGTGTAAACACCATCACCATTCAAATCGGAGCACTGCCAGAGATCTGACCAGCTGTCCAATTCAACATGCAGGTCGTCGCCGCTGCACAGGTCGTAGAAATTGCCTGCGGCCAGCAGTTCTTGGATTTTTGTATCAAAATCAAAGTCGTCAGGGCAAGGCACTTCTTCGATGCAGCTCAGGTTGGTCACATCGGCAGCCGTTGAGCAGTTGCCTACTGGTGGCTCGTTGTCATTGGCGATGTAAGTAAAGCTCCATGGGTGGCTGTTGCCGCCACAATCTGTGTAGATAAAGGTAAACTTGCGAGTGCCGCTGCAGCCGCTTGGGTCTATTGACTCCGTGATTACTGGGCCGGTGTAGCTGATTTCTTCCCCACAAATTCCATAAATAGTAGGAGGGACTGGGCCAGTTTCAGTATACGCCAAACAAGCAACATTGATTTCGCCGTCAGGATAAACGAAGAAGTCGCCAGTGTACACGATATTGAAAGTCTTGCTCCACAAATGGGTGTTTCCTTCGCAATCCTTGTACGTCCACTCGAACTTCCTGCTGTTTTCACAGCTGTTTGAATTGTTGGTGCTGGTGATGACCGGGCCAGTAGGCGTCAGTTGTTTGCCACAATTGTCAATGACAGAGGGCGGTGTTGGCTGAACGATATTTAATGGGCAACCAACCGTCACCACCTCACTTGCAGGTACACTAAAGTCCAGGTATTCAACGGTGTAAATAAACACCCAATTAGCTATGTTTCCTTCGCAATCCGTATAAGTGAAGTTCCAGTTACGGTTGCCTTCGCAGCCCGGTTTTGGTGTGCTTGTGACGACCGGCATCAGCACTTCGCCGCAGTTGCTCGTTACAACTGGCGGTGTAGGCTGGGCGTCCGTCTGGTCAGGGCAAGCAACCGTTGCGCCGCCGTTGGCTGGTACGCCGAATGGTTGGCGCTCCACTGTGGTAACATGGCTCCATGTTTTTGCACGACCAGAACAATCCGTATAAGTCCAAGTGAAGGTTCTTGTTCCCTCACAGGTAATCGGGTTCGGATTGTTTGCGATGACTGGGCCAGTTGGCGTTAGCGTTTTGCTGCAAGCATCCAAAACTACCGG
The DNA here is from genome assembly GCA_041752395.1 of Saprospiraceae bacterium. Lineage (GTDB taxonomy): Bacteria > Bacteroidota > Bacteroidia > Chitinophagales > Saprospiraceae > UBA6168. The sequence goes on along the minus strand of JBGSWN010000052.1, from coordinate 12,986 downwards.
AGGCGTCGGTTGCACAATTTGCGAAGGACAGTTTACTTGCGAAGCACCGTTGGCTGGCACGGTAAAATCTGGGTAAGCAGGTACCGTGAACGTGGATGTACAAGTCACAGGAGCCGTTTGACAAGTTCCACCCGAATAGGTGAAAATCACTGTAATGGTATTGGCGATTGGGTTGCAGATTAGCGGTGCAGCAGGTGCGTTGTTCGTAAGCGTTCCACCTCCACAACCACCAGCTACCGTTGCGGATGCCAGCCAAGTTGCGAAAGCGGTATTCAATTGCACTTGTGTCAAACAAGCACTTGCCGTTGTTGGCACTGGGCAGGTAATTGCTGCCGAAGAAGCTGCCGCTAAAGTAAAAGTTGCCTGACAAGTAGTGGTTGTCGGTGCAACTGAGCTGGTGTAGGTAAAAGTTACAGTTGTTGAACCACCACAGGCATTTGGTGCTCCGATATTATTGTTTGTCAAAACACCGTTGCAGCCACCACTGGCACTGGCAGTGGCCAACCATGTGGCGAAGGCCGTGTTGACCGCTGCCTGCGTTTGGCAAGCGGCTGCGGTTGTGGTTGTCGGGCAAGTCAGCATCACCGGAGATGCAGATGTCACCGTAAAAGTAGCTTGGCAAGTAGTTGTTGTTGGTGCACATGAACTAGTGTAAGTGAAAGTCACCGTCGTTGAACCACCTCCAGCAGGGGGCGCACCAAGGTTGTTATTTGTCAATACACCATTGCAGCCGCCACTTGCACTGGCTGTAGCCAACCAAGCGGCAAAATGAGCATTGATGGTGTCCTGCGTCAGGCAGGCTGGCTCCGTTCTAAGGACTGGGCAGGTCAGTATCACCGTAGGTGGAGCAGTCACAGTAAACGTCGCCTGACAGGTAGTAGTCGTTGGCGCACACGAACTGGTGTAGGTGAACGTCACCGTCGTAGAACCTCCGCAACGGGATGGTGCGCCCGTGTTGTTGTTGGTTAAACTACCGTTGCAGCCGCCGCTGGCGCTGGCCGTTGCCAGCCATGCATTGAAATGGGCATTGATGGTGTCCTGAGTGAGGCAGGCTGATTCAATTCTATTCACTGGACAATTCAGCACTACACCTGGTGCATTTGGTACAGAGAAAGTGGCCTGGCAAGTAGTAATCAAAGGCGCACAGGTACTGGTATAGGTGAAAGTCACTGTCGTGAAGCCGCCACAGGCCGATGGAGCGCCCGTGTTGTTGTTGGTCAAAACGCCGTCACAGCCGCCGCTGGCAGTGGCAGTGGCCAACCATGTTGCAAAAGCAGCATTCACCGCAGCTTGCGTCAGACAGGTGTCGGTGGTTGTACTGGTCGGGCAGCTCAGCACAACGGGTGGCGTAGCAGATACCGAAAAGGTGGCCTGACAGGTTTGCGTCGTAAACGGACAGGCCCCATTCCATGGTGTTGATGGCGGGGATTGGGCATAGGTAAAGGTCACGGTCGTTGAGCCGCCCGTAGCAGGTGGTGCGCCTACGTTGTTGTTGCTCAAAACGCCGTTGCAGCCGCCCGTGCCGCTGGCCGTGGCCAGCCAAGTGGCAAACGCTGCATTCACTGCCATTTGTGTTTGCCCAGTTGGTATGGTCGTGTTTGTCGGGCAGGTGAGTACGGGCGGTGCTGGCGTTGGTATGGTGAAGGTAGCCGAACAGTTCAAGGGTGCTGCGCAGCTGGAGGTGTAGGTAAGGTTCAAGGTCTTGGTACCGCCGCAACTGCTGGGTGGCCGACCGTCGAACCCATTGAAGCTTATGGAACCATTGCAGCCTCCGCTGAAGCTGCTTGTATTAACCCAGTTTTGCAAAGCGATGCTATCCTGGGCCCGAGTTTGGCAAACTGGCCTTGTGAGTGGGTTGGGGCAGGTCAGCGATGGGAGCGGCGCTGCCGTCACCGTGAAGGTGGATTGGCAGGTGGTCGTCAAGGGCGCACAGGTGCTGGTATAGGTGAAGGTCACCGTCGTGGTGCCGCCGCAGAAGGGGGGTGCTCCAGTGTTGTTATTTGTTAAAACGCCGTTGCAGCCACCGCTGCCGCTGGCCGTGGCCAACCAGTTGGAAAAGGCCGTGTTCACCGCTTCTTGTGTTTGACAGGCCGCTGTCGTCGTGTTGGTGGGGCAGGTCAGCACCACGGGTGGGTTACCACCAGCTACAACGATATTGCCTAGGCTATAATCGTCCACACCAATGCCGTCATCAGCACCAGTCGCATCAAAACTATTCCACCGGAAACAGAAAGTGGCACCTGCTGCTATGTTCAAGCCCGTTATGGCAGAAGAAATTGTGGCAGAATGCTGCATCGTACCGCTGCCCGCAGCTTGGCCTGGATTGAAATAATCCAGTGCGGCAAATGATGTCCAAGTTCCAGCCCCGTTGATGGCCGTTGTGCTTTGGTTGTATTGGAACTGGATGCCGTCGGTGCGGTTAGCGGTGCCAACCCGCCAGGTTTCACCGGTATAGGTCACTGTCAAGGCATTGATGGCAGACCCCGTATTGTTGGTGTAGCAAACGCCAACGGTTGGCACCAAAGTACCGCTCTGAAGGCCACCGAAAGCCCTTTCGGTATTGGGGGCAACTGGCCCAAAACTGTAGGTATCCCCAGCGTTGCCACTACCAGTACCTGCAGCGTACAAAGCATTTTGGTTGGTGCCTGTTTCAAAAAAGGCCCAGCCAGTCGGCACGACGGAAGATGTGCCAGAATTGGCCAGGGTGCTAAAATCCTGGGCATCGGTGAAGGAGCCATTCGGGATTGAAATCTGTGCAAACTGCTCGGTGCTAAAACATAGCGCTAACAAGAGGCAGAGCAGGTGTTGAATGTGAAAATTTGTCTTCATGAATAATAAAGTTTTATGATGGGAAGGTTTGAAATCATGGTTTAGCTTATGGACCATAGCGTTTTATTGAAAAATGAGTTTTTAGTCGCTGAGGTCTGTTTTTTGAGTAATTTATTAAAAAGGTACGTAGCCAACAGTTGTTTGCAAAAATTGACAGCGGTAAACGGATGGGCAGGAGGTAGTTGTGGTTTTTTATCAAAATTCAATCGCAAAGATTGAAAGAATTCCTGAATTTTGGTCATTCCAAATGTTGCCGCTTGGATAATTTGGAGAATCATCATTATCCCTTTTCGAGACCTCCATTTCGAGTGTCTTTAACTTTCGCCAGATTTCGATTCTACTTATCGTGCTATCAGCGATTTACGATTGAAAGAAAATTAGGAAGGTGAAATTCATGGGTATTTACCATGTCTGTCCCCACATTTGATTTTACTCAAAATTGAAAAATAATTAACGCTGGCCGGACTACCAACCTTCTCAAAACCGGCTGTTTCGCCCCTTGTAATTAGGTCGTTCTTTTGTACTAGCCAAGGCTTTTTTCAATTGGCAACGCTTCGAAGTTTAGCCGGTCATATTTTTTAAATCACCCGAAAATGAAAGTTGGAATCACCCGTACCCAGCTTGCCTGGAAGGCTTTTGCCCTTGCGCAAGCATTTTTTAAATCCATTTTTTATACCATAAATTTAATACTTATAAGCCATACTTTACAAGCTGCTGATGTCTCCATCACCGTCCCCTTTAAGTTCGTCGGCAATGCCATGTTCGTCGAAGCGACCATCAATGGGCAGCCTGGCACTTTCCTCTTCGATACGGGGGCTTCCGACCTCATCCTGAACAGCCATTATTTCTCCGGAACGGAAGAGCGCTCAGAAGTCGTGGGGCTATACGGCGAAGTGCTAACGGTGCAGCACCTCATTGCGAAGCAGATAGAAATAGCGGGTGTCAATATCGCCAAAGACCTAGCACTGGTGATGGATTTAAGTGCTTTGGAGCAAGTGAAAAAACTCCCCATCGCTGGCATCATCGGCTACAGTGTGCTGAAAACCTACGAGCTGCAAATTGATTTCGAGCGCCAACAAATCATGCTTTCCAAATTGAAAGGGAACAGAAAACGCAGTCCTGATGGCCCTTACGCTTCCGCCGATGCCTTCGACTTCAAAATGAGCGGCCACATCCCCTACCTTGAAATGCGGCTCGGCGAACAGCTCGTCCGCATGGGGATTGACTCCGGCTCGGAGCGCAACATCCTCCAGCCGGAAATTCTCGACCTTCGGCAATTCGAGCCGCTCGGCTTGCTCCGTCTAGCCGGACTTGCACCAGAAGGAAGGCGGCAGGAAAAAGGCTACGTCCACGACGTGAACCTTGGCGGCCTTTCGCTCGATAAACTGGAAGTAGTTTTAGCGGACTTACAGGCAGTCAGTGCTGAACTTCCGGTGCAATTGGACGGCATTCTCGGCGTACAGTTTTTGAAGGATTACAAAGTGGCCATCCATTATCAGCTTCGCAAAATCTACCTCTGGCAGCCGAAGGAAGTGGTTAGCGAGTGCCAGTTGGCGGTGTGTGAATTGTGAGGATTAAGGGTTTAGCAGGTTTAGGGCGTTGCGCAAGCAAATTTTATGAAAAAAGCCCAAGCGGGAACTGTAAGCATACCCATTTGTTTCTATGCTCGTTTTTTTGTGATTGCCCAATTTATTGGGCAGACCGAGTAAGGTGAAAACGGTCTGCCCAATAAATTGGGCGGCCACGATTTCCAAGAACGACCATTTTCCGCTGGCGAAATACGAAGACCTCGCCGCTGACCTGAAAATGCCGGACATCGAGAGTTATGTGCTGCCGCAAGAAGGCTTCGTAAGAATCAACGCCGTACTGGTCATCATTGCCCTGGCCAGTTTCGACTTGGACGCCTCCTTGTTTTTTCAGAAAAAACGCTGGCTTGGCCTGTCTTTCCGTTCTGCCTTTGCCGCCTTCAATACCCAAGGCCCGAAGCAGAGCAGTCAGGATTCCTTTGACCTCTGGATGAGCCTATAATTTCACAACGGCCTGAACATAGGGATGTCCTACGACTACCCGATTGGTAATTTAAAATCGGCTGCCAGCGACTCATTCGAGCTGATACTCGGGTATGATTTTAACCAACAGGTGGATAAGGCGGCGCATATCCGGTATTTTTGAATCGCTAGGGTTTAATGACATAAATGAAGTTATTGTAATTAGTTTCCCAAATAGGATAATCAATTAAATCAACTGCTCCATCGCCGTTTAAATCTGAAGAAAAATACCCGCTCTCAAAATTATTGTAATCCGTTTCCCAAATAGGATAATCCACCAAGTCAATACTGCCATTGCCTCCAGCGTAGGCATCCATATCTCCACTATAAATGACCGCAATACCGCCAACCGACCCAAGATTATTGCCATACGCCTGCCCTGCTGAACCAAAATTATAGGCATTGGAAACAGCAAAGTTCATAGGGTTTGCACTCCAAGTCTCCACCAAGTTGCGGCCTTTAACCACCACATAGTAGCTGCTATTAACAACTGCTGGGGAAAAAAGTGCAGTAGTTGCTCCGGTAGTGCTCAGTACCGTTTTGGTTGAATAAACCTGAGCATATGGAAAAGTTGAAGCATGAAGCGCTACCGTAATCGTATCGCACTGATTCACTGTCGCATCTGGTACGCCACTGTTCAATAGTACGGGGCGCATACTGTTGCCAGTCATATATCCCTCCATAAAGGTTTGGGTAAGATTGAGGGAGGTTTCGCAATTTGTCAAAATCTCGAGGCTCCAGCCTTGAATGGAACCGCCATCTTGGTTGACAAAGTCCTGCACCCTAAGTGTCCAAGTCCCATTTGGGGATGAGCCAACCAGCGGGGCCAGCAGGTCAACCGGACGGTACGTTCCATTGATGGTGTATGGCGGAGGGGTTGCACCGGAAGCGGTATTGCAGGTGCTTTCCAACTGGGCGGCAGTGAGCGTAGCTGCATCATCGAAGGTAGCAAGGATATGGTTCTGGCTGCAACCCTGACTCGAGGTTGGTACACCTGGCCTATCAAATAAAATATAACTTATATTGTTGGGTGAAATCAATGTCGCTTTTACGTCACCAATCCAGGTATGATGGATATTAAGGTTTTTCACTTTAATAGAGATAATGTTGCCTTCGACGCCACTAATGTTCAAAGTGGAGTTCACGGTAGGTGTTCCGGAAGCAGAAATGGCTATCGGCACGTTGGTACTTACATGATTCACAAAACATTCCGAATTGTAGGTTTGGAATCTGAATGTCGCAGCCCAATTGCCCATCCCGCAAGTATTTACCCCACGAACCCTCCAATAATAAGTGGTATTCGGGCTGAGTGTGGCAACTATTTGATAGTTGGTTGTAGTCAGGGCAGTAATATTGGCCACTGTTGTAGCGAATGTGGGCACAAGTGAGACCTGGACATCATAGGTGGTTGAATTTGACACAGCATTCCAAGTTAGTAGCGGGGTAAACTGGTGCAAGGCCAAGTTGGGTGGCGACACCAAAGTAGGAGCCGTCGGAGTCGCATTTTGGATTCTTAAGACAACATCATCTGTTTTAACGTTGGCACCACTGGTGGCGGTCACGGTCAATGTATAGTTGCCAGGTGCAGCGGAACCGGTGTTGCTGATGGTTAATGTACTAACCCCTCCAGTTTGAGGGATCGGGTTGAGCGAGAAATTTGCGGTTGTCCCAGCGGGGAGGCCCGGTACCGTCAAATCAATTGGGCCGCTGAAAACAGCTCCTCCAATTGTCACTGTATAGACGGCATTTGCCGGGGCACAGACAGATACCACCTCTGGTTCTGCATCCACAAAACAAGTAGCTGGCATGTCAAAAGCCTCCGTCCCATCACTCCGGCTGCCCGTGCTCCCTTGGCTGGCACTGAAGCCCAAGCCCCTCCTTGCAAAAACCTCCCAAATACGACAAGTGTTGGCACCACCGTTCAACGCCACATCGGCAGCAAGGATGGCGTTCCTACCATCCACAAAGCCAGGGCTGCAGGGCTGCAACCGCATCCCTTCATTCACAAGGTTCATCGTTATATTAAACCCAGGCGTTGTGCCATAGTCAGCAATCATGGCCCAGGTAAGGTCCCATATCATGCCGCACCAAACATAGCCAATTCCATGTGGGATAGAAGCAGTTTTAATGGTATTATAGGTAGCGGGGTTAACGCTCATCAGCGTAGAATAAGGTGTAGGCCGTATACCTGTGCCATTAGGTGACTGCCCGAACAAATAAGTGCCAATGCCTCTGGAATCAGTGCCCAAATCGCCTGGCTCGATAGTGGACATCAGGGCGTAAAAATCACTCCAGCCTTCGCCCATCTGCTCTTGGTTGCCGAGGCAGCTAGTGTTCGCAGGGCCGCCCGTGAAACGGTTGGATATTCCGTGCCCATACTCATGAGCAACCACGCCATTGTCAAGGCTGCCATCCACATCTGGGTTTGGGGTGGTGCCGATGTACATCTGCATCCGTGGGCGGGACCCATCTGGCGGCGTGGAAAAATTGGCGTTGTTAGTGCCACCGCCGTCTTGGGCTTCCGCTTGCACATCGTCGTTCCCACTGCCACCACCTCCATAATTGTTCACCTGAAAGTTCCCGTTCAAAGGTGTAAAGCCATAGGCATAGGCAAAATCGTGGATATAGTTGTTCCAGTAAAAAAGGTTGGTGACAGCCGCTGGCCGATAGGTGCTGGGAGCCTGAGTCAGGTCAATCGGGAAAACAAATTCAAGGTCGGCACCCCCATCAGGGCTGGAGCCAGCGTCAGGCAAGTTATCGTTGTTCGTGTCAGTGTAGGCATGTACATTATTGCCCCTTGTAATGGTAAATTCTGCCCCGGCCACGCCATTGGTATCGTGCCAGCCAAAAGGTGAAGCTGTAGGGCTGGCTGGGTTGTCCACCGACACACGGCTATCTGCCGGGGGCAGTGGTGCAACGTGGTTGGGGCTCTCGATTGGCTGAGGGTAAACTTTGTAGCGGTTCAGCACCGGCGGGGCCATGGGAGGTGCCACCTCATTTTGAAATGAAAAATCAATGCCTAGGTCAAAATAGCTTTGGTCTGGCGCTTTGACCGTGTGCTTGTGATGGCATTTATCAGCATTTGTCAATCCAAAATCGCAATGCAGCACGTAGTTGTTCTTGTCCAGCATTTCACCCGTTTCGGCATCCATCCTGGCCAACCACCAGTTTTGGTTGTCCAATGTCTGTATTTCCACCTGCCAAGCTAGCCTGGCCAAGCTGCCATTGTTATCTATGGGTTGATAAACTAGCTGCAGCTTGATATTTTCTATGGCAATATTGCTTTTTTCAAAAACAGTTTCTTGAATCGGGCCATTGCCTGTTGATATTTGCACCAATGGGCCAGTTTCTTGAATCCCCAAGGATGCCAGTGCGGCATGGAGGGCCTGTTCTGGACTCATATAGGTTATTGCTGGCGGAGCAGCTCCTTTCACTTCATCGCTGTTTAAGGGTACAAATCGATTGCCGTAGCTAAGCAATTCGTTGTTTGACGTTACATTGACATTGAGGATGGCCCCGTGCACTGGAATGCTATTGATGTACTGCTGAAAATAGATGCTCGAAACACCACTTTTTTCACTGAAGGTTTCCGAAGAAATCTGCATCGTTTCCAGATCGGAAGGGCTAAGGGTTGTTTCCGCCAACTTGGTCAAAAGGAGTTGTTTGGCGATTTCAGCCTTTGAGTTCACCTGGGCACTCATGGGCAAAACCAGCCCAAGGAAAAACAGTAGAACCAGTGGCTGGAAAGTTAAATTACGTCTGGTCATTGATGAATGTTATTTGAAAAAAATGTGTGAACTGAATTGACCTCCATTGTTGGGAAAACTTGGCAGAAGTATCGAGCCTATCGTTTTGCAATCAAAGCGAAAGCCTTGTCAAAAATAAAATTGTTGCCAATAGGTTTCTAGAAATTTGAGGAGAACAGTTTTTCCGAATTGAAAGGTGTACAATGCACACCCATTAGCTTTCGGAAACGGAATGCAAAAAAACGATTCTCTTTTAAAATTTACCTCTTTTTTGGAGAGGTAAGTCAAAATAATTGATGAGAACTTGCTTTTAGTCGTTCTCGTTGCATCAATATTCGGTGGTGCCCAGATGTCATGCTGGGCAAGTCTGCTCGGCACTTCCCTTTGTCCCCGATGTAAAATCGGGGCAGGCTATTGCCTTCGGCAATGACCTTTAGTTTTGCCGCCGCCCAAAAAATAAACTTCCAAAGGAACTGAATCCGCACCCGTTTGTTCCCATGCTCGTATTTTTGTGGTCGCCCAATTTATTGGGTAGGCCGAGTAACTTGAAAACGGTCTGCCCAATAAATTGGGCGACCACAATTTTCCGCATCAACGAAACCTAAAATTACATGCGCCTTGAGCCAAAAGACCTCCTTGAAAAACTGGAGTTCGACAAAATAATCGCCCTGCTGGACAAAGAATGCTTCGGCGAACTGGGCCGTGCCGAAATCCATCGGCTGCCGTTCATGACCGACGTGGATGAAATCGAAAAGCGGCTGCGGGAAGTAGCGGAGTACAAGCTTTCCATTTCGAAGAAAGACCATTTTCCGCTGGCGCAATATGAAGACCTCGCCGCCGACCTGAAAATGCTGGACATCGAAGGTTATGTGCTGCCGCAAGATGGCTTCGTCCGCATCAATGCTGTGCTGGTCATCATGGGCGGGGTGTTCCGGTTTTTCACGCCGGACCGACAGAAGATTTACCCCAGTCTCTACGACATCATCCGCCCCGTCAATTTCGACCCGGCGCTGCATACTGCCATCGGCAGGGTTTTCGATGAAAACGGCGACATCCGGCCTGACGCTTCGCCTGCCCTCCAGACCATCCGCCGGGAAATCGGCAACAAGGGCCGGGAACTCGACAAGGTCTTCCGCACCCTCATCAACAACTACCGCAACTCCGGCTGGCTCACCGACAACGTCGAATCCATCCGAAACAACCGCCGGGTACTCTCTGTGCCAGTGGAGCACAAGCGCAAAATCCGGGGCATCATCCACGACGAATCTGCCACGGGTCGCACCGCCTTCATCGAGCCGGAACCCGTCATCGAAATCAACAACGACATCTTCGACCTGCACCAGGACGAGCTGCGGGAAATTTGGCGAATCCTCAAGGAACTGAGCGACACCCTGCGGCCGTACACGCCACAGCTGCGGCAATACCTGGCGCTCATCGTACAGTTCGACGTCATCATGGTGAAGGCCCGACTGGCCAATGAAATGAACGCCGACATGCCGAAGCTGACGCAAAACCCGTCCTTCGGAACGGAGATGGGCAAGCACCCGCTGTTGTATTTGAAAAACAAAAAAATCGGACGGGAAACCGTGCCGTTCGACCTGAAACTGCACGGCGAAAACCGAATCGTGGTTCTGTCCGGCCCGAACGCCGGGGGCAAGTCTATTCTGATGAAATCCGTTGGCTTGCTGCAACTCATGATGCAAAGCGGGATGCTGGTGCCGATGGACGAAATCAGCGAGATGGGCGTCTTCGAAAACATCTTCGCCGACATTGGTGACTCGCAATCGCTGGAGGACGACCTTTCCACCTATTCCAGCCGACTGGTTTATATGCGCAATTTCTTGGAACATGCCAATGGCAAAACCCTCGTCCTCATTGACGAATTTGGCTCCGGTACCGACCCGAAGATGGGGGGCGCCATTGCGGAAGCAATCCTCAAAGAACTCAACGAGCGCAAGGTGTTCGGTGTAATCACCACGCACTATTCCAACCTGAAAATGTTCGCCTTCAAGACGCCGGGCATCCTCAACGGCTCCATGCTTTTCGACCAGGCGCACCTCGCTCCGACGTATATGTTCAAGGCCGGCCGCCCCGGCAGCAGTTACGCTTTTGAGATTGCGCAGAAAAGCGGTCTTTCAAAAAATGTACTCGCCTACGCCCGTCAGCGCACGGGCAAGAACGAGGTGGCCGTGGATGATTTGCTCATCAATTTGCAACGGGAAAAAAAGGAGGCCGAGGACAAGCTGCTGGAAATTTCCTTGAAGGAAAGACAACTCGAAAAGCTGATAAAAAGCTACGACGAACTGCACCGTGACCTCGAATACCGCCGCAAAAAATTCCAACTGGAAGCCAAGGAAAAGAACCTGCAAGTGGTGGTGAAGGACAATCGGGAAATGGAAAAACTGGTGCGGGAAATTCGGGAGCAGCAGAACCTTGAATTGGCGAAAGTGCTGGCAGAGAAGGCAAGAACGGAGCGGGAAGAAGCCGAGCAGGCCGTCATCAAATTAGAGGAGCAGATTTATAAAGAAGCGCCGCTGTCGCAGTTCAAAAAGGCGAAGGCGGGAGATATTCAACTGGGCGACCTCGTGCGCATGAAAAGCGGCGGCTCCAGCGGCACGGTCGAAGCCATTGACAAGTCAAAGGCCATCGTGCAGATGGGCCCAATGCGCCTCACCGTCAAGCTGCGTGACCTCGAACATGCCCGTGAGGAACTGAACGTGCAGAAGCAAAAAAGCATCTCCGTGGATACCCTGAACCAGCTTGCCAGCTTCGAGAACAAGCTGGACATCCGTGGCCTAACGCCGGACGAGGCACTGCGCCGGGTGGAGGAGTTTATGGACCGGGCGCTGATGAACAGTTCTAGCAATCTGCGCATCGTTCATGGTCGTGGCACGGGGGTGCTTCGCAATATGGTTCGCAATAAAGTCCGGGAATATCGGGAGGTGAAGCAATCGTACCATCCGGCGAGCGATGAAGGGGGGGATGGGGTGACGGTGGTGGAGCTGTGAGGGGGAGGAGTTTCGAGCTGCGAGTTTTGAGTTTTGAGCGGGGGCTGCTATGGTTTCAGTAACTCCTTTTTTACTTGGAGGGCGAGTTGTTCCAATTGTTCCAGTTTGGATAAAATGGCTTTCTTGTCGGTGTTGGACAATTGCTCGACTTTGATATTTTGGAGGATGGGTTGTAGGCCTTCGTCCAGACCCCGAAGTATTTCTTCCGTATTAATATCCTTCTTTACTTGATGCATGGCTTTGAATTTAATCGTTGTCGAAAGTTTCGAGTTTCTTTTTCAGTTCATTAATCTCATCCAATAAACGGTCAATTTGTTTTAAAACGCCGCTTTTACCCTCTTTTTCTTCAAATTCCTTCCGAAAGATACTAATCATTTCCAATTGTTGGAAACGGTTTTCTAGTAGTTGTGTTATCTGTTTCTTGGTCATAGTTTTTTTTGTCTGAAAATGATTGCCTAAATTTAACGTAACAAAGAGAAACTTGTATGAATCAAATGCATTTTTTTCTGCGAACAGCGATAGCTTACATAGCAGCAACCACTACTTTCGATTAATCAAAACCCATCCTATTCCTATATTTGCATAAAATTACAAAGCATGACTGTTCTTGATAAAGCCGAAGCATTGCTACCTGAAATGACTGCTGCAGAGAAAGCGCAACTACTGCAATGGGTGGCCAGTGAGTTGAGTGGTATTTTTCCCGGCACTGAAAAGACGCCCAATGTCTGTGGTGGTGAAGCTTGTATTACCCGTACCCGCATCCCAGTTTGGTCGCTGGTCAATTCAAAAAAGCTAGGGCTATCTGACGCCCAATTGCTTGAATCATACCCAACGCTCACCCAAGACGACCTTCGCAATGCTTGGAATTATTTCCGGGGAAACAAGTTAGAAATCGAAAACCTAATCCTTGAAAACGAGCAATTTTAAATATGGCAAGGATTTACGCAAATGAGAATTTCTACCGCCAAGTGGTTTTATTGCTTAGGGAAATGGGACATGATGTGTTGACAAGCCTCGAAGCAGGTAGAGCCAACAGGAAAATTCCAGATGAAGAAGTTCTTGATTTTGCTATTTCAGAAAAACGATGTGTGCTCACGCTCAATAGGCGACATTTTGGCCGTCTTCATTTGATGGTTCCTTCTCATTTTGGCATTATTGCTTGCACGGAAGACGCCGATTTTGAAGGGTTGGCCAATAGAATCCATGAAGCTATCCAATCAGTCAATATGCTTGATAATCAATTATTAAAGATTTATCGCCCGAATACGGGAGGATAAATATGGCTAAAGCTCAAGATTTCCGAAATCTGGAAGGATACAGCCCTTGCCGGGCCCAATGCGACGCTTCCAATTGCT
>JBGSWN010000051.1:0-7763 GCA_041752395.1 Saprospiraceae bacterium | reverse complement strand
GCATGCGGTGGAACCATGAGCCTGTCCAACACATGCTATTGCTCAGGGGGCTTATTTGCACAAACGGGAGATGGCAACAGTTCTGGGAAAAATTGGATAATAATGGCCTATGATTTTACATCAAATCAAAGCCGCACCCACAAAGAAGGCACCATGTGGTTCAGCACGCTTAATGATGGGCTGTTTGCATTGCCTAGAAACGCTGCAATAAAATATACTATTGAAGGAGTCCCTCCTTTCCAATCCAATAACTTCATCTCTATCGCCAAGTTAAACGATAATCAGATAGTTGCGGGTGATGATACAGGCAATCTTTTTTTCAGAAAAAATAACAGGTGGAAAAAAATCAGCATCGGTTCTGATGATGGCTACAATCGTGTACTTCAAATATTAGCCTATCCCGATGGCACTTGGTTGGCCATCAGTGAAGAGTCACTTTATTCAAGTAAATCTGGCAAGCTTGAAGGAGAATTGGGACTTGGTGCGCTAAAATCTGCTTATTTAACCCGTAATAATAATATCTGGTTGGGCACTTCTCATGGATTATTAGTGAAAGAAAGTTTTGAAGCCAAGCCAAAAAGAATTTTAAATAGCAGAACCACATCCTTAACAATGGATACTGATAGTTTCATGTGGGCAGGAGGGCTCAATGGACTATATTCAAGTAAAGACTCCTTTCAAACCAACTGGGGAGACTATTTCAAACCGCTCTCCCGTCGTATTATTTCAATCAAAAGCTTTGGTCCAAACAAGTTGTTGGTGGCCACTTCCAATTATGGATTGCTAGAAGCATACTTGAATGATGGCAAAGTAATTAGTGTAAAAATCTTGAATGATATTTTAACCATACCTATTGAAAACATCCAATCTTTATTCATTGAATCTGATGAAAAAGTTTGGTTATCCACCAACAAAGGAGCGTACAGCTTGGATAAGCAATTGAACGTCCAGAATCTAAGTGAAGTTAACGGATTAGTGTCCAACAACGTCAATGCTATATTAGCATATAATGACACACTCTGGGTAGCAACAGTAGCCGGAATTTCACGGTTTATCCTGAAAGATGGCACCGAATCTGGTGATTTTAGAACGCAAATTACAGGTCTCAGATATAATTTTGGAAGCAAGAAAATAGAACTTGACCTAACATCAAATCAAGAAACCACCAAAGAAATATCCCTTCCAGCGGGAGCCACGATGCTGGAACTGGACATAGCTGGGCTTTACTTCCGCATGCGAGGCAATCTTAAATTTGAATACCAATCAGAAGAAAAACTCCTGCCCTTCCATTTGATAACCTTCGGCAACCTTCTCAATTGCATTTTCAACAAACAACCCAATACATCAATCGTAGAAGGATCAACGCAAAATTTTGGGGCGAATTTGACACCTGGTCGGTACCTGTCCTCCGCCATTGCTATACTCCCAGGTGGTACCCGCAGTACCCAATCCGACCAAATCACTATCACCATACTGCCATATTGGTGGCAGACCATCTGGTTCAGTTTTATTATTTTAGCATTTATTTCTTATAGTATATGGCGAATGATTAAAGCTAGATCTGAATTTATCAAGCTCCAAGGCACCGCCTCCGAACTCCAGCTGCAAGCCATCAAATCCCAGATGAACCCGCATTTTGTGGGCAATAGCATCAACGCCATTCAACAGTTCTTCTATCCACCCGACCCGGTGAAGGCCAGTGAATATATCTCCATATTCTCAGACCTGCTGCGGCGTACCATGACTTTTTCAGAGATGGATTTCATACCGTTTCATGAAGAACTACAATATGTAAAAGACTATCTTGAAATGGTGAAACTTCGCTTTGGCGACCAGTTCAGTTATGAAATCTTTGGGGAAGAAACGATTGACCCCTCCCTCAGATTCCCTGCGATGCTGCTACAGCCCATCCTCGAAAATGCCACTATCCACGGCTTGTCACCGGATAAGCCGTCCGAATTGACTGTAAGATTTGAAGATAAAGGGCAATTTCTGTACTGCACCCTAACCGATAACGGCGTGGGAATGGAAGAATCATTGAGGCGGAAAAGTTTGCAACCTAACCGCCGCCCCTCAAAAGGGCTGCAACTCCTTGACCAAAAAGTACAGATGATTAACAAGATTCATGATGTAAAACTGAAAATTATCAATAATGACCGGAGCAAGTCTGAACCAAAAACCAGCGGCACAGAAGTAGTCGTATCATTTTTGAAAAAATAGTTGATTCCCGTCCCGGAAATTGATATTTAAATACCTTTTAACCAATCGAATCCTTTTTATGAAAAAAATCAACACGTTCATTATAGAGGATGAAATAAGTGCCATCAATACGCTCCGGGGTATGCTGGTACAATATTTTCCGCAAATCAATATTGTGGAAGAAGCCCGCTCCGTCAGCGACGCCCTGTTCAAAGTGCAGCGGAACCAACCCGAATTGGTATTTCTCGACATTGAAATGCCTCCCTTCGGCAACGGCTTTGAGTTTCTCGAAAAATGCCCGAACCCAAGTTTCGGCGTCATCTTCGTCACCGCCTATCCCAACTATGCCGTGCAAGCCATCAACCACGTTCAGCCTTGGGGCTACTTGGTGAAACCTTACAGCATCTCAGACCTATCCAAAGCCATAGAAAAGGCAACCGAAAAAATAGCAGAAAATCAGCGCAACAGCTTGGAAAACCCTGAGATGCAGGGGCTACTTATCTCTGATTCCCGGAAAGGCAACATTGCCATCAAGGCAGGTGATATTCTATATTGCCAAGCCGATGGGGCTACCACTGATATTTTTTATCAAAAAGAAGGGAAAACTACCCGTTTCAAGGCTTCTAAAACGCTGAAAGACATCGAAGAGCAGTTGCCAAGCCAATTGTTCAACCGATGCCACCATAGCTATCTGGTCAACCTCGCCTTCATCGAACGCTACGTACACACTGGTAGAAATGGTGTCATTTACCTACGCACAGGCGCTGAAGTCAGCATTTCGGTCGGCAAAATGGAGGCGTTTGAATCCCAATTCAATGATTTTTTGAGGCTGTGAACCTGCGATAGCGATTAACGTGGATGTTGTCAATTAGCAAATCTGCACAGTTATTCGCCCAGATTGCAGGGTTATCGTTTAGCCTTAGTTGCGTTCATTTACCCGTTGTAGATTTGGATTCTATTCCAATCACGTTCTAAAGACACACGCTCTCTTATGCACGCTTTTTCTAAAAACACACGCGCTTCACACCTTTTTAGCAGTCAGCTCGGCGAAGAACACGCTTTTTTTTAAAGATTTATCCACAAGCATATCCAAAATCATTAAAAAACCATTTTACAAGTCGGCCAAAGACGATTACACAGTCTGGCCGGCTTTTTTTTGTGCGCTCCAAGGTAATTTTCACGTAAAACCTTTCTGGGCTGCCCTGACATTCAGTGGCAGCCTTTTTTGCTTTTAACAATTATTTAGCTGCCTTGCATGTCAAAGCCTACATCTCAAGGCCTTAGATTTGAGTTCTAAAAGTAGTAGAGCCAAAGGTTCATGCTTCATTTTTTTCACAAAAATCTACTGTTTATGAAAATCTCACACCTGCTTTTCTTCTTTGGAATTCTTTTTTTTGCAGCTTGTAAGAAGGACGACAACCCTGATACATCTGGCGTCACCACCCTAAAATACGACAACGACAACGCCTCCGGCCCGCTACTTGGAGCTGGCGAACATGAATTGGCCGTCCGCTTCCCAGCCAGTACCTTGGCTGACCTAGTGGGCAAAAAACTGACAGCGGTGCAGGTTTTCGTCGGGGAATTGCCACAGGCTTGTATCATCAAAATTTACAAACAAGGCAATTCTTCCTCACCTGGTGCGCTGATGCTTCAAAGCGATGTGCTGAGTTCCCTTGAATTCCCACAATGGAACAAAGTGAAAATCACACCGGGCATCGAAATAACGGGCGATGACCTCTGGGTCAGCGTGTACGTCGAACTTGCCTCGCAGCAGCAATCCATCGGCTGCGATGCTGGTCCCCGCAAAACAAACGGCGATTGGCTCTTCTCCGGCTCCGACCAAGATTGGCTAACCTACCAGGAGCGCACCGGGGAAAGCATCAACTGGAACATTAGGGCTATCGTAGAGTGAGGCAGTGCTAGCCTTTTTAAAAAAAAACCTAATCCACTGAAAACCAAACAATTAACGCCATTTGAGCATTGAGTTCAAATGGCGTTTTTGCTTTATGCTTTTTGGTAAAAACTATCTTGTCAATACGTTAACCAAAACCTTGGAAGCATCGTTTGATCTAGAAGTCCACCTTTTGGCCAGGCCATTTGAGATTGTATGCCTTACTTTGCTCCGCAAAAAAATCGCAAAATGATAGAAAGAACCCGTGCCCAAGAATCCCGGTCAGCCATCCAGCAATTGTATATTTCCATGCGCCACCTCTTTATTCGGGGCGGGTACAAGCCGCTCGGCGTGAGCGGTGAGGCGATGATTGAAGCGCTGATGGTGCTCCAGCCCGAAATCTACGGCGCCATCGGCGACCCCGAGCGGGTGGAACTGGATGGACTGTTATACATTTTTCAGCGTTTGCCGGAGGGCATTGAGGAGTGCCGCTACATCCGGCTCATTACGAAGGAAGGCTTTGAATTGTCTGGTTTCAATCCCATCGTGCCGCCCAAGCGCAGGCGGAACTGCTACCGCATTGACGAAGAACAGATGTTCATCGAACTGACGAACGGCCGCTCGGACATCTACGACATCCTGACGCACCTCACTTTTCTTTACATCGAGGCGGAAAAAGTGCGCCGCAATGCACTCGACCCCAAAGGCCGGAAAAAGCGGGACTGGATAAACTTGGAGCAAGTGGTGGAGCAGGAAAAACTGGGCGAACCCATCAACCGGGAAGTGGCCTGCACTTACTTGAGCGGGCTGCTTGGGCGCACCTTCGAGGACACGCTGGCAGCCGTGAAACGCTTCGAGGGGGCGAGCAAAGTCAACAGTCTATTCCACATCGTTTATTGGATGGGCAAGCTCTCCATCGAAGAGGAGCAGGACAAGAACGACCGTGAAATCACTTTTTCGGCTGCCCTTCGGGAAAAAATTGGGCATCATATATTCGGCAGCGCTTGGGCCGACAACATCAAACAGTTCTTGCATAAAAAGGGCTGGCTTGACCGCCCCATCCACATCATTTCCTCCAATCCGCACAGCGTGATGAACTGCTTGTTCGCCTTCGGTGCAACACGCACTAAAACCAGTGGCAAGGGCATGGAAGAGCTTGCCCGTGAGCTCAGCCACCATGAAAATCAGGAATTGCGCCAGCAAGTAGTGGACTATGCGGTAAGTCACGGCCTCTTTCAGATTGATGACCACAGCGGAACCAATATTACCGCACAAATCATTGATACACAACAAATTAACCCAGAAGGGATTGCACCAGAAATGCAGTGGAACGCCGAACTTATCGCTGCCGCAAAACCGCTGCTACTGGTGATTGACTATGCCTTCGGCGAACAGGCTTACGAAGTGATGGACGAGCTTTTGAAGCCATTTGAAATCGAAAATGAAAAATCGAAAATGGAGGGCGCATCTATTCCTAATCCACCTTTGAAAATCCCGCTGAATGTCGCTTCTATCTCGCTGATGGGCAAAGCGGGCATCCTGGAAGGGGGCAAGGGCGACATTATGGTGCCTACGGCGCATGTGTTCGAGGGCACGGCGGACAACTACCCGTTCGTCAACGATTTTACGAAGGAAGACTTTGAGGGAAACGGGCTGCTGGTGAGCGAGGGCACGATGATTACGGTGCTCGGCACCAGCCTTCAGAACAAGGACATCCTGCGGTATTTCCTGCGCTCCTCGTGGCGGGCCGTTGGGCTGGAAATGGAGGGAGCGCACTACCAAAAGGCCATCCAAGCTGCGTCAAAAATCAGAAAAAACATTAGTGAAAGCGTCGTGCTGCGATATGCCTATTACGCTTCGGACAATCCTTTGCTGACAGGCCATACGCTCGCTTCTGGTAGCTTGGGAGAGGAGGGCGTAAAACCGACTTATTTGATTACGCTGAAAATTTTGGAGCGAATTTTTTCATAAAGAATGACCGCTATCACATAGCTTTGAGCCTAGAATGATGCACCTATTTTGACGACCCAATTAAGATTCACAATCAAACCTAAATTTTTTTTAAGATGAAAAAACAATTTACAATTCTGTTCTTTATCGCCTTCGGCCTTTTCGCTGCCTACAATGCAAATGGCCAGAATTACAGTTCGGCCATTGGCCTACGATTGGGTTCCCCAGTAGCACTTTCTTACAAAAAATTCATTTCTAATTCGAGTGCATTAGAGTTCTATGGTGCCTATCGGGGCTACAATTACTACAGTTGGTTCTCCCTTAATGGTGCGTACCAAGTTCACAAGGACATTCCAAGTGTGGATAATCTTCAATGGTATGTTGGTGGCGGTGCTGGCGTCTATTTTTGGAACTATGACAATCGTTTTGTGGGCGACAACTCTTCCAATACGAGCTTTGCTTTGCAAGGCTACCTTGGTTTGGAATATACTTTCGACGAAGTTCCGATTAGCCTTTCTGCCGATTGGGTACCTACTTTCTTCTTGACAGGTTACGGAAACGGGTTCAGTGGAGGATACGGAGCACTGTCTGTGCGTTATGTCTTAGGCAGATAAATCCCCCCTCATTTGGAGGGCTAAACGATAAAACTGGATGGGTTGGAAGGAGTTTTTTTGAACTTCATTTCCAACCCATCTTCATTTTAGTCAAAATGAAGAATTGGACAAAATGGATTTGGCTCATGGTTTTGCTGGCAGCCCCCATCGTGCTTTGGGTATTACCCGCCAGTTTTTTTGACCATACAGGCATCACGCTTTGTCTTTCCAAATTCCTCTTCAATATCGAGTGCATGGGCTGCGGCATGACCCGTGCCGTCATGCACTTCCATCATTTTGAGTTTGAAAAAGCGTGGGGCTTCAACCGTGGAGTCGTAATTATTTACCCTGCGTTGGTAGCACTTTGGGCTTACTGGGTGAGAATTGCGATGGCTCCCCAAAGATTGCGAATGCTTAAATAGTTCAAAGAAATTCTTAAAAACCCCTGAAAAAATTGCCCAAATATTCCCAAACCCAAATTCTTGCCTAAATTACATCTGATTTACAAACAAGACCAAGTAGCGGAAGGGCCGTTTTTGGCCAAGCCGGAAGGGCTTTTTAATGAAAGCAGTTCCCTAACCTAAAACTCAAAATCCAACCCTAACTTGTGCTTATTCTCTCACATAAACTTTATTTACTTTATGAAATCATTCAAGTTACTTACAGTTCTCACAGTTCTCTGCTTCGGCGCTTTTTTGACGAAGAGCAATGCGCAGGTGGACCTTACAGTAAATCCAGTTGGTCTGCTATGGGGCAGCGTGAATGCTGGTGCTGATTTTGGCCTTACAGAAAACATTAGCATTGAGGCCTCAATAGGTTATTTTAGCAGAAAAAGCGGGAGTTATAAATACACTGCATTTCCGCTAACAGCCACTGGCAAATACTATTTCAGCCCGGATAAAGGTTGTGATAAATTCTATGCAGATATATTCCTCAAATATTTCACTTGGAATTTCAGATACTAAACGATTAAGTCATGGCAATATTTATGGTCTCCATAACAGTAGTTCTTTGATAGTCAGGGGTTTATCAATCAGTTTTTGAGCCATGGCTGGGGTTTGGTGCTGATATTTTTGTTCAAAAGGTGCCGCATTGGGGTTGATGGGTATTTTTAATCCGTCGTTTGTACG
>JBGSWN010000050.1:0-22486 GCA_041752395.1 Saprospiraceae bacterium | reverse complement strand
GGTGCAATTAAGAGTAGTCCCAGGCGAAAGCAGTCCCCGCTCCTTCTCGAGTTTCAATTCCAATCAGGTGCAATTAAGAGTTTCACAAAATATTCTGGATGAGAGAGATTGGAAAGGTTTCAATTCCAATCAGGTGCAATTAAGAGGATGTGCGGGTTGTTGAAGCCGCCGTACCAGATGAGTTTCAATTCCAATCAGGTGCAATTAAGAGTCACATGTATGTTCTGGGTGCGACCGCCTCAACTTGTTTCAATTCCAATCAGGTGCAATTAAGAGAAGGCTGGGGCTGGGCCAACTTCCATGATAAACATGTTTCAATTCCAATCAGGTGCAATTAAGAGTCACCGCCCATCGTCTGCTTTGCCAAGGCCGTGCCATGTTTCAATTCCAATCAGGTGCAATTAAGAGAGAAAGCAACGCCCAAAAAAGGCAGGTGCGTCCATGTTTCAATTCCAATCAGGTGCAATTAAGAGGGTGCAGCTTTGCCTCCGCCAGTGTGACGGGTTCGGGTTTCAATTCCAATCAGGTGCAATTAAGAGCACCGCCCTGCGGGGTGGTGGCGCTGGTATTGGTGAGTTTCAATTCCAATCAGGTGCAATTAAGAGAAGCTCGTTTTGATTTCGACTATCAGCTCATCCCTTTGTTTCAATTCCAATCAGGTGCAATTAAGAGGAGCACCAGCGGGTCGTTGGCATTGCTGTAGATGGTTTCAATTCCAATCAGGTGCAATTAAGAGATGGTATCTGGGCAGTACAGCGCACAATTGGACGAAGTTTCAATTCCAATCAGGTGCAATTAAGAGTCCAGCCCGGCAACCTCAGCCGTGCCATCGAGATATGTTTCAATTCCAATCAGGTGCAATTAAGAGCTGCCGTTCCCCTTTTTTCCAAGAGTTCCATGTCGGCGTTTCAATTCCAATCAGGTGCAATTAAGAGAATGTTAATCAACCCGGTCAAATTTGTCAACAAGTTGTTTCAATTCCAATCAGGTGCAATTAAGAGCCATGTGGTTTGATAATCGGCTAAGAGTTTACGCAGTTTCAATTCCAATCAGGTGCAATTAAGAGCTGCCTGACAACAATCCATTCGTAACCCAAGAACAAGTTTCAATTCCAATCAGGTGCAATTAAGAGCATCCACCTACTTAACAAGCAAAGCCGGGTAGAAGGTTTCAATTCCAATCAGGTGCAATTAAGAGGCGCTAAAATTGTCCAAGCAAAAGCGCTTGTCAAAGGTTTCAATTCCAATCAGGTGCAATTAAGAGATATAATGTAGGTGTGCTTTCAATCAGTGCGGTAACGTTTCAATTCCAATCAGGTGCAATTAAGAGTAAGGGACCTTAAAACGAAAGCCCGGCGTCAACTAAGTTTCAATTCCAATCAGGTGCAATTAAGAGTTGACCCGGCCACTGAGCGAAGCCGGGCTACCATGGTTTCAATTCCAATCAGGTGCAATTAAGAGCACCTACAAAGTCACGCCGTCATTGCTTGAGCAAGTTTCAATTCCAATCAGGTGCAATTAAGAGCCTACCGCAATGCGTTTTGGGGAGTTCTCAGATGAAGTTTCAATTCCAATCAGGTGCAATTAAGAGGGATTTCCTTAGAACCCAGCAAACACAGGCATTCATGTTTCAATTCCAATCAGGTGCAATTAAGAGGCGCTGGCGAGGTGCGCAGCCTCCGCATCAACTCCGGTTTCAATTCCAATCAGGTGCAATTAAGAGTGCCACCCTTGAGCCTGCGCATGTGGGCCTTCACCCGTTTCAATTCCAATCAGGTGCAATTAAGAGCAATCACCGCAGGGCCTAACAAGGACAAGAAGGCAGTTTCAATTCCAATCAGGTGCAATTAAGAGGACGCATCACCATCATGCCAGCGGCAGTGGCGAAGAGTTTCAATTCCAATCAGGTGCAATTAAGAGCGAAGGTGACGATGCCGACCTGCACGGTCTTGGCGCGTTTCAATTCCAATCAGGTGCAATTAAGAGCAGAATGGAAGGAATTAGAGGATTCCATTACAGAAGTTTCAATTCCAATCAGGTGCAATTAAGAGAAGGCCGAGGCGTTCTATGCGGCCAATATAGTCCAGTTTCAATTCCAATCAGGTGCAATTAAGAGAAGGTAGGTTGCAAAAAGTCCAGGCTGGTAAGGCTGGTTTCAATTCCAATCAGGTGCAATTAAGAGGCCACCAGCGGCACGACCTGCAGCAGCAAAAGCAAAAGTTTCAATTCCAATCAGGTGCAATTAAGAGTTGATATTTGCGCAGCATTCTATGCTCGTTGACGAAAGTTTCAATTCCAATCAGGTGCAATTAAGAGCGCACACATGCCAAGACTGGCCTTTGTAAGTGAAAGTTTCAATTCCAATCAGGTGCAATTAAGAGCTGCAACACCTACACGCACTGCCAAGCCTACGACCGTTTCAATTCCAATCAGGTGCAATTAAGAGCCCGCAAGTTAAAATATTTATCCCATTGGCAATCAACACAATAGGTGAAATAAAAACCACAAAAACAACCTCACAAAAAAGTCAACCCCCAGTAGCGCAAAACCCGTAGGCTAGCGACGACAACTACAAGTCGCTGACAATCAATTGAATAGCCAAAATTTCAAAGAACATGGTGACCCGAAAAACCAACCAAGAGTCGTCGGCGACGACTACAGGAACTGGTCAACCGACGACTTCTCCCGCCCCACAATCTCCTTGTCCAGCCAGTTCGCATTGCGGTTCTTGAACAGTATTAAGCTATCGTACGACAGGTCCATCACCTTCCCCGCCTCGTGTAGCAGCTCCTTCAGCTTCACCTCCGTGATTTCCCCCTCGAACACCGAGTTCTGCACCCAGTGCAGGTATCGCCGACAAAGCCTTAGCATCTTCCCCGTCCGTTCCGACGCCACGTCATATACCGCAATCACATACATGAAAATCAAGTTTTTATTCCAGAAAAATAGGGTAGGGTAGTGCCATCCTTTTCCCGCTCTCACCTTTTCTACGCTACCACCACGCACGGAACGGCCTGAACTCCGCCTCCATCCCCAGTAGGTGCTTCGCCAGCTTGTAACATTCCAGCCGGATGAGGTGCCGGTAGCTCACCGACCGCTCCAGTTCCCGGTGCTGGATGCTCTCCTGCAACCGCTCCTCCCACGCCTTCACGAATACCTTCCGCCCCGCCGCCGACAGGAAGCAGGCATCGTCCACAAAGTCGAAATGCTCCGACCGCAGCTCCCGGCGGTTGCACAGCTTGAAAATCAGGCGGTCCACCAGCAGCGGCTTGAAAACCTCCGACACGTCCAGCGCAAGGCTGAACCGCCTCGCACCCGGCTCGTGCAGGAAGCTCACCGTCGGGTTCAGCTGCGAATTGTAGATGGCATCCAGGCAGGCCGTGTAGCACATCGCATTGCCGAAGCTCACCAGGGCGTTCAGCTCGTCCTTCGGCGGACGCTTCCGGCGGCCCTCCCACTCGTAGCCCTCCACGATTTCCCCGAACGCCGAGTAGTATGCCTGGCGGCAATTGCCCTCCACGCCCATCAGTTCCGGGATTGTCTTCGCCTTCGGCAAAAGCTCCCGCAACGCCTCCAACTGCACGATAATCCCCTCTAACTGCCTGCCCCGGTTCGAATAGTAGCGTAGGTTTTTCAACATATTGAACGTCGCCCCTTCCACCAGCGCCGTCGCAATTGCCAGCCGCTGCCCCTTCGAACGGTAGGCGTCCACCTGCGCCACTACCATCTGTCCCGCCAGCAGGTGCTCCCGTGGGCTGAACGACCCCGTGTAGTGCTCATGGAAGTCGAAGAAATGCACCGGGATGTGCTGTTGCCCCAAGAAATTGTACATCGCACTGTTCGCATCCACGCTCCCGAACACGTACAGGGCGCTCACGCCCTCCACGGGCAAGTGGCGTGGCTTCTCCGCTGCACCTTCTTCACTCACCGGCTCGAACTGGATAGTATTGTCCCGGCGGCTCATGCGGCCCGGGTTGAAAAGGTAGTAGGCTTTTTTCATGGAAAATTTAGATTTACACAAAGCAGAAATCCCGGAATGCACAGTTTCCGCAGATGCCTTTCTGCACCAGCGGCGGGCAGTGAGGCAAGGCAGTGATACGCTCCACCTCCGCCTCCCAGCCCTCGATTTCCCGGCGGTCGGCATCGGTCAGCGGCGGCACCTCCAACGTGCGGCGCTGCTTCGGGTACTCGATGACGCCGTTCGCCCCGGCCACGCCCCGCCGTTCCAGCGACAGCAGGTAATACTTCACCTGTGCCACGTGCGTGTGCTCCAGTTTTGGGCTTTTCTTCACCTCCCGCACCGTGTTCGTCCGTGGGTCGAAATGGTCAATCTTGAGGTTGCCGAGGTTGAGTTCCTTCCATTTTTGCGCCCGCCGCTCGTAGCTCGTCTCATGGAGCAGCTTGCCCTCCTCCACAAAGCTGTTGTCCGTCGCATTCTCCATGCGGATGCCGTTCCCCGCCAACCACAGCTTGCGGTGGCAGGTAAGGAGGTAGGAGATATGGGAGGCGTTGATGGTCAACGGATTGGGTTTAAAAGTCAAATTGGTCAGAGTCAACTATTATTTGCTCAATATTGAAATCCAACCCAGTATCAGGATCGTATTTTTTATTCAACTTATAATATTGGATTTCAATCGGTTCAGAATCCTCCCTTTCAGGGTTTGCAATGATTGTAGTGAAAGATTTTAAATCCCCCGAAGCTAGAAATTGACCAAAACGGTTGCTCCTTAATGATACTTTTAATTGTTCAGCACCAATGAAATCAAATTGTTTAAGTAAATACTTGAACTGTTTTTCATAAAAAGCGGGAAGAATTTTCACCCCGTCAAATTGCTTGTAATATGCTTCTTCGCCTTCTTTTGATGAGTCAAAAGGAAATAAGCGTTTAATGTGGCTTTTTAGGTTAGTATAAACTTTATCAAACTTTTCCAAAGCCTCCTCGCTAAAATCAGGATACACCAGGTCTATATATCCCTGTAATTCAATTTCCTGAATTACACCATCATTTTTTGATTCGATTTCTTCAAGAACCTCTAAAGTTCTTTTTATCAAATCGTCTTCGTAAACGTATTTGTCTTTTTCGTTCCGCTCCCGGAAGACATGACAAGTGCATGGAGATTTTGAGCGTTTTCGATTAACCCGACCAAACCTCTGAATCAGAGCGTCCAAGGGTGCAGGTTCTGTAAATATGGTGTCGTAGTCGATGTCCAAACTTACTTCAATTGCCTGAGTTCCAATCAATAACTTTGGAGGACTATTCCTCAATTTCTTCTCAATTTCATTCCTGTCCTTTGCGGCAAATCTTCCATGCAATAACAATAAATCCTCATTTCCCTTAAAGTGGTCATAAACTGACCTAGAAGAATCAACTGTGTTGCATACCACTAAAACACTTTTTCCACTGGCTAACTCCTTTTGAATCTTCGTAAAGTTTTCAGATAATAACCCATCGGCTAAACGCAATCTGTGCCTTTTAAAATCTCCATAGAGTTGGTCAGCAGCTTTTATCTCTGTACATTTTTCACCTATTGCAACTTTGATTCTTCTTTTTAGAAAAGAGGGTAGGGTGGCGGTCATGATAAAGACCTTAGCTTCCATTTTTTTGGCCAAAAATTCAAGAAGAACAATGATTTGTGCTGTCACTTCTGGGTCGTACGCGTGTATTTCATCAAAAATGAAATGGCCACCCGTCCATTCAAATATACCTTTCTCAAATCCTTTTAGTCCAAACAAGTGCTTCAGTAACTGAAAAGGAGTTGATACTTTCAAGGGTGTTTCAAGATTCTTGAATTGTTCTTTGGCATCTTTGATTTTTGACTTCAATGTCTTTAAACCACCAGCTTCGCCGAAAAAATTATCATACAGATACGCGTTGACTTTTCCGTGCAGCATTCCCACCTTTCCCTTTCCTAATCCACCATTGTTATCCCCCAATCTTTCGAACATAGCGTTAATGGAAGCTGTAAAGGGAAGAATGTAAAATACACGGCCTTGGCCAATGCGGTTTAGCTGATTCCTTAGCCAAAGCATGGCTGTTTCAGTTTTGCCCGAACCTGTTGGTGCTGTTAAGATAACATTGCCAAGTGATTTTGATGCTACAATTTGATGGTCATAAAAATCAAATTCTTTCAGCATCAAGTCTTCTTTCATTTTGTCCAGAAACCCAAAGTCTTCACTTTCAAGATTAGGCAATAAAGTAACAAACCCAGACGAGAGGTGGTCGCATTGATGAAAGGCTCCCATCATCAAAAGTTGAGTGAAGAAATCTTTATTTTCGTCGTTAGGTTGGCGGGCAGCGATGCGTGCCTCCCGCTTGTAATCAATGATTATTTGTTCAAGCCTAATGGATTGGATTTCTTGGGGTAAAAGCTCGTTTTCAAGTTCATTCGCTATCTCAACTGCGCCAACGATGTCAACCATGCTGAATTCCCTCTCGAACTCATGTGGGTAAACCTCATAATTGCTCGAAATAAAAGTTCTCAACCATTCATAGCTTCGATGGTGTGCCGCAACAACACGAAGTACAAATTTTTTGTCCAAATCATTTAATGGCAGATTGGCGGTAAAAGGTAATGAGAACAGTTCGTGCCTTTGTTTCCTCCACGATTCAGGTTCACCTTTCAATATTTTCTGAAATTCCGAATGTGCCTTCCCCAAATCATGGGTAATTATTGCCAATCGTAGCAACCACCAAAAATTCTCCTTACCTGCAATACTTGGAGTCAATGGAAAGGAAATCTGAAGTTGTCTCCAAATTTCCAACCCATCGATAGTGTGTTGCTTGAGCGTTACTTGAGGCTCAGATTTGGCCAAAAGAATTTCAGCCATAATTTGAAAAATTTAACTGGTGGAAATAAATATCTACACCGCTCTGGCCCAAAGTATGGTCGCGGTAAGCCGTGATTTTTGTTCTAAAATCAGGCGATTTGTATTTGATAATAGAATAAGGGATGGTTCCAAGGTTCTTTCTCGGAAATTCATCTGAAAAATATTGTGGCAATGCCTGAATGACGCCTGGCAACAAATTATGGCTAAAAGGGACAATCTGACCTTTTAGCTTTTCTGCATTTTCAATTTTTTCTAAAACAACTGGTTCTTCTCTAACAGAAACCATTGCCAAATCCCCAGATCTGCCCAATAAAATGTCATAGTACGGTGCGCGGAGATAATCAACCAATCGTTCATCTCTTAAAAAAATGGACAGTTTTGCATCTGCCAAAAATTCCCGCTTGATGACATTCGATTTAGCATTATTTGAGGGATTGCCCTTTGAATCCGTTTGAATCATATAGATTGTCTCCAAGTCAAAGGTCTTTCCAGCAAATTCAAAATAATACCCTAATTCCAAGGTTTCGTGTTTCAAGTATTTCCCTGCCGCCGCATTCAAAATACCCAATACCGTACTTATGGGGGGCACTTCCAATGTCGGTTGTACACCACTTATCAAATTGGGATAGCGAAAACTTGCCGTCCATGCACTTATATCAATTCGGTAGGCTTCCATTAGTCAATCAGTTTTTGAACATCAACACAATAAGCGTCTATTGCTTCATTGACAGATTTCAACTCTAAGTTTTCATGCTCTTCCGCCAACTTACTCAAAGCCTCCATGTCTGCTCTGTCTAAAAAACCGTTCCTGACTCCCACATATATTTTACCCTCAAATTGGTCCTTGAAATCAATCAATACTTCCTCTAGCCCTTTGACGTTGAGATTAAAAGTTTGTTGATTGATTCCACTATTGACCACATGAGTGAAAGGATGGTTACCAACGGACATAGTAGATAGAATAATGAATTTTGGCGCAACATCTGCCATATTGCTGGTTTGCATCGCTCCGCCAGAAATGAACTTCAAGGCTTTGATTGTCTCCACAATTCTTTTCTCTCTAACTGCTTTTGGTAATCGAATCAATTTTTGTGGTTCGCCCTTGGAATCTTGTACAAATGGGTCATCAATTTTTTCCGCTCCCTTTTCAACGGCTTCTTTTTGCAGAATATCCGTCAAGTTTTTAAAACCTGTTTTATTGTAATTGGAAAATGTACCCGATTGGGTCAAATCAAGTGCAAACATTCCTTTCATGATAGCGCTGTATTCTTCTTTGCTATATGGAACGGAATCACCATCTTGCCTCGCCATGCTTGACCAATTTTCCTCCGTAACAACTGACGCAACCGAAACTATCGCTGAGTTTTTAAGAGGTGAAATTCTCGTCACTGTGACATTCTCTAATTTAGGGTTTCCTTTTTTATCAAGAACAACTGCTCCATTTTCATCCAATTCTGGCGCTTTTGCCGCTCTCATGTATCCGAAAATGTCGTCGTCAGCATACTTTATAGGATTTGCATCAGTAAAAGCTATTTTGCTCTCACGAGTTATGGGGGAAAGCTCCCAACCCAATTGAACTTGTAATGTGCTGCGCCACCAATTCCTCCATGCCTGACCCGATACATAGGTGTGTTTTCTGCCATTCTTGCTAATTGTTTTTGTTGCAACAGCATTGTCAAAATTGCTGGTCGTGCTTTTTCCAGCATTGTTCAAAGCTGCCACATCCACATCGATAAGAATAAATCCTTGAGTTTTTAAATTTTTCATTTTTGAAGATTAGATGGTTAAATATCTGATTCAGTTTCAGCGTCGGCTTCCTCTAAAACGAGGTCGTCACCGTCAAGCCATATTTTTTGTTCGTGCATTTTTTGGTAAATTGCTATCAGCAGCAAGTCCTGTATTTCCTGCCAGTAAGCGCCGTCCGGGAATAATTCCAGCGCATATTCTTCGAGAGAAAATAATGGCGCTGGATTTTTCTCTGAAAGGTTTTTTTCTTCCAGTTTTCGCAACGATTTACGGAAGTTGTGAGCCTTTGATGGGATTTGCAGACTGCGGATTTTTTGCTTCAAGTTGTTTGTATCTTGAAGGACGTAATCGGCAATCCTTTCGATGATTTGCAAGGTTTTTTCATTCATATTCCGAAGATTTTTTTGATAAAGTTTTACGATTCTAAAATCAAAGGGTCTGCGTTTTTTACAAACCCAGTTTAGGATAGCTTTTAGGATGGATTTATTGTAAAGTAAGCTCTCATAAATTGGGTTATACCAAATTTTGTAGCCCTCATACTGAAGTGTCTTAACTTCTTTTTTCTCCTTGGTTTGGAAGGTATCTTGCTGATAGTTGTATTCTGAGTCTTTCTGTCTAAAAAAAGAGTGTGTGAACCGTTGCCATTCTGTCTGAAATTCCCGGTGTTGCACTTGTGCGTAAAAGTTGAAAAGAGCCGCAGAAAAGCTGTAAAGGACAACTTCTGGTGTAGCGCCAAAATTTGTGAAATGATAAAGATTCAATTCAACATTTCCTTCAACTGCGTAGTCTTTCACGTTGATTATCCAATGCTGGGCAAAATCAAAAAGAGCACTTGAGGGGCTTTTGAAATCCCAACTATTGATGCCGTCTGCAATCCGAGTCGCAATTCTTCTTTGGTTTTCCTGGATGTTTTTTTCTACAAAGTAGGTATTGATTTCTTCGTCATTACTTTGAAGGATACCTACTTTGTCCGTTAACTGTACACATCCAAAAGGCACGAAAAACAGCCTGATCAATGCTTCTTTAGATAGCAGTAAGCCTCCTTGAAAGGCATGGTGAAAATTGATAAAAGTCCCTGAACCTACCATTATGTGGTTGTCCCTACCACTCTGAAAGAGTTTAGTCTTTTCCCCTAAAAGCCTACAAAAGCCTTCTTCAAATGGTAGTTCATCATTTATGAGTTGTTCGAAATATTTGAGTGTTTCTGAAATCTTCTTTTCCCCCTTAAAAGCGGGTTGTGTAATTTTCGAGTTGAGAAAAAAGGCATGTAGTTTTGAATCCCAGTCATTGACATAAATTTTTGCTACTTCTTCGATGAGCTTAAATATGTTTTGATGTTCTTTTTCCTTGAACAATAACTTAATTACTAAGCCACCAATGTCCGCAAAGGGGTCACCAGTTTTTCTTGTCAACCATTCAATTTCCACTGATTCATTTTTATTTGCCATAAGCTTTCACTCGTTTATTGTTTAAAATTTAGAAGGTGAGGGATATCCTACCGCAGCGCCCCAAACCCAATCCCCGTGCTGTTCCCAACCCCCACTTCCCAAGCAAACTGCACCGCACGTGGGTCGCCCTGCACGATGACGGGGCAGAGCGTCGCTTTGATGTCAATGTCCCGGTAGCGCACTTTCTTGATGCGGGGGTTGCGGTACTCCGGGTCGAAGGCTACCGTGACATCGGTGGCGAGGCCGAACCTTTCGAGCTTGTGTCGTAGTGTTTCTGTCATCAGTCCATTGGACTCGGCGTCGGAAGGGTAGAAGTAGTGCTGGTGCGGTTCCCCTTCCCGCTTTCGCTTCACGAGCACGGGGCTTTGGGCGATGAACCGCCACCGTTCCCCGAAGTCCGGTGTGCGCTGGATGCTCACCTCGGCCACCTCCATGCCCCAGCTTATCTGGTGGCCCTGGAAAACGCCCTGCACCATTTTCGACAAGAGCACGTCGTCCGGGGCGCTCACCTGGAAAGTGCTGCCGTTGGGAAAGTCCAATCCCCGGCCTCGCGGGTTTCCGTGACTGAGCCACGAAAGCGAGTACAAAGAGATTTCATCGTGCAGCTCGTTCTCACCCAGCCATTTATGGAAGGCACCGACGAGGCGCTGCTGGTAGTCGTAAGGCACGGGTTCCGTGTTCGGTGTGAGATGTAGGTAAATTCGCATGTCGTTTTCGGTTTATAATTGATTGATGACACAAAGTTGAAGGGGAGGGTAGGGGGATAATCGCCCCCACCCCTCAGGTTTCCGATATTTTTTTCAAAATATTTTCTGCTTCCTCCCGGATGCGCTGTTTCAGGCCCTCAGGTCCAAGCACTTCCACGTGACTGGCGTTTCCCATGATGAAATTGATGAGTCCGTAGAACTGGCTGTTCACCCGTGCCTGAAAGTGGAAAGTATTCGGCGCTGCACCCGGCGAGGTTTCATACCGTGCCATCGGGTAGGCCTCCACGAGGGCGTTGTGGGCCATCACGTCGAGCCGCAGCTGGACGCTGACCTGTTCGTTGTCGGCAATGCGGAACACGTCGGTATATTTCAGCACATGGCTGCGGGCATGTTGCCAGGGCTGCCCGGTCGTTTCCACCCGCTCGATGCGGCTGAGCCGGAAGTGTCGGGTCTCCCCGCTGTCGAGGTCGAATGCCTGGAGGGTGTCCAGGTCGGCGTCGATGTGGAACGGCTCCACCCGTCTGTCGCGGATTTCGTTGCTGTTGCTGTGGTAGTTTTTCAGCACGACTGCCTGCTGTTGCTGCTTGGCCGCCTCCAGCCGCTCGATGCGTTCAAGGGCAGGACGGCGCAATGCGCGCAGTCCGAGCTGCTGGAAATCGTAGAGACTTTCGAGTTTGTTGCGCAGGTAATGGGCCTTGGCGCTGCTTGCGAACCGCTCCAGGGCGTCGTTTATGAGGAAACGGTCCTCCTTCGTCAACGGTTGCAGGTGCTCCAGCTCCCGGAAGGTCGTATCGGGCAGCACGGCGCAACGGTAATGCGGCCTGTCCTGGTGAAACTGGAGGCCCGTTGCCATGATGGCCTCTATGTCCTCGTCGATGGTGTCCTTGCTGACCTCGAAATGTTTGGCGAGGTCACGGCGGGTGAACTTGTAGGGATGGAGGAGGATGCGGAGCAGTACCTGTATGACTCTTTCTCGGGGTGTCATTTGGCGCAGGATTTTAGCGGTTTAATTTATGAGCGATAAAGCTAATGTTTTTAAATCGGCAATTAGGCAGGAAGGGCTGTTTTTTTGAGATTACAGGGAGAAGGTCGGGAAGGCAGAATTTTTTTTAGTTGCCGCAAACGGCTGTCAGCGCCTTGACAGGGTAGGGCGTCTATAGGAGCACCAGTGTGCCGTGCAGTTTTTGACAAGCACGATTCTGTGATTTTTGAACCCTCGCTGCACATACATACATACGGAATTGACACTGGCCCGTCCCGGACAAGTTTTCCATCAAAGGCCGATGCCTTTTGCGAAGTGCGTATGTATGTGGTGAAGGGTGGTTTTTGGCTGCGCAAACGGCTGTTAGCGTCTTGACAGGGTAGGGCGACTATGGAAGCAACAGCGTGTTGTGTCATTTTTTGAAGGGATTGAGCGCTCTGATTTAGAACGGCGCTGCACATACATACGGCCTTCAAGCTTTACCATCGAAAACGAGGCTTCCCATCAGGTGCCATTCGCTTTTTGTAAGTGCGTATGTATGTGGTGGAGGATGGTTTTTAGCTTTCGCAAACGGCTGTTAGCGCCTTGACAGGGTAGGGCGACTATGGAAGCAACAACGTGTCTGTCATTTTTTGGAGAGATTGAGGACGCTTTTTGAAACAGTTTTGCACATACATACGGCGTTGACGGCTTATAGTCAAAACGAAGGACTTCCATCAAGAACCGATAGCTTTTGTGAGGTGCGTATGTATGTGGTGTTGGCGGTTTTTGGATGCTGCAAACGGCTGTTAACGCACCAACTGGTCATGGCTACTATTGTTGCCACATTGCCTTCTGCGATTTAAACCAAAATCGCTGCCTCTTTTTTTGACAGGCTGTTCACTCATGTAAACCGGAAAACACGCACATGCGTAGTTTGGGATTTTTGGGAGATGGCTTGTATTTAGTGTTTGTTGTATGTATGTGACGGCCTCAGCTTTTGTCATCTTCAAACAGCAGTCAGCGTACCGACAGGTTATGGTTACTATAGTAGCCACACTGCGTTCTGCCAATTTGGTCAATTTTTCACCTCAATTTTTACGGGCTGTTTCACAAACGTAAAACGGGCGACGCCCACATACGCAGTTTGGCATTTTCGGGTGTGGCCTGCATTCGAGTGGTTGTGTATGTATGTGGTGGCAACTGCGATGCCAACCGTAAACGGCTGTTAGCGCCTCCACTGGGTATGGCTACTATGATTGCCATGCTTCCTTTCACGATTTTGTCCAAGGTTGGCACCTCAATTTTTACAGGCTGTTTCACAAACGTAAAACGGGCGACGCCCACATACGCAGTTTGGCATTTTCGGGTTTGGCCTGCATTCGAGTGGTTGTGTATGTATGTGGTGGCCACTGCTATGCCAACCGCAAACGGCCGTTAGCGCATCAACTGGGTAGGGCTACTATGCTTGCCATACAGTCTTTTGTGCTTTTTGACAGGCTGTTCCACAAACGTAAAAAGGAATCCCCACGTGTTTTGCCATTTTCGGGTGTGGCCTTCATTAAAGTGGTTGCGTGTGTAGATAGTGGTCACTGTTTTCGCCAACCGCAAACGGCCGTTAGCCCATCAACTGGGTAGGGCTAATATAACTGCCCCATTGCCTTCCGCTAATTAGGCTAAGATTGAGGTCTCATTTTTTACAGGCTGTTTAACAAACGTAAACTGGGCAAAAGTCTACATACCCAGTTTACGGTTTTTGGGCTGGCTCTTGTTCAGGGTGGTTGCGTATGTATGTGGCAGCCTCGGTTTTCGTCCCTCGAAAAAAGCTGATAACCATTCAAGTGGACATTCCAGCATACAAGCCATAGGCTGTTAGCGTCCCTGTATGTGTGTGATTTTGGCGGTTTCAGGTTAACGCTATCGCCTGTTAACGCCGCTGTTTGGCAAGTACCATGGTTGCCATAATGTGTTTGCCTTTGCCAAGGTTTTGGCCACGGCTTTAGACAGGCAACTCCACATTGCTTCGGTTTTGTGGTGGATGGGGTGAGAAAACTCCACTTGAAAGCCAAAAAGACCGCTTTGGGGGTTCCCAGTTCAACCGTTGGGTGTGTGTTTGATGCCTAAGTTTCGACGCAATCAGTGATGGCGCAAGCCCGATATGAATGACCGCTCATCGGGACATGAATAATTCCTGAAACACTACGGGGAGTAGTGTTTCACCCACCGCCATCCCCTGCCCCAAAATTTGAGCTTTCTCCTTTTTCTTTTAGCCGGAAATGTGCTAACTTTGAAACATTATCTGTGCATAATGTTCCAACGCTTTTGCCATGCTTGAAAACGAGACCCTTGAGTGGGATTTGTACGACGGGGACGGTAACCGCAAGTACCTCACCCTTGAGGAACGGGAGCTGTACTTTGCGGCCATCCCAAAGGCGCTCGACCGGGACAGGCGCACCTTCGCCCTGCTCCTCTACTATACGGGGTGCAGGATTTCCGAAGGTTTGCAGGTGATGAACGGTCGGATTGACTACGCCAAAAAGGGTGTGGTCTTCGAGACCCTCAAACGCCGGAAGAAGGTCTTCCGGTTTGTTCCCCTGCCCGACCACTTCCTTGAAAAGCTCGACGACGTCCACCGGGTGAAGGACTTCCAGAAAGACCAGGCCAAGGAAAGGCTCTGGGCGTTTGGCCGGACGACGGCGTGGCGGAGCATTTCGAGCGTGATGGAAGAGGCCGGGATTGTCGGCGTCCAGGCCACCCCCAAGGGGCTGCGCCACAGCTTCGTCATCCACCACCAGGAACTGGGGACGCCCGACCACATGATACAGCGTTGGCTGGGCTGGGCATCAAGGGACATGATAGAGGTCTATGGCAGGGCCGTGGGAAAGGAAGAACGCACCCTGGCCGCAAAGCTTTGGGCTTAAGCCTATAATTTTGCCAAGGCTCAAAAATGAAAAATCAACTTTAACCATTTAACGAGGAATCATGGAACAGGGAAACAAACTGGTCATTTTTCAGGAAAAGGAAATACGCCGTGTGTGGCACAACGACGAATGGTGGTTTGTCCTTGAGGATGTCGTTCTAACCCTAACCGATAGCAACGACGTGAAGCAGTACATCCGGCGCATGCGAAGCCGTGACCTGGAGCTCTCCAAAGGGTGGGTACAAATTGTACTCCCCCTTCCCGTCGAGACAAAGGGTGGGGTACAGAATATTAACTGTGCCAATACCGAAGGTATTTTTCGCATCGTCCAGTCTATCACCTCCCCCAAGGCCGAGCTATTCAAGCAGTGGCTGGCAAAGGTCGGCTATGAGCGGATTCAGGAGATTGAAAACCCCGAACTGGCCGCAGAGCGGGCGAGGCAGTATTATCGGGAACTTGGTTATAGTGAGGATTGGATTGCGAAGCGCCTGCAATCAGTCGAAATACGGGGCAAGCTCACTGACGAATGGAAAGAAAGAGGCGTTAAGGAAGGTATCGAGTATTCCATCCTGACGGCTGAAATTTCAGAAGCTACCTTTGGCATGAAGCCGAAAGACTATAAAGAGTTCAAGGGACTGACGAGGGAAAACCTGCGCGACCACATGACCGATTTGGAGCTGATTTTCACCATGTTGGGGGAAACAGCGACCCGGAACAAAACCATAGATAAGGACGCACAAGGATTCGAGGAGAACAAGACGGCGGCCATTGAGGGCGGGAGGGCCGCAGGCAAGGCATTGATGCCTTCGAGGATGAAACGGGGCAAAAAGTCGTTTCGGAAAAAAACTTCAAGCAGCAGATAGCAGAGGCCAAGAAGCAAAAGCGGCTGGAGCAGAAAAAAAAGAAAGGTGATAAGGGCGAGTGAGCCAATTCTGCCAGGTATTTCAATCGAAAATTATGCAGCTTCTGGCATGGGCATCGCTGCCAGTTTTTCAACTGCTTCTAGCAACATTGGCTTCAGTACGGGGCCATATTAGAGGTTCAGCATTCCTGAATCCCTTCCCTTGCCAACACCCTTTTCAATGCAAAGCCGCTTTTTCATTCTCCGCAGCCAATAAAGGTCTTTGTCAAGTTTCGCAAGTTCTTCCATTTCTTCGGCACTTGCCCTTCCTGTCCCTATTCCAAAAAATTTGTTTGCGGGATGGCTTTCCTTTGCATATGGTGGCCATATGGACTTGAGTATGCCATTCTTGCCTAAGTCATCAGCACTTGCCTTTCCGCTTTCGTCCAATCAGCACCTACTCAGCACCTACCATTTAAGTATGGCAGGTATTGTAACACGTCCGCGCCTTTCAGTAAAGTAATAAAAATTAGGTCATACCTCCTCTTTGATACCTAAGTCTTTTTGTGCTAATTCAAGGAAATACTGTTTCATGGATATCCTAAGGTCATAAGCTCTATCCTTGACCGCTTTGTGAAGATGCCTTGGGATGTCAAGCGTTATTCGCTTGATTTCATCCCCATTGTTGTTGTCGGAATTTTGATGTTTGCCCGTTGCCATTGAGTTTGGGTCTTGTTTTTGAATGATGGTTAATAGTGAAGTCCACCATGAAAGGCGACATTAAGGGCGCAAGTTATTAACAATAATTTAAACTGCAAGCCGTCAATACGGTTAAACATCAAAATGTTTTTCCGTTCAATTGAAATTTAGCATTGCGGTGAGGAGTGCGAAGCATTTGAAGGCGGGTGGGATAATGTTGGAAAGTTTTTTCCAAAAACTGTAATACAGAAAAACAGGAAAACGGAAAAACATTTTAACTTAGCGACTGAAATCAGTTTTGATGGCTGGGAGTAAAGACTTCCAGCCCCAGTCTAAAAACCAAGGGGAAGTACGGAAGAAGAGGCTGTTACTGCTTGAAAAGCTGCAAGAGTTTTGGTTTGAGAATTTCTACCAGCTCAACGAGCTGGTCCCAAAAAATAAAACTAAGCATGCCAATAGCAAACATCAGCAGCACAATTGTTACTGGTTCTGTGAAATTAAGATTTGCCTTGGTTTTACCGAGGATGGCTACCTTAATTGTCATTCCAGCATTTTTCCTACTGGACAAAGCGGATGCCGCCAGAAGGATAACCAAAAGAACCCCAAGAATGATTAGAAAAAAATGTTTGTCTTCCATCATGAAGATAGTTTTAGCCAGGACCGCCAAGACAGTAAGGTGGGATGGAGATTTTGAGGAAAAAATTTACTATGCAACTGCCGCACCTTCAGTTTTAGAAGGTTCCTTGTTTGACGACACTAAAATACAAGGGGCGAGTTAAGTTGAAATGAAGGCTTTATTAAGGAATGGATATAATTTCTGGTTGTTGACTGTAGTTTTGTCCATCAATAATTTTTTAATTGGCAGGTAATATAAAATTATTGATAGGGGAATGTTGAAAACTTTTTTTGAGTTTGCTTGCAATCCATGTATGTTTTCTTTTAGCTTTGCAAATGTTTTTTCATTGATTATAAGTAATTGGTTTTCAGTCACTTATAACTAGAAAAATGTGTTCTGCCCTTTCAGCCTATTCCCATCCGAAATGTGTGAATGTAGTGTAGAGGATTGCCTAATTGTCCAATTTGACAGGAGGCAAAATTGGTTATAGCCTAAAATTTTTTACATGAAAATGCATTTACAAATACGGGAACCATCAAAAATAGAATCACAAATTCTCTGCTACACATTATAAACATCAGTAACACTTCAAGGTTTTAGCTAAGTGATGTGCCCAAATTTTGGGTATATTTTTTGCCAAAACTTCATTCAAATCTTTGAGCCATGATAAAAATTACATTCTCCGGGCAACCCTCCGTGGCTTTGAAAACTGCAATCTGGCTGTTTATAATTTTCATGGTGCTTCTAATCGCATCAAAAATCCTTGCCTTGTCGTCCTAGACGTCCTGTAAATTAAATCATAGCAGCAAGCTCCTTTTCCGCTACGATTGCCTTGGCCTCTTCGACGAGTTTGAACCTTGGCACGACTGCCTGTTTTTGTTCGTCAACAAAGCCGCTCGTACTTAAATGCCGAGTTCTGCATCTTGCTCAAGGCAGCAGCATACTCTGATTTTTGCAAAAAAACACTTCCCAGAAGAGGAGGCGTTGAAGCAAAATTTAGGCTCACAGGAAAGGCCAGGCAGTTTTTGTGTGAACCAAGTGTCCAGCTTGGGAAGTAGTGGGAAGTAAGGGCCAAATTCTTCATCTATAGGAATGAATTGCCCTTTTATCCCTCCGTCCAATTTGGTTACAGTCTAGAGCACAGCTTTTAAAGTTGTGGGACAAGAGTTGGCATCCGTTGAAGTATAGTTCAATACACGCTTTTGGTGTGAAGCAATTTTAGTATGGGACAACCTACAAAAACAAAAAACTGAGTACCATTTTAGATGATACTCAGCTTATTTACTTGCTAATCTTATAACATTATTTCAGGGCAAGACAAGAAAAAATCAAATCATCAACATTAGAAAATGTAACGGATTCCAAGCTGTGCTTGCCAAACGCTGTTCAGCGAGATGTCCTTGGAGAGTGCCTCTGTCGGGTACACGCCGCTGCTGGATGGTGCGAAGTTGTAAACGGGTTGGTTCGTGGCAGTATCCGCTTTCACGAAGCGGAGCGGGAAGTTGTTGCGCACCACGTCGGCCACGCCCGATTTGCTGCTGAGCAGATTGCCGAAGTTGTAGAAGTCAGCACGGAATTGTATGGTGTGCTTGCGCTCTTTCACTTTCACCGAGAACTCCTGCTGCACGGATACGTCGAAGGTCGTCAGCCAAGGTAGCAGCGCTCCGTTGCGCTCGGCGTACTGGCCTTTGTTCTCGCTCAAGTAGTCGTTGTTGTCCACAAATGCCATGAATGCGGCACGCTGCGCATCGGCAGTAGCAGTCACGACGCCATCGGCATTTTTTATGTCATCGAAAAGCAGTTCATCGCCGCTGTTCGGGATGTAGAGCAGGTCGTTGCTGGTGAGCTGGTCGCCGTTCACGTCGCCATTCACGGCGAAGGTGTAGCGGCCTTGGTTACTGCTCTGCATGAACACAGAGAAGGTAGTGGCACCGAATTCGAGGTACTCCAAGCGATATGACAGGGCACCGATGATGCGGTGGCGCTGGTCGAAGTCGGAGAAGGCCAGTTCCTGCTGGTTGTTGCCGAAGCGGCTTGGGTTGTCCCTCCAAGAAGAGAAGGCAATGGAGCCGGCCGTCATCAGGTCTTTCGACTCGCTAAAGTTGTAGGCCAACATCGTGTAAAAACCCTTCTTGAACTGGCGCTCCAATTTGGCCGTGAGGCTGTAAGTAGCGCCCTCGTTGGTGTTGGTCAGCACGATGGCATCGGTTACTTTATCGTTAATACGCAGTGCGTTGTTGGAGGCAGCACCCGTTAGGCCAAGGCCAGCATAGGTTGGGCGGTCGTCAGCACCATCATAAGTGGCTTTGGATGGCTCCAAGTTGGCGTTGACGTAGTAAACGTTGTTCAGGTTTTTGTTGTAAATACCTTCCAAGGAGCCTACGAAATCGAACGGCAGCTTGAAGTCAACGGCGAGGTTCGTCCTCCAAAGCTGCGGGAACTTGAAGTCCTTCTCGGTCACTGCGATGTTGAAGGACGGTGGCGTGGTGGCATTTTCCGGGATATAAGCCGTCACGTCTGGGCTGAAGCGGCGGTTATAGATATTGTTCAAGGACTCGGAGCCGGTCAGGATACCGTTGTTGCCCACTTGGTTCGAAATCCAAACGAAGGCAGGACGGCCAGCGAAGAGGCCTGTACCACCACGGAGCTGCACGGAGCGGTCTCCTTTCACGTCGTAGTTGAAGCCGATACGTGGCGAGAACAATGGGTTCGTCTTTGGCAGTTCGTCGGTGCGGTACTTCACACTTTTGCCGTCTGCGTTGATGAAGCTCATCGTGTCGAGCGCTGGATTGTAAAGGGCCGTCTTACCATAAATAGGCACGTCAATACGGAGGCCAGCGGTCAGTTTCAGCTTGTTGTCCATCAAGGCGATTTCATCCTGGATATAAGCGCCCGGCTGCGCAACTTTGGTGGTTGCCGTTGGCAATGCGCCACCCTCAAGGGCGGAGTAGGTGAGGTTGTAGCGGCGAAGCTCCACAGAGTCCACGCCGTTTACGTCGTCGTAAAAATCTTGCAGCGAGTTGTAAACAAACTGGCCGTAGTAGGTTGGCGTGAAGGTGTTTTCAAACTTAAAGTACTCGAAGTTCACGCCCGCTGTGATGGTGTGCGCCCCCTTGTACATCGTGAAGTTGTCCTGAAACTGCCAAGTGTCGGTGTTCAGGCGGTTGTTCGGTGTGAACGGCTCGTAGCCAAAGGTCGTGTAGTTGCGGCCACCTTCCAAGATGTCCACCAGTGGGAACACCCCGCCGCCGCTGCTGCGGTAGTCGCGGTTGGCGGTGTAGCCGAACTGAATTTTATTGCTGGCTTTCGTACCAATCATCGTGTTCAGTTCGAAGATGCCTGAATAGATGTCGTTGTTGATGACGTAGTTGGAGTTCGAGAAGTTGAGGGCAAAGCCATTGTCACGGCGGTTCTGGAACGAGCCACTGTTGCTGGCCAGCACGTCGCGGGACGATTTCAGGTAATTGAAGCGGAAGCTGAGGCGGTTGGACTTGTTCATATTATAGTCCAATTTCACCAATGCCTTGTCGCTCTGGGTGTTCAGCAAGTAATTCTCGTAATCGCCGGGGTTGTAGTCGAAGCGGTCAATCAAGAACTCCTTCAAACCATCGAGGTCGGAAGCCAGTACCCGGCTCACGTTGTCGCCTTCTGTGCCACGGTCGGCCACCCAAGAAGTGGCGGGGTCATCGCGGCGCTCGATTTCAGCGTTTACGAAGAAGAACAGCTTGTTCTGGATGATGGGGCCGCCAAGGCGGAAGCCAGTCTGCTTGATGTTGAAATTGCTCTTAGTGATGGTGGTCGTGTCGGCCTTGTCGCCAGCCAAGCCTTCGCTACGGGTGTTGTAGAAAATGGAACCTTCGAACTCGTTGGTACCCGAGCGGGTCACGGCGTTCACACCAGCGCCTGTGAAGCCACCTTGGCGCACGTCGTAGGGAGCGAGGTTGATTTGGATTTCATCAATGGCCTCCAAAGAAATGGGCGAAGAGTTCGTCTGGCCGCCGGGTGCGCCAGCTAGACCGAAGCTGTTGTTGAAGATGGAACCGTCGAGGGTCAGGTTGTTGAAGCGGCTGTCCTGGCCAGCGAAGGAGACGCTGTTGCCAGTGGTAGCTGCCACGCTGCTGGAGCGGCTTTGCGGCGTGAGGCGCACGAAGTCGTTGAGGCTGCGGCTGAGGGTCGGCAGTGCGTTGATGGCCTCCTTCTTGATGTTGGTGGTGGCACCCGTGCGCTCCGAGTTGAGGATTTCGTTCTCCACGGCCACCACCACTACCTCGCCGAGGGTGGTTGAGCCTTCCTGGAGCTTCACATCGAGGCGGAAATTCTGGCCAAGGCCGAGGCTGACGTTCTCCAGGAGGTAGGTTTCGTAGCCCGTGAAGCTAACTTCGATACGGTACGGGCCACCGATGCGCACGTCGGGCAGGTTAAAGCGGCCATCGTCCCGTGTAGCCGTGCCGTAATAGCTGCCAGAAGGGGTGTGCGTGGCTGTCACGTTAGCGCCAGGTAATGTTTCCCCCTTTGCATCGGTAACTTGGCCAAGAAAACTGGAGCTTTGCGCCATGCCCAAGGTTGAACAGGTTGCAAAAAAAATCAATGCCATGAAAAGCCTCATAGCATTGCATGGTGTGAAAATACATTTCATGCGATGTAGTTTTTAATTAAAAAAGCGGGTGGAATACCCATTGAAATGGTTTAAAGAAAAGGCGATATTTACAAGAATATTTTGCTTCATAAAGCATGCTAATCCGAGCAAAATAAATAACAAAATCAAGCGAAAATGCTTGAAGGATTTAGGTTTGCCACACACCTAAATAATATAAAATGATGTAGTTAAAAATCGCTGCAAAGGTAGAAATGACCAATTCATCGGCCATTAAAATCAAATTATGATACCTTTAAGTTAATGTAAATATTAGTGTAGGAAACGCAGTAAACAATGAATACCAATAACATACTGTAAAATCTCGTGAATAAACCAATATGCCTTTCTTCCCATTTTTGCTGGGGCTGAATGGGCGGCATGGTCACTCGCTTTGTTTGTGGCGGCTGTTTACGGCGAAGCGGGGAAATTGCGTAAGAAAGCGGGTTAATTTTTGAAAACTACGGAAAAATTAGGTGACCTCAGAAAGCATCTTCGATAGCTGTTCCGGGGGCACGTCATGTTCCTTGAAAAATTGTTGTGCGGTATGGTAATGAGCCAGTACCTCAAGCCCTTTTAGGAAGAAATGGCGAGTAGCCTTGCCCTTTCCTCCTCCAAGTCGGCAGATGACCTTTGTGTGCTCGTTCTTTGTTATTTCCGGCTCTGCCTCATAGAAGTATGCCCCCACGAAATAGCACAGCATGATGATGTGCTTGATGGCCAACAGGTCCCTCACCTGGAACTCCTCCCATCCCAGCTGGTCCTTGAGGAACTTGAACACCCCCTCAATCTTGCTGCGCTTGAGGTACGTTTGGTAAACATAAAGGGCGACCTCGTCGCTGTGCACCCGGTGGTTGGTCACCAGCAGCATCGGGTCTTTGAAGATGGGCCTGCCCAGCTTGTCCAGCAGTTCTATCCGCACCACCCAGTACCAGCCGTTGCCGATGTGGATGTGCTCGTGGCTGACGACGGCCCTGGCCTGCTTGTAGGTCCTGCCCTTCCACCGGAACTCCTTGTACACCTGCTCGAAGCGGTGGTCGAGCGGCTTCTTCGCCAGCTTGAGCCACACCTCCCGCTGCCCCTTCTCC
>JBGSWN010000049.1:0-1505 GCA_041752395.1 Saprospiraceae bacterium | reverse complement strand
GTAAATATTCCAAGTGCTTTTTTCTGCTCCAATCTTTACGCCGCTCACACAATTCCCCGTCGGGCTGTTCCCGTTCCCAGCAATAATGGGCGCAAAGAAGCCGCTCAAATTTTCGCAGCGCAATGGGATATTGTCAATGCTGTGGCCGGGCGGGTTGTCGAGGCAATCATCGCTGCCAGCAGGGCCATAGCTGGTGAGTATATCATTGAAAAATGGCGGGGCATCATTGCCCAAACCTCCAAGGCCAGCTACGATGCTCTCACTGCCGTGGATGGTGGGTCGGGTGTACAGTGGCTGGCAGATATTGGAGGGATTGATGCAGTAGGGATAAAGCATGAACAGCGGCGCAGAATTGCTAGACACCACCAGGTCGTCGGTGCGGTGATAGAGGTAAAAAGCCGGGAGATTGGTGTCATCGAGCAGCAGCGGGTCAAATATGCCACCCATGAATTCGGCCACACCCACCACGCTGGCATCATTTCCATTCAAGTTTTGGTCACCATCCACGCTTCCTAAATCGGGACGTGAGCGGTTGCCGGGTGCAGGTACACAACTGGCAAGGTCGGCATCTGGAATAGGTGCATCTGCT
Source organism: Saprospiraceae bacterium (assembly GCA_041752395.1). Lineage (GTDB taxonomy): Bacteria > Bacteroidota > Bacteroidia > Chitinophagales > Saprospiraceae > UBA6168. The sequence continues at coordinate 916 of JBGSWN010000049.1, read as the reverse complement.
TGTGCTTCTGCGAAGCTGGGTTTTTCCGAAGGCAAATCCATTAAAACCACGTTGAGTGCCGTAATAGCCCCGGCGCTGCTGCCTCCCATAAAAACGTTGTGAACATCGGTAGAGTCCAGTTCATGTTGGCCTTTCAAAAAACGGATGGCGCCCTTTACGTCCTGCTGCGCCCGGAACATGGCCCGGATGAACTCCAGCGTATCAGCCATGTATATGCACTTGTCGAAGGCAAAGGGGTTGATGGCGTCGTTGCAGAAGGCATACGGCACATAATAATCCAGCGGATGCACCCCCAATCGGTAAAGCACAGAAGCTGTGACATAGCCCCGTGCCGCCATTTCCTGGCAGATTTGCACCACATCCACATCGTTTTTTGTGCCAGCAATAAAGCCGCCGCCGTGTACCATCACGAGCAGTGGCCGTTGGCAGTTTTCGTCGCCAATGGGTTTGTAAAGGTCGAGCACGAGGTTTTCGGTGCTTCCGGCAAAAGTAGTGGCCGTTACGAAGGGAATGTCACTCTCCACCCTGACGGCGTATTGCTTTTGGGTGTAGGGGAGCTGCGCCAACAGCAGTTGTTGGGAAAGGATGAGAAGGAAAAATGCAAGGACGGTTTTGTTAGTCAATAGCATGATAATTTAAGCTGTCAAGTTATTTATGACAAGTTGTTTATATTTAATCAACCAACTATAGGGTGCATTTCAAAATGTCGCTCGTGACATTACCCCTGACCTCTAAAGGGGAACCAAACCTATCAATTTGCTGCTATGGTTCCCCTTTAGAGGTTGTTTAAATTCTAGCTTCCGGCGAAAAACCACCCCTTTTTCGATGATACTTCGTTGAAAAATTGGTCACGTAGTTCCACTATGCTCCCAATTTTCCGCCTAGTCTCATCGAAAAATTGGTTATTTTTCACTCG
>JBGSWN010000048.1:0-10095 GCA_041752395.1 Saprospiraceae bacterium | reverse complement strand
TTGGCTTGGAGGCGGGGCAACACCTCATGCTGCATCAGGTACTCCATCTCGAACGGCACACCGGGCATGGAGGCCACGACTTTGCCATTTTCTTCGAACCACATGCCGGGGGCGCTTCCCATTTTATTGGTGAGCACAGTGGCATTCTGTGGCATGAAGCACTGGGTGCGCAACGCCTCATTCATTGGCCTGCCGAGCTTTTCGAGGATTTGGTTCAGGCGGTCGAGGGTGGGCTGGTGGAAGACGAAGCCTACTCCGTAAAAATCGGCGATGGCTTTCTTGGTCACATCGTCTTTGGTGGGACCGAGGCCGCCTGTTACCAGCACGATGTCAGCTTGCGAAGTGGCCAGCCGCAGTGCTTGGATGATGGCTCCGTGGTCGTCGCCGACTGCGGTTCTGGCAGTGACTTTTGCACCGATTTCGAGCAACATTTGCGCCATTTTGGCGGAGTTGGTATCAATGATTTGGCCTATGAGCAGCTCGTCGCCGATGGTGATGATGTGGACGTTCATTGCTATATTGTTATATTGTTGTATTGTTATATTGTCCGAGAAACTTGCTCCGAAAACGATTCAACAATACAGCAATTCAACACTTAAATTTTATTTCTTTTAGGTCAAATACTTCTACTTTCCCCCCAATATCCAGCTTCAATCTTCCGATTTCATCAATACCGAAAATAGTTCCATTGAAATTCTCTCCATTGGCTCGCTGGTAATTGGCGGGTATTGCAAAGCGATAAAGCTGGCGGAGGTACGCTTGCTGCAAAGGAACTATTTTTCCCGCTTTTAGTTGAAGGAAGCGGCTTTCCAAAAACTCGCAGAGGGCGCAGATGAGTTCCTCCAAGTTGAACATCTGTCCAGCTTCCAAGCTTAAAGAAGTGGGGTTTGGTGGATTGGTGACGAAGGCGGCCTGGTTGATGTTTATGCCGATGCCCACAACCGTGGAGCGGATTTGGGTGTTAACGAGGGAGTTTTGAAGCAGGATGCCCGCTATTTTCAGCTTGCCAACGTAGATGTCGTTGGGCCATTTGATGGAAACGGAGCGGTCGGGCAGGCAGTTTTTTACAAAATCAAAAACAGCAAGCGAGACGAAGGCGTTTAGCAAGAATTGGTCTTTCACTGCAATAAAATCCGGATAAAAAATGACGCTCAAGCTGATGTTTTTGTCCGGCTCCGACTCCCAGCTACTGCCAATCTGTCCCCTGCCGTCGGTCTGGCGGTGTGTCGAAATGACAGTTCCCTCGGCTGGTTTGCTTTTTGATAAAAGCTCCAAAGCGTAGGCATTGGTGGAGGCCACTTGCGGCAAGTCAACGAAAGCTTGCCCGACAAATAAGGTGTTGGGTCTTCTCAATAGAAAATAAGTTCGTACTTTTATCCTTTCAAACCGGAAAAAGTATTGGCGAAAACCGCCATTTAAAACATTAACTAAAACAAACTGAGGCCAAAAACAGCGGATTTTTCCAAAAAGCCTTGCCGTTGTTGGTTCAAAGTTCAAAAGTAAACAAATCTGATTTGAGCGCACAAGCAGTTCTGAATAGAAATCTCTCCTCCGTTGAAGAGCTGAACGATATGATCATCGACAGCATTCAAGACATCAAAGGAAAAAACATTATTAAACTCGACCTCCGAAAACTGGACGATGCCCCCACGGATTACTTCATCATCTGTGAGGGAGACTCCACGACGCAGGTGAAGGCCATCGCTGGCAATATCCACAAACGCCTCAAAGACGAACTCGGTCAACCGCCTTTTCACGTGGAAGGTGTGCAAACCGCCCGCTGGATTTGCTTGGACTGCTTCAATACAGTCGTGCATGTTTTTTACCGGGAGGCAAGAGAGTTTTATGACATCGAGAACCTGTGGAGTGATGCACAATTCACGGAGTACGAGAACTTGTAAACGGCGGCGATAGAACGCAATCGTCGTCAGAACAGGTAGAAATATCGAAAACAAGCACCTAAAAGTGATGAAATGAGAACAGATAGGGACTTTGCTTGTTTGAGGTAAATTGAATCAATCAAAGCGGGAATCAGGAAATCAAATTACCCTTCCTTCTTTTTCTTATATGTAAATGGAAAACAACCAAGATAACAAAAACGGCTCAAAATTCAACCCGTATTGGATTTATGGTGTTCTGGCGCTTTTCTTTATTGGCCTAAACTTCCTGCCCATTACTGGCAATACCAGCGATCCAATCAATTTTGAAAAATTTGCTGAAATGGCCAAGGCGGGCGACGTGGACAAACTCCAAGTCGTCAACAAGCAGTATGCTGAAGTTTACCTCACTGAGGATGCCATCAAGAACAAAAAAGAGCAGTACAAAGACGCTTCCAAAAGCTCCTTTGCCAACAAGCGTGCGCATTACACCTTCGATACTGGCCCTGCCGAAAGCTTTGCTGACGAACTAAAAGCCCTCAAAGCTGAATTGCCAGCAGACAAGCCACTCAACGTTTCCTACATCGAAAAGGCCAACTGGCTTTCGCCGCTGATCAGCATCCTGATGCCATTGGCGTTGATTGCATTGCTCTGGATTTTCATTATGCGCCGGGTAGGCGGCGGCGGCGGCGGCCCTGGTGCGCAGATTTTCAACATCGGCAAATCAAAAGCAACGCTTTTTGACCAAAACTCCAAGGTCAATATCACTTTCACCGATGTGGCTGGTCTTGATGAAGCCAAAGAAGAGGTGATGGAAGTCGTTGATTTTTTGAAAAACCCGAAGAAATATACTGCCCTCGGCGGTAAGATACCGAAAGGCGTTCTGCTCATTGGCCCTCCGGGTACGGGCAAAACGCTCCTCGCAAAAGCGGTGGCTGGCGAAGCGGCAGTGCCGTTCTTTTCCATTTCCGGCTCCGATTTCGTGGAAATGTTCGTGGGCGTAGGTGCTTCACGGGTACGTGACCTCTTCCGTCAGGCACGGGAGAAGGCACCTTGTATCGTCTTCATTGACGAGATTGATGCTATCGGACGGGCTCGTGGCCGCAACACCATGCAGGGCGGCAACGATGAGCGGGAAAATACCCTCAACCAGCTTTTGGTGGAAATGGACGGCTTCCCGACCGACAAGGGCGTCATCCTGATGGCGGCGACAAACCGTCCGGATGTACTTGACACGGCGCTCATGCGTCCGGGTCGTTTTGACCGCCAAATCGCCATTGACCGCCCAGACCTGAAAGGTAGAGAGGCCATTTTCAAGGTGCATTTGCAGACCATCAAAACCGGTGAGTCGGTGACGCCGATGGAGCTTTCGGAAATGACGCCGGGATTTGCTGGTGCCGAAATTGCCAATGTTTGCAACGAGGCTGCGCTCATTGCGGCTCGCCGCAACAAAGAAGAAGTGGACATGGACGACTTCAACTACGCCCTCGACCGAGTGATCGGTGGTTTGGAGAAGAAGAACAAGCTCATTTCGCCAGAAGAAAAAGAAATCATCGCCTACCACGAAGCGGGTCACGCCGTTTGCGGCTGGTACCTTGAACACGCTTCGCCGCTGGTGAAAGTGACCATCGTGCCAAGGGGCATCGGGACTTTGGGCTATGCCCAATACCTCCCAAAAGACGAGTACATCACCCGTACCCAGCAATTGCTTGACCGCATGTGCATGACCTTTGGTGGTCGTGCGGCGGAGGAAGTCATTTTCGGAAAAGTATCCACTGGCGCGCAAAATGACCTCGACCAAGTGACTAAAATGGCGTATAGCATGGTGGCTGTTTTTGGGATGAACGACAAGGTAGGGCAGGTGTCCTTCTACGGAATGCAGAACGAGAGCTTTGCTCGCCCCTATTCCGAAGATACGGCGTCCATGATTGATGCCGAGGTGCGCTCAATGGTTTTGAGGCAGTTCGATCGGGCAAAAAACCTGCTGATAGAACACAAGGAAGCGTTGATAAAATTGGCAGCTCAACTGCTCGAAAAAGAGGTGTTGCACAAAAACGACGTGGAGCGCCTCATTGGCCCAAGGCCCTATGCTTGGCCGGACGAGCACAAACTTCACCACAACGGTTCTTTGAGCGTCCCTGCTGTACAGGCTGTTTTGCCGGAAACTTCGGCGGATGGGTTGCAGCCATAGTGCTTCGCAATATTTGCTTTCAAAAAATGGCTGCTGCATGAGACATCGTGCAGCAGCCATTTTGATTTTACACCATTTTTTGCTGTGAAATAGGCTTTATCGCACCATCTTTCCCCAAGCAATACTTTCTGTTCCGCTCAAAACGTTAGGTGCACCTCGTACCTTTGCAGAAAAAACGAACCAAGTTTTTATGAAAAAAAATACCTGGGCATTGGCCCTTTTCCTTTCTGTTTTCTCCATTTTTAAAATTGCCGCACAGTCTTTTTACGGCGAAACCATCGAGGTGCTGGATGCCCGCTTGATGGCCGATAGCGCCTTGTACAACCGAATTGGCGAACGTTTTCTGGCGGGTGATGCTAACTTGACGAACCGTGATTTGAGCACGATTTACTACGGGGCGGCACTTCGCCCAAGCTACAATCCCTTGCAGGAAGAGCGTATCCTCGACGCCATGAGTTCGTTGGGAAGGCGTGACCGCTACCCAGAGGCATTGTCGCTTTGCGACAATTTTTTGAAGAAAAACCCTGCCTCGCTGGCTGCTTGGCTGGAGCGTGGCTACACCTGTTGGCTACTCGAAGACAGCCTCCAAACCGTGGAAACTTACCGGAAATACTACCAATTATTGGATATTCCGCTGCGCAGCGGCACGGGCGAGTCGTTCGAGCAGGCATTCGTGGTGGCTAGCATGCGGGACATTGAACTGGTGGTGGACAAACTTGGATTTGAGGTCAAGGGCCAATCCATCATCAAAAACAATGGGCAGCAATACCAGATTGTGAACTGCGAAAAAGAGGACGACAAGACGCAAAAACCCACTTTTTACTTCAATGTGGAATTGCCATTGGGGCATGGGATGCAGCAGTCTTTGAAGAAAAAACAGTGAAGCTGCAATTATTCCAAGGCTGTTTTCATCTGCTCAAACAGCGCTAATTGATTCTTTCCCCGCACGAGGTTGTGCTTTGGGTATTTCACTTTATAATAGGTGTCTCCCACCAAGAAATCGCCGAGGAAGCGCACAGCTTGCATGAGTGTGAGCCAAGGGCCAGCGAGTGGCAAAGCACCTAGTTCTGCAGGTGTCAATAACCCACCCATTTCCGCAAGGAAACCTTCCAATAGTGCATCGTAAATCGTTTTTCTGAACTCGATTTTGGATAAATCGGCTTCGTCCTCGTCGGCGAGGCATGTGGCGGTGCGCACGAGGTCGCCGAAATCGGAGAGAATGATGCCGGGCATGACGGTGTCCAAATCTATTACGCAAACCGCTTTCCCTGTTTCTGTGTCAAAGAGCAGGTTGTTGATTTTGGTGTCGTGGTGGATGGCTTTGAGTGGGAGGTTCAGGTCGGCCATACTTTTGAAAATCAGTTGGTTGTGTAAAATGGCGTCCACCTCCGGTTGTGCCTCGGCCAAGCGTTCGGGGATGGCGTTTTCGACGGCGAGGAGGAAGTCGGCGAGCCGCTTTTTACCGTCGTGGAAGCCGGGAATGGTGGGTTGGAGTTGCGAAGCATCCAAGCTGTCGAGGGCTTTTGCGAAAGCACCAAAAGCACGTGCGGCCTCATGGGCTTGGGCGGGCGTCTCGACCCGCTCGTAGGTCTCGGTGTTTTCAAAAAAAGGAAAGACCCGCCAGTAGTTACCTGCCTCGTCGTGGTGGAGCCAATGGCCGGAGCGAGTGGGCTGTGGGGCCAAAATTTTCATTTCATAAGGCTGGGCGGTGAGGTGCTGCGCAACGAGGTGGATGTTCTGCATTACGGCCTCTGGCTGCCGGAAGACGTGGTGATTGAGGCGCTGGAGCAACCAGGTTTGCGGTTTGTCCGCCTCCACGATTTCGAGGCGGTAGGTATCGTTGATATGGCCGGTGCCAAAGGGGGCAAGGCTTACAAGTTGTTGGTAATCAAAGAATTGGTGGATGATGTGCTCCATTATTGGCGAGCTGTTTTGTGAAATCCCGCTGGGCAAAGTTGGCTAAAACCACCTGAAGTTCAATAAGTATTTGAGGAACTTACATCATCCAAATTCGAAACTCGCCATTCGTAGCTTAAAACTCAGTCTACCATCACTTCCAAATCAATGTTGATGGTAATGGTGTCCTGCACTTTTATTATTCCGAGCATGGCCACTGGTGGTTTAATGCAGAAGTCGGTCATGTTCAGGGTCTGGGTGCCAATAAAGCGAAACTGATTTGAGGAGAATTTTTTGGCAGTGATGTTCAGCCAGTATTTTTTGATGACGCCGTTTAGGGTGATTTTGGTGAGGGCTTTCAGATTTACCCAATCTTTCAGCTCGGTTAGGCGGTTGCACTTATCCTGTTCTACTTTTAGCAGTTCTATGGTGATGAAGGGGTACTCGGAGGCATTAAGTGCTTTTTGCAAGTCCTTGTTCATAAGGCCGTTTCCGCAGTCGAGGGATTTGATTCGCAGGTTCAGGGTTGTCAGTTGGAAGTTCAAACTAAGCCCGCCATCGGTGGCTTGTTCTACCATAAACTGTTGGGGCTGAAATGTTTCGTTGCAGCCGCAGGTGAAGCTTGAAATGTTGGTATTGCCATCCAGCTTCAAGGCACTTTTTTTGCTGATGGTATAGATTTTCTGAACGCCTAATTTTATGTTTTTCATTGTGGCGGTGGATTGTCCATTGATGAAGTTGGAATTGCCCATTAGGAAAAAGAAAATGGCCGAAGATATCAGCGTTTTCATGCTGCTTACTTTAAGATTTGGATGCGTATTGCAGATGAGAAGATACTTTTGGTAAACTGGTAACTAAAAACGAGTTTCAACATCCACGCTGAAACTCGTTCATAATCAATGATTTATGTCAATTATGGCTATTCAGCCTTAACCTTTGAATGTCCTTAGATAATTTACAAGTTGCCATATTTCCTCCTCGTCTGGTATCTTCTTTTTATACGAAGGCATGTCATCACGACCTACCCTTGTTTTGTAAAACAGTGCTCCATCTGTTTGTGACTGAAATTTTGAATCGGTAAAATCACCGCAGTCCGTTTTCAATTGGGCTGCTTTAGAGCCATCACCCATTCCTTTTTTACCGTGGCATGAAGTGCAATGTTTTTGATATAGTGCCTTGCCAGCTTTTAGGGATTCCGTATTTGCGGCAACTGGGTTGGCCTTGTTGCGGTCACTTTCGGGCACAATCCAAGGTTTTGCCTAGTTTGCTCCAGTTGTTTTTGCTGGATTGTTCTCTGCTGGTTTTTGAACGGACACCTCCACTTTTGTGGTGTTTTCGACTACTGGAGGAGCCGTTTTTTCACTGCTTGTTTTAGGTTCAGGCTGAGATGTAGTCGCTTTTACTGGTTCGCTCACCACCGGTTTTGTATCTGGTTTGGCTTCCGCCGCTTTTTTCGGCTCATTGATGGGGCTTTTTGCCGGAGTGCTTTTTTCCAATTTGCCAGTTTTACTGCCAGCGGGGTCTGCCTTTGTTGTAGAAGTGGCCTGTTTGGGGGTAGGAGATTCCGTGGCTCGGCTTGTTGGTGCAGTTTCCTCGGGGACTGCTATTTCAGGTAGGGTATCGGCTGTTGGTGTAACGCCTTGGCTGGTATTGTTTAGGGAAGTATCAGCAACTGCCTGCTCCTGCATGGCATCCTTCTTATTTTCGTCGCTGGTATTCGTACAGCCATTGTGGAGCAAAAAAAGGGTTGAGAACACGACTCCCCATTTCAATGAATGAATGAGTGTTTTCATCATTTTTAGTTTTTAAGTTGTTTGCGAAAATGCACATCCAACCCAATACCCTTTCAACAGATCATCAATTCCAAAGCCTGGTAATATTAAAACCAATCAGGAAATCGGTATTCCCGTTTTTAACATTGTTTATTTGAGGCACAATGCTTTTGTAATTGCTCACAAACACCTGGAATTGGTGAGAACTCGTGACCATTTCGAGGCCAAGGCCAAGACTGGGTTCTGGGTTGTACACATCATGGCTGGTCAGTGGGTAGTCATAACTCCCAATGACGGACAGAACAGAGGTTGCCTTGACCCTGAGCAATGCCGACATACCAAAATGCTTGTTATTCATGCGGCCAATATAGGCACCCTCTGCATCATATTGGTGGTCGGAATAATTGAAGTAGGAAAAATTCCCTGCAACCTGTAGGGACAAAAAATTGGTAAGTTTTCTCGCCACCATCAATTGGTTGAAATACGACCAACGATCCGCAAAATCCTTGTAGGAAGTGTTATCCTTTTGCCGGGTGTCCACCCCAGCTGTTCCCAGATAGGTCACGCTCACTGGCGAGCCACCGCTGCGGCCCTGCTTCAAGAGGGCATACTTGGCAGAGAAATCCCACATCATCCTTTCTTTGGTGAAACCGAAGCCCAGCATGAGGTTGTCCACTGGCACGTAGTTGAGCCCCATGCGGATATTTGACGGTGCAAAGACCCCATACATTTGCTCATATCCTGTATTGATATTTCCGAAGCGGTGCTGGAAGTCCCATTCCCATGTACCTTGCATTGGCACCAAAACCGTTTGGTTATCAATGAGCCAAATGCTTTCGAACATATTCTTCACGGGCCTGGTATCCTTTGTAGGCTCAGTTTCTTCCTGAGCCTGTACAGCATATACAGGCAATAAAAACAGTGCAATAAGCAAAGGGGCTTGCAGCAAAAATTGAGTTATCCGTTTCATAAAAAGATGATTTAAATAGGACGAACTTTAGAAAGGAAAAGGTGGATTCCAGATTAGAAGCCACCTTTTCCGCTGGTTAGAATAAGTTGCCAATTATAAGCTTGCCATATTTTGGAAGCATATCTAACTCAGCTTTACATTATTATTGAAGAGCGGCAATCGAGTTCACGAGCAGTGCCTTGGCATATTTGAAGTTGTGCACGCCACGGCTATTATCCTCCTGCACAAATTTATAATTGTACAATGCGCCGGCTTCGTGCACCTCGAAATCTTGTGGCACAATGGCCAAATCAGAGGTAGCGTTCAGCAAGCCTCGGTCAACCAATTTGGTCTTGAGCTCTGCCAGCAAAGCTTCAATTTCTGCCTGCTTAGCGTCCACCAACGTATTGAGGTCGTTTGCGACTGGGTGGCATTCTACGCAAGCTGCTGTGTTGATACTGCCAGTTTCGCTGATGACCCTAAAGGTGTGGCCACCCGATTCGGTGCCTTGAGCAGTACCCATGTGACAAACAATACAGGCATTTTTATTGGCGTTGCCAAGTAGGGCAGTGTGTGCAGAATTCACATAGGGCTCAGGGCCAGCCACCTCGTAGCCGTTCAAGTAAATCGCCAAATTCCAAAAGTACACAAAACAAAACACCAAAAGTACACTAAACTTTTTCTCCGAGGCGCAGCGCTTCAATCCGTTCGTTGGTCATTCTAAAGTAATTCTCATCCATCTCAAAACCTACATAGTTGCGTCCCTCGATGATGCAAGCGAGAGCTGTCGTTCCGCTGCCCATGCAATTATCCAGTACCAAATCTCCCGGCTTGCTGTACGCCCTTACAAGCCAAGCAAATAGGTCAACGGGCTTCTCTGTCGGGTGCATTCCAGTGCGTGAAACCGACCTAAACTCAAGCAAGGAATCCGGATGCCTCGTTCCATCGTCCTTGTAAACGTAGTCAACATTCTGCCTAATCTTGAATGCTTTAGAACTGGAATTCGATTTGGATTTGGCTTGAGAGCGCTTCTTAAAAGCATCGCAAACCTCGTACTTCTGTGGGGTGTATTCAGGCAGCTTGTTGTAAAAAATCAGGATGTTTTCATGCGCCCGGTTGGGCCGTTTGTTGGCGTTCAAAAACCCTGAAGCACGGGTCTTAGACCATATCAACTCGTCCTTGAACCAAGCCCGATTCGAGTTTATCAAGTCGGTTGCAAAGGGCTGAACAGCGGTCAAAACAATGGCAGCATTGTCCTTTGCAATCCGCTTGTATTGCGCCCAAAGCGGCTCAAATGGAATGATGGTGTCCCATTGGGTGTTCGGGTTGTTGGAGTGCTTCAAAACCCCGTAGGGAAGATCGCAGAGGATCATGTCTACCGACTTATCGGCCAGCATGTCCATGCCCTTC
>JBGSWN010000047.1:0-21001 GCA_041752395.1 Saprospiraceae bacterium | reverse complement strand
CTTGTTCATCCCAGGCATTTTGCCCAGTATTGCGTCGATGAGGCTTGTACTCATTGGGTGATTGTTCTTTGTTCAAGTTGTGGTAAACTCAAACTTAGAATTTTCACCCTTTTTCATCCCAAAAACTTTCACGGACTATTGAGTAGTGCTACTTGACTAAAAAACGGTGGAGAAGTAGCTAAAATCTCGATGCCGATTTTAGTCGGTAAGGGCTGTTTTGAGCCAAGTGACCAAATCCCAAACATGACGCTAAGTCAATCGTTTTGTCAGAACAAATAGGACAAGCCAATGTAAGCAGAATAGGTCTTGATGCGATTTCGGTCAAGCACATAATAGGATTCGGTGGTGGTGGAACCATTGTCGTCGCTGATATCAAACAAACCCAACACTCCACGGAAACCAAAGCCCAAGCGGAGGTTCTTCAATTCGTTCAGGCCGAAGTCAAGTCCAGCACCATAGGCCAATCCTATATCCCCTTTTTTGACAGAAAGTACGGCATGGGAGCTGTCACTGCCGGTAGAGAAGTCGCTCCCAACGCTTATGCCCATTTGGGGCCCTGCCACAATATTCAGGTTGATAATGCGGGATTTACCTGTATTTAGCGACAACAAAACCGGGATATTTAAATACTTCAGCTTTATTTTATTCTCTACATCCTGCTCTTTGTATTTTTGGGTGATGGTACTGTATATGCCTTCGACCTGTATGCCGACGTGTTCCGTAAAATTGAAACCTAGAAATGCACCAACACCATATCCCAACGTGGCATCTCCCGATACTTTTCCACCTGAGGCGGTGTTAATATCCAAGGAAGAAACAGTTGGCATGAAGCGTATGCCGAATTCTCCCTTTTGTGCAGCCGTTTGGAAGGTAACTGCGAATATTAGAGCGATTATGAGAATGTACCCTTTAAATTGTTTGTTTGAATTTGTCATTTTTTTCATTTAAAATAGATTATGCCTAAATCATGTTCAACCCCAGCGGGGTTGAACATGATTTTACAGGAGATTCCAGCGTTGAGTAGTTGATTAAAGCAATACTATCAGCAACACAATAATAAGTATCAGTGCAGCTCCTGAAATATAAACACCACCGCCTTTAATGGCCGCACTTTTCTTGATGGAGCGAACCTCCTTGCGCAATTGACGTTTTTCGACTCTCGTCATATTGGTCTTGTCCATGGCGTTTATTTCCTCCAATCGAAGGGTAGCGGCATCTGCCTCGGTAGTTTCAAGGGGTTTGCTGGAGCTTGTGGGAGCCTTGTCGGGACCTGTAACCGCCATAGACTGCAAAGGCATTAATGACAGCAAAAGAAAAGTAGTGGCCATGCAGAGCATTGACTTTTTCATACTTGATAATTGTTTATTTTGGTGAATCATTTCACAGGGTAAAGATATGCCCTCATTTTTGTCATTGCCTTAGAGGTTGTTTAAATTCTGGCTTCCGGTGAAAAACGCCCCCTTTCCCAATTATACTTCGTTGAAAAAAGCGTCAAATAGCCCCACTATTTACCGCTTTTTTCGCCTTGTCTAATTGTGAAATGGAACATTTTTCCCTCGAAACCCAAAATTTAAACAACCTCTTACACAATTCTGACGAAGAGTTGCATTATTCACAGGTCTTCAATATCACTGCGCTTTTTAAGCGAAGCTTTTAAAATTAGCTTGCAGCGGATGGACACCATGTATTTTATGGATAATTTCAATCAGGTTCTCATTTTCATTAGAACCTGTTCAGCTTGCTGAATATTGGCCTAGCAGTGGTGACTTTTGTCGTGGAACCTTAAGAAATACCATAAATAGGAGCGGCGCTATTCTCAAGCGCACCATACATGGGCTCCATAATTTCCAGTAATTACATGTTTTAATCTTTTGCGAGCCATAAATATCCGGCTTTTGACGGTTCCGATGGGGACGTTAAGCTGCGCTGCGATTTCGAGGTAGCAAAAACCGTCCACGAACATCTCGAAAGGGATTCGATTCGTTTCACAAAGGTCGTCCACCATGCTTCGCAGTTCCTTCATCATCACGATGGAGGGGCCAGCATTTTGGGAAGGTGCCAACATCACCACCTTCATATTGTCCTCTATTAGATGAACGACATGGCTGCGGGTGCGGCGTTTCCGATATTCATTGATAAAGCAATGCTGCATGATGGTATAAACCCATGCTTTAAAATTGGTACCTTCAGTAAACCTACTTCTATTGGCAAAAGCCCGCATGACAGTCTCCTGCATCAGGTCTTGGGCGTTGGTTCTATTGACCGTGAGGCGCAAGGCATTGCCAAAAAGTTGTTTGTTTAAACTATCCAATTGTTCGTTAAAAGCTGCGGTTGTCATAAATAAAGTTTGTTTTGATGATTTTTTCAAGAGCTGTTTTCAAGGTTTCTTTTTTAAAGCTTGAGGTCGTAATGGAGATAATTTTTCTTAAAGAATTATTTCCCCTAAAAGGAACCTTGAATCAAATGCAAAAGTCAATACTTTCCTAACCACTAACCTTACACAATTCCAGCCAAGATTTACATGATTCACATATTTTAGTAGGAGTAAAAGCTAAGAGCTTGTTTGGGATTTGATGCTTGAACTAAAAACGAAAAAGAGCCGTTTTGAGCCAAGTAACAAAATCCCAAACAAGCTCTAATCGTGTTAATCAATTTCGTTGGCCAACCCAACACTAAATGATACAGGTTATATCTTTCAAAAAACCTAATCTTTGGTTTCGCAACAAAACCGACACTATCATTCCCATCTCAGTTCAACTTTTTCCCTATGTTTACCCCCAATTCAAACCGTATTTTTCACGATTACATTCAATAGTTTCCAACATGAGAAAAACATTACTTTCCTGCTTGCTGGCCATCAGTTCCTTGTTCGTCAGCGCCCAATTGAACATGACCCTCCTCGACCAAATTGACTACACCCCCAACAACAACGATGTTTGGGGATGGGTGGACCCCGACAACGGCAAGGAATATGCCCTCGTCGGCCTCGTCACCGGCCTCTCCATCGTGGATGTGAGTGTGCCGACCAACATCCAAGAAGTGCAGTTTATCCCCGGCCCAAGCAGCACTTGGCGAGACATTAAGACTTGGGGCAATTTCGCCTATGTGACCAATGAAAGCAGCGGCGGCGTCCTCGTGGTGGACCTCAGCGGCGCTCCAAACAATATTACTTGGACCAACTGGATTCCAAATATCCCTGGACTCGGTACGCTTAACAAATGCCACAACCTCTATATTGATGAGTTTGGCTATTGCTACCTTGCTGGTTGTAATATCAACAGCGGCGGTATTGTCATTGCCAATGTTTTCACCACGCCGGGTACACCGTTTTACGCAGGGAAAGGCCCGGCGGTTTATTCGCACGATGTATATGCCCGTGACAACAAGATGTATTGCTCCGAAATATATATTGGCAATATGACCATCTACGATGTGAGCGACAAAATGAACCCCATACAACTGGGCCAGCAGCAAACGCCTTTTGCGTTTACCCACAATATCTGGCTGAGCGACGATGGTACCGTAGCCTTCACCACCGATGAAAAGGCCAATGCACCAGTAGCAGCCTACGATATTTCCGATTTAGACAACATCGTGAAACTTGACGAATTCCGGCCACTTTCCACCGTCGGGCAGGGCGTCATCCCGCATAACGTTCACGTTTGGAACGACTGGCTTATCATATCGTATTACACCAGCGGCGGTATCGTCGTGGATGCTTCCCGTCCCGACAATCTTATCGAGGTGGGAAATTTTGACACCTTTTTTGGGGCAAATGCGGGCTTCAATGGCGTCTGGGGCGCTTATCCTTTCTTGCCTTCCGGCAATGTGCTGCTCACCGACATCGGCAACGGGCTTTTCGTCTGCGGTACCACCTACGTGCGGGCCTGCTGGCTCGAAGGAAAGGTGACCAACGCCATCAGCGGAGCGGCCATTTCCAATGCCGACGTGCATATCGAAAGCACCATCGCCAATGCGGGGAAGACCGACCTGCTTGGCAACTACAAGTCTGGCCAAGCGACTCCCGGCACCTTCGACGTGGTGGTTTCGGCCACGGGCTACTTCCCCAAAACCGTGCAGGCTACCCTCGAAAACGGCGTACTGACTGTTCTCAACGTGGCATTGGAGCCGCTCGTCATCAACCCTTTTCCGGCGTTTACCTACACGGCTCCGACTGCTGGCTGTGCGCCTTTGACGGTTGATTTTTTTGAAAATACAGGCGTCGTCGCCTCCTGGTCCTGGACTTTCGAGGGCGGTACTCCTGCCACTTCCACGGAGCAAAACCCGAGCGTAAATTTCACCGAAGCGGGCACGCACAGCGTCAGCCTGCAAGTGGTGACGGAAGGTGGCAATACCTACGATTTGGCGGCGACCGACCTCGTCATCATCGCCCCATCCCCAGCAGCAGCGTTCACCAGCAGCGTGGACAGCACGACTGTTACTTTCACCAACAGTTCCACCAATTACAATAACCTCCAATGGAACTTTGGTGACGGCAATACCAGCTCTGCCGCCAATCCGCAGTATGAGTACCACGGCGCAGGCACCTACACTGTCACCCTCGCCATCTTTGGCGACTGCGGTGTGGAGAGCGCAACGCAGGACGTAACTATTGGGCCTTTTTTGCCGGTGGCAAATTTCAAGGCAGACATCCAGACGGGTTGTGCGCCGCAAACGGTCACTTTCACCGACTTGAGTTCCAATGGCCCGACGAGTTGGGCGTGGACGTTCCCTAGCGGTACACCATCCGCCTCCACGGAACAAAACCCGGTCGTGACTTATAATAATGGTGGCGTTTTCGACGTGACATTAACCGTGGGAAATGCGGCTGGCTCTGCACAGACGACAGAGGCGAGTCTTATTACCATTCTCGATAGTCCAGTGGCTAGCTTCACTGGTACCGTGAATGGGCCACAGGTGCAGTTTCTGAACACCCCCGTCATTGGCGGCAGCTTCGTTTGGGATTTTGGTGATGGTAGCACTGCCAATATAACTGACCCTAATTATACCTATGGCGCTCCAGGCACATATACCGTAGTTTTAACTGTCACGAATAATTGCGGCAGCGAAACTTATTCTGAGGATATAACCATCGGCAATTTCCTGCCCGTCGCTGCATTTAATGCAGATATAACGACAGGGTGTTCGCCGTTAACGGTGGCATATACTGACCAATCTTCTGGCCAACCCATTGCATGGACATGGGCATTCCCCGGCGGGAATCCAGTGACTTCTTTTGAGCAAAATATAACGGTGACTTATGATGTGCCCGGCACTTATAATGCCACGCTGACCGTTGAAAACGCTTGGGGCAATGCACAAATGACCCAGACAGATTTGATAACGGTCAATACAACACCTGCTGCGGATTTTGATTTTACCGTAAATGGAAACGAAGTTTTATTTACCAATACCTCATTAAATGCCAATACTTATGAGTGGGTATTCAATGATGGCACAGGCACTACAAGCACGGAATTAAACCCGATATATGCCTTCCCCAGCATAGGAACTTATGAAGTAGTATTAAATGCCACAAATGATTGTGGCACGATGACCTATATGGCCAGTGTGAATATTGGCGCAATAGCGCCAACAGCTGCCTTTACCCTGAATCAAACGCAGGGCTGCGCACCCTTCGAGGTGCAGTTTACCGACGCTTCGGAAAATGCCCCAACAAGCTGGGCATGGGCGTTTCCCGGCGGCAACCCAGCCATTTCTACCGAGCAAAACCCAACCGTGACTTATGGGACTCCAGGCGTTTACAGCGTTACGTTGACGGTGACAAATTCGGCAGGTACGAGCGAATCCGCAGAGGTCAACGCCATAACGGTGAACCCTTCCTCCTTTGCCGGCTTTTCTTTTTCGGTAAATGAACTGGATGCGATGTTCTCCAATATCTCCGTAAATGCCACGAGTTACCTTTGGGATTTTGGTGATGGCAACACCAGCATGGAACAGAACCCGAGCCACGGCTATGCGGCCAATGGCACATATATCGTGGTATTAACTGTTTCAAACGAATGCGGCACTTCCACTTTTGAGCAAGATGTTGTGATTGCAGTGGCTGCGCCAGTGGCCAGTTTTACCGCCAACGAGACGCAGGGCTGCACACCAATGGAAGTGACCTTCGCTGACCAGTCGGCAGGCACGGTGACCGATTGGGAGTGGTCCTTCTCTGGTGGCACACCCACCAATTCCACGGAGCAGAACCCGACGGTTATTTATGATACGCCTGGCACGTATGCGGTAACATTGAAGGTGACTGGGCCGGGTGGAAGCACGATGGTAAACGTATTGGATGCCATTGTTGTGGAGGATATGCCAACGGCTAATTTTAACACAAGCTACACAGATTTATTGGAGATAACTCTGGCTAATTTATCACAAGGATCCACTTCCTATTTTTGGGATTTTGGTGATGGCAATACCAGTGTAGAAGAAGAGCCTATCCATAAATACAGCGGTTTTGGTGCATTTAATGTGACGTTGATTGCTAACAACAGCTGTGGTGCAGACACTATCAGCGCCGAAGTTTTCCTATCTGTGGCAGTTGATGAAACTGACCAATTCGGCTACACCCTCAACGCCGCTCCCAACCCTTTCAGCAACCAGCTTTTAGTAAACTACGAGCTTAAAACCAGCTTCCTAAAAGCCAGCATCGTGGCCAGCGACGTGCTGGGCAGGGTGGTTGGCGAAGTACCCGTACAGGCAATATCAGGCAAGCTTGACTTGGGCTATTTGTTCCAAAATACAGGCGTTTACTACCTCCGAATGGTAGTGGATGGCCAAGCGGGCAGCGCCATGAAGGTCATTAGGTTTTGATAAAAACGGCAGCGATACGATGGCATCGTGCCATCGTATCGCCGTTTTTTTAGGGTAAAATTGGCTAAATTAACCTACCAGCCCAGTCACCAATCTCCGGTCATTTGCCAGCCTTGGTACTTTGTTCTGTCCGCCCAATTTCCCCTGCGATTTCATGTAGTTGCGAAAAGCATCACGGCCGAGCGGCCTGATTTTAAGCGGACGCAAAATGCCGCCCTTGATGAGGTCTTCGTAATAAATATTTTGCTTAATCATCTCATGGTCAAGCAATTGCGCAAAGCGCAACAAGTCCTCCGGCGTTTGGTCAAACTCCACGAACCACTCATGGTAAGGCAGCCCACCCTCTGGCGGTGCTACTTGCGGTGCCACCGTAAATTCGATCACATTCACCCCCATTTCCCTTGAAACGGCGAGCATGGCAGCATCCACTTCCTTCCCGATCACGTGTTCGCCGAAGGCAGAAATGAAATGCTTCACCCGCCCAGTGACGATGATTCGATAGGGATTCAGCGAGGCGAACTCCACCGTGTCGCCGATATTGTAGCTCCAAAGCCCGGCGTTGTTGTTGATGATAAGGGCGTAGTTGACCCCCAATTCCACCTTGCGAAGCGAAAGCCGGGTCGGGTTTTCGTTGAAAATTTCGTCCGTTGGCACAAACTCGAAGAAGATGCCCGAGGCGGCGTTGAGCAGCAGCCCCGGCTCCGTTTGGCTGTCCTGAAAAGCGATGAAACCCTCGCTGGCCGGATAAGTTTCCACGCTGTCAATCCGCTGCCCGACCAGCGCCTCCAGCCCCGCCCGGTACGGCTCGAAGTTCACGCCGCCGTAAACGAAGGTCTTGAAATTGGGGAAAATATCCTTAACGAATTTTTTTCCGCTGCGCTGCAATAACCGCTCGTAATACATCTGCACCCAAGGCGGTATGCCGCTGATGAGGCGCATGTCCTGCCCCAGCGTTTCCGTGGTGATGGCCTCCAGTTTTTGTTCCCAATCCTCGATGCAATTGGTGGAGTAACTGGGCAATTGACTGGTGCGCAGCCACTTCGGCACCTCATGGTTCACGATGCCGGAGAGCCGTCCGGCAGGGATGCTTCCGACCATGTCCAGCTCCGGGCTGCCGGAGAGGAAAATCATTTTGCCATCGAAAAAATCGTAGTTGCCGGTACGGGCGGCGTAGTTGAAAAGCGCATTGCGGGCTGTACCGAAATGATTGGGCATGGAATCCCGGGTGAGCGGGATGTACTTGACGCCGGAGGTGGTGCCACTGGTTTTGGCGAAGTATTTTGGGAGGCCGGGCCAGAGCACGTCTTTTTCGCCCGTTTTGATGCGGTCAATCCAAGGCCGAAGCGCCTCGTAGTCCCGCAGTGGCACCTGTGAACGAAAAGCTTCGTAGCTGTTTATTTTATCAAAACCATGCTCCCGGCCGAAGGCTGTTCGCCGTCCTTTTTCTATCAAATCCTGAAAAACCAAGTCCTGTGCCTCGGTCGCTGCTGCGCTCCACCGCTCGATGTTCCGCGCGATGCGGCGTGCGACGGGCTTGAGAATTATTGACTTGATTTTCATTTTGGAAGGGAGGTTTTTAGTTGGCAGTTCGACAGTTGGCAGTGGGCAGTCGGTTCGACAGTTGTTTAGCAGTGCCATGCTTGAATTTAAAGGTAGTAATGAACTTCCAAATTCAAACGCTCAGTCATTTTAGCAGTCCCCGACTAATTGACTGCAAACTGACTGCCAACTGCCAACTGTCGAACTGCCAACTTTCATACAAGCTCCGCCTTTTTCGCTCCAACTTTGTACATCTTCTTGTAGTACTCGTCGGCCATGCGGTCAGAATCGAAGAAGGTGACGACTTCTTTCATGCTGTTTTTCACGACAGCGAGCCATTTTTTGCGCTTTTTGTAGTAAAGCGGTAAAATCTCGTCTTCCAAAACAGCCATCAGGTTTTTACGGTCAAATTCGTCTTGGATGCCATCCGGCCAGCTTTGGTTGGCCTGTTCGGTGACAAAGCAATTATGGCCGTGGCTGGCAAATTCCGGAATCCAGCCGTCCCAAGTCGAGAGGTTCACGCAGGCGTTCATGGCGGCAGTCATGCCGCTGGTGCCCGATGCTTCCCGAGGGATGCGGGGGTTGTTCAGCCAGATGTCGCTGCCCTGCTTCATGATTTTCGACAGGGAAAGCTCGTAACCTGTGATGACGGCCACGTTCGGGTATTTCTTTGAAATATGCTCCAGCTTGTTGAACGTGCCGATGGCATCGTAGTCCATCGGGTAGGGCTTGCCCGCCCAGATGATTTGGATGGGCATTTCCGTGTTGTTCAGCAAGCGCTCAAAATCCTCCAAATCACGGGTGATGAGGTCGGCCCGTTTGTAGCCAGCATAGCGCCTTGCCCATACAAGCGTCAGCACGTCCGGCTGGAAAATCTTCCCGGTCTGGTCGGCCACCACTTCAAAAAGGCGGAGTTTCAGTTCCGTTTTGCGGGCATCGAGCACATCGTCATCGTTGTTGTTTAGCGCCTCATCGAGCTGCGGGTCGTGCCAGTAGAGGTGGTTCTGTGCATTGGTGACGTGGGTGATCGGGCAGATATTATCGTAGCCGCTCCACATTTCACGGGAAACTTCGCCGTGTATTTTTGAAACGCCGTTGGCCATGCGAGCCATGCGCAGGGCGGCCAGCGAGTGGCTGAAAACATCATCGGAAATGCCCGTGATGCGGCGAACTTCGCTCAATGTCACGTTTCCAAAGAAGCTCATACGCTCCAGCATGTGGATGTCGTGCTTCTCATTGCCAGCTTCCACGGGCGTATGCGTGGTGAAAACGAAGCGCTTGCGCACGTCCTCCAGCGTACCGAATTTATCATACAAATGAAATGCGGCAGGCAAAGCATGGGCCTCGTTCAGGTGGTACACATCCGCATCGTAGCGGAGAATGTCGAGCAGCTTGGCACCGCCCATTCCGAGCAGGATGGACTGCGCCACCTTGGCCTCCGTGTTGTTGGAGTAAAGGCGATGAGAAATGGTCTGCGCCAGGTAGTCGTTGTCCGGGTGGATGGTGGACAGCAAGAACATCGGTGCCGAACCGAACACATGCGGCGGCAAGTACCAAGCCTTCACCGTGATGTCGTGCTTGTTCACCTGGATTTTGAACTCAATTCCCGTGTCCACGAGGAAATTGTACTGGCGCTCCAGAAAGAGTACGTCCATCTCGCCATTGCCGTTGCGAACTTGGTCGTAGTAGCCAAACTTCCAGAGGATGCCGATACCGATGAGGTTTTGCTTGAGGTCAAAAGCGCTGCGCATGTGAGAACCTGCGAGGTAGCCAAGGCCGCCAGAGTAGATTTTCAGCGCTTGGTCCACAGCGAACTCCATGCTGAAGTAGGCGACTTTCTGTGAATATTTTTTATCGGTGGGGTATGGATGCTTAAAAGGCGTAAACTGATTCATGAATCCGTTTTTTTCGATGAAAAATTCGCTCAACCTGCGTCAGGCCGATGCGGTGTAAAGTCTCAAATTTCGTGTACTACCAAGTGTCTTGAAGTAAAAAACGGGGGCGAAGATATTGAAATAGTCAGAAACTGCGCCAGTTCTTGCGCAGCACCTGCATTTGAAGGCTATCGAAACGTATTTTTGCGCTTCGCAAAACCAGTTTCCATGAAAGCTTTTCAAACGATTTTACTGCTAGTGCTGTCTAATACCTTCATGACCTTTGCCTGGTACGGCCACCTGAAGTTCAAGGACATGAAAATGATAGAGAACCTCGGCCTGCTGGCCATCATCGGCATCAGTTGGGGCATCGCCTTCTTCGAATATTGCCTCATGGTGCCCGCCAATCGCATCGGTTACAAGCAGAACGGCGGCCCGTTTTCCTTGATGGAATTGAAGGTGATTCAAGAGGTCATTACGCTGACGGTGTTCACCATTTTTTCCTTGCTGCTGTTCAAAACGGAGACATTTAAGTGGAACCACTTGGCGGGTTTTGGCTGTCTGGTTTTGGCGGTGTTTTTTATTTTTAAGAAATAAGCTATTTTTGTACAAATTTGAAATCTAATTGCAAAATTGTACAAATGATTTTAAGAACCATTACTCAAAAACTGTTGGACCTTAGCGATAAATTCCCCGTCACTGTTCTTAGTGGCCCCCGTCAATCGGGTAAGACAACGCTGCTGAAATCCCTATTTCCCAAACTATCTTATGCCAACTTGGAAGACCCTGACGTCAGGGCTAGAGCCATTAGCGACCCACGGTTATTCCTGCAAAACTTTCCAAATGGTGCACTGCTAGATGAAGCGCAGCGAGTGCCCGAACTGTTTTCTTATCTTCAAAATATCGTGGACAGCAACCGTGAAATCCGCTTTGTGCTTTCCGGTTCGCAGCATTTTTTATTGATGGAAAAAATCACGCAATCGCTGGCGGGTCGTGCTGTGGTTCTGAAATTACTACCTTTCTCTCTGGAAGAATTAGAAGCTGTTGAGCTCCTTCCGCCAACCATTGAGGAAGTCATGTTCAAAGGAATGTACCCTGCGCTCTATGATCGCCAGTACGATCCTGCTGATTTTTATCCGGCCTACCTCGAAACTTACGTAGAGCGGGATGTGCGTCAAATAATAAATCTTGGAAACCTCAACGATTATATCCGATTTATCCGGCTTTGCGCAGGACGGGTTGGACAGTTGCTGAACTTAAGTTCATTGGCTACCGATGCTGGCATCAGCCCAAACACAGCGAAGTCTTGGCTTTCCATCCTCGAAGCAAGTTTCATCGCTTTTCAGGTTTTGCCACACCATAAAAATTTTAACAAGCGCCTGGTTAAAACGCCAAAGCTGTACTTTTATGACACTGGGCTGGTTTGCTCACTGCTTTTCATCGAGCAGGCCGTTCAACTGCAGTCCCATTACATGCGGGGAGCTTTGTTTGAAAATTTTGTGGTTGCTGAATTATTGAAAAAGCGTTTTCATAGGGCACGGCCTTCCAATATTTTCTTTTGGCGAGACAATCACGGCCACGAAGTAGATATATTATTGGAAGAGGCTGGAAAGCTTATTCCAATTGAAATAAAATCGGGTGTTTCGCAGAGCATGTCCTATTTCCAAGGCTTAAACTATTGGAATCAGCTTGCTGGAAGCTCCGCAGCCGATGGCTCAGTTATTTATGGCGGTAAAGATACTGTGCAAACAAGTGAAGGGAAACTGGTATCGTGGAGGGATTTGTAGCCACCTCTTTTTAAACAAAACTATATTTGAATACGAAAGCTTACCATGAAAGAAATCCGTGAAATCATCCGCTCCCACGAAGCGCTCCAAATCGAGGGAAAACGCTCCGCACTCGCCACCGTCGTGCACGTCGAAGGCAGCTCCTACCGCCGCCCCGGGGCGAGGATGCTCATCACGGAAGATGGTCGGTTGACCGGTGCCATCAGCGGCGGCTGCCTCGAAGGCGACGCCATGCGCAAGGCTTTCCACGTCATCAGCGAGCAGCGCCCCGCCCTCGTTACCTACGACACGATGGACGACGATGACACCACGCTCGGCATTGGCCTTGGCTGCAACGGCATCATTCAAGTGCTCATCGAACCCATCCTGCCCGATGACCCAATCAACCCCATTTTATTGCTTAAAAAAGCTACTGAGCATCGCCAAACCGTTGTCGTTGCTACATTCTTCAACCTGGGCGACCGCCGCCAAGCGCAGCCCGGCACTCGGCTTTTTTTGGGTGAAAATGGTGAGGTCTTCGGCGAATGTCCTATTGAATTCCTCCAAGACCGCTGGCAGGACGATGCCCAAAACGCCCTCCAATCTGGTGAAAGCAAATGGGTAAACTACTCGACGGCACAAGTCAAAATGACCGCTTTTTATGAAATACTGCCGCCCGTTCTTTCCCTCGTGCTCATCGGCGCTGGCAACGACGTGATGCCGATGGTGGACATGGCCGACATCCTCGGTTGGGCGACGAAGGTGGTGGATGGCCGAGCTACCCACGCCCGACCAGAGCGTTTCGCCAGTGCCTGCCAAGTGCTGGTCGCAAAGCCGGAACAGGTGCTGCAACACATCGCCCTAGACGATTTCACCGTCTTTGCCCTGATGACCCACAATTACAATTACGACAAGGCTATGCTCCACGAGCTTTGCCAGCAGGGCGCCCGCTACATTGCCATGCTTGGCCCAAAAAAGAAGCTGAACCGTATATTGGAGGAGTTCGAGGAGGAAGGCAGGCCGCTTTCTGCTGCGCAAATGAACACCATTTTCAGTCCGGCGGGACTGGACATCGGCGCAGAGACTTCCGAGGAAATTGCCCTGTCCATCTTGGCAGAGATCATGGCGTTTTTGAAGGAACGCCAGGGCATTTTTTTAAGGGATAAATTGAAGCCGATACATGAGCGGGAGAAGCTGGTGGTTGGCGATTTGTAATATTCTTTTTTGAAAAAAAGCGGCAAAATAGCCCAAAGCTATCCTGCCGCTCTCCTCAGTTTCACGATTGTTGATTTGCTTACGTGAATCTTCGATTTCCCAATTTTTATTACCTCACACCTGCTCCGGCCCATTCCCCGCCCAGTCTTCCAGGTATTTTTCGTCTTCGCAAAGCGGCTTTAGCTCCTCTTCGATAAAACCCCGCACCTCATGGATGATATCTTCTGGGTAAAGCAGGTGCAGGTTTGGCCCAGCGTCCAAGCTGAAATAAACCGGGTGCTTCGTCTCTTCCCGGTATTGGCGCAGCCGCTCAATCATCTCCAGTGTATTTGGTTTGAGCAAAATATAGGATGGATTGCTGCTCATCATCAGCCCGTGCAGGGTCAGCGCCTCGTTCTCAGTGATTCGCCCGAATTCCTCCAAATCGCCCGTGCGGAGCGCCGGAATCAGGCGGCTCAGGTTGCGCTTTGCATCGGCATAGCGGGCCTCGGCGAAGGGGTGGTTTTCCATCAAACCATGCCCAGCCCGGCTGCTCACGCTTTTGGCTTCCTTGCTGGCAATCAGGATATCGTCGTGCATATTCGCAAAAACCAAATGCAATTGTTCGGCCATCGGCACAGCGAACAGGTTGGAAGAACCTGGCACTTCGCCCGTCTCGCCCCAGAGTGCCGCCTTCGCAAAAATGGAGCGGCAGGCGCTGCCAGAACCCAGCCTCGCCACGTAGCTGGCCTTTTGGTCAAAAGCTGCATCATCGTCCAGCGTCTCGAACAGCTCATGCTCCAAGGAAGTCAGGCAAAGCGCCAGTGCGCTCATCGCCGAAGCGGAGGAAGCGATGCCTGCTGAGTGTGGGAAGGAGTTGCCGCTGTAAATCGTCAGGTCCAGTTGCCGCAGGAACGGGAAGATGTCCGACACGCTTTCGAGGTACTTCACCAGCTTCGCCTTGAACGGTTCGTTTTCTTCTTCGTGGAAGAAAAATTCGAGGGCAATGCCGTTTTCGCTCGTTTCCCGTGGGCGGTATTCGAGCAGCATCTCCGTGTAGCTGCTGCTCAAGGTCAGGCTCAGCGAGGGGTTTTTCGGCATTTGGACGCCGTATTTCCCCCAATACTTCACGATGGCGAGGTTGCTTGGGCTGCGCCAAGTGATTTCGCCGGGTTCGAGGTCGGCGGTTTCGAGGATGAGGTTCGGGTTTTTGTAATCTGTTGTTGACATGCAGTTTTGTTTTTGTTCGGGGTAAAGGTAGGTAAGCCGCCCTATTTTCCCAAAAAACTCGAAAAAGCCGGAATTCCGAGTGGTAGGACCCCAGTGCCCGAGTCCCCCAACCCCAATTTGAGGTCTATCAACCCCACCGTGGGGTCCCCCGACCCGGAATTTCGGGTCTCCCAACCCTAATTTCGGGTCCCCTGACCCGAAACTGGGGTCGACCAACCCCAATTTGGGGTTCACCCACCCGAAATTTGGGGTCTATGGACTCGGAATTGGGGTGGTTTTGGCACTTAATTCTTTGTAAAACATTGATTGTCAATTAATTGTAAAAAAAGGAGCGATATTTCGAGGCTGATGCCTCAAAATTGAGGTTGGTGGGTGGAGAAATGGGGGCTTGAAGGGGGGAGAGGGTGGCGCGTGCCCCAGCGAAGGACTGGGAAGACAGATGGGATTTCTAAGCTTGAGCAGGTGCGGGTTTAGGAAGCCTTATTATTCGTTCCGCCATGAAAAATTATCAGAAATGATTATCTCCATTTTCTCATAATGAAGCGTTGTTTTCATGGGAATTGTCCTAAATTGAAGGCTATATTTATCGGCGAGTTGCCTTATTTCAGGTGTATCGTCATAAGTCAGCATGAACTTCCCTTTTATTTGAGAAGCTAGTTTAAAAAGCCTTTCATGGTCTATCTCAAAGTGCGTATATAGCCGCTTTCCAGCAATTGTATAGGGTGGGTCAATAAAGAAATAAGCGGCATCATTATCAAGGTTTTGTTCCATAACTTCAAATGCATCACCATTCAGAAATCTGATTTTATCCTTTACATATACTATCGCTGAAATCCTATCATGCAATGTTTTAGGATACCAACGGGAAGCGATGCCCTTTCCGTTCTCTCCATTTTTAATCATACCTGAACCTTTGGCAAGTATGCCGCCATGAAAAACCCTATTCTTTAGAATTGTGCAAAAAGCTATATCATGAAGTTTTTTATTAGGATTATCTAATTCTGTTTTTACATTTTCTATTGTAAGGTTATATGTTAGTATCCTATCTGCAAGCCATTTATTTTTACCATTTAATATTACTTCCCAAACTGCTGCTATTTCTTCATCTTTTTCCACCATTAAAATATGAGTAGCTAATTTTTCAAATGCTGCCGTAAGGCTAACAATTCCCCCGCCTGCAAATGGTTCAATCAATAATGGCACTGATTTATTTTCTTGTTTTAACCATTGACGGACTGTTGGTATAAGCCAAGTTTTACCACCTGGATATCGAAAAGGACTTCGTTGTGGAACAGATGCGACGTTAACCACTGTATTTTCAGCGATATTCTCACCAATATCGAACATAGTCATTTGATTTTTCATTCTACAACCATGTTTTCTAGGTTATCAATATCGGTGGTGTCTGAACGCTTTGCGTCAAGTTTTTTTTGGAGCAATTGAGTGAATTCAGAAATAGAACCCGCCTCGAACTTTGCAATCTGTTCTAATGCACTAGCAAATTTGGTATAAACGATTCTGGATAATTGAAGTTCAAGGTTTTTCTCTTGATAGGTAGAGGTTAAATCATAAAGAAAAAATGCAAAATCAGATTCTTCTTTGGCAACTTCTGGTAATGTTGGTAGGGTATTATAAAAGGCTGTTTGTAAAGCTATAACTTGCTTCTTATTCCATTGGTTTAGAATAGAACCTTTAGCAATTATTTGTGGAATAAGCCTTTTTCGGGAAGATGACAGGTAATCAGGCTTTGGATATTTAAAAGCCTGTGCCCAATTAAAGTCTGAGGTTGGGCTATCCAAATATGCAGTGAATGGGCCTGTCAGGTTTCCTGAAATATAAACTGCTTGAACTTCAAGCGAACCAAAATCAAGAACACGTCCTTTATCATCATAAGAAACTAAAACATAATCAATATTACCTGCCGACTTACCAAATTTATCTTTAAGTCTTACTTCGCCAACGTGTGTCCACGCCGTTTTTTTATCAAAAAT
Organism: Saprospiraceae bacterium; assembly: GCA_041752395.1. Lineage (GTDB taxonomy): Bacteria > Bacteroidota > Bacteroidia > Chitinophagales > Saprospiraceae > UBA6168. The sequence continues at coordinate 4,582 of JBGSWN010000047.1, read as the reverse complement.
AAAAGCTGCCGCATCGCTAACTATTTTCCAATCTTCCCTGAATCGAACTGGACATATAATGACAGGTCTGTCTTTATGATTTAAACTGCAAACACCTAATGGGAATTCGATGCTATTTTTCGTACAATTGGAGACTATGTTGTTGAATGGACATAATTTATTTTCACGATAACGGACTGCTCTTTCCGATTGATTGTCAATTGGGAATCCGAATACTTCAGCTAATGGTTGATTATTATTTTTGTTTGAACTCATCCGTTGTAAAAATAGCAAAATTTCTCATCAAGACGCCCAACTGGCTTAACGGATCCCGCCCCTCTCCGATACGGAATCCGTTAAGCCAGTATATCAAACCCTACACTTCTTCAGTAACATACGCCTCCACCGGCGGACAAACACAAACCAAGTTCCGATCCCCATAACCACCATCCACACGCCCAACGGACGCCCAGAACTTCCTTCCTTCCCGCAGGTACGGCAGCGGGAAAAGCGCTTTTTCTCGGCTGTATGGCAAGTCCCAATCGTTGGCGGTGCCCATTTGCAGGGTATGTGGGGCATTGTGCAGCACGTTGTTTTCATGCTCAAAATCGCCGGCAGCAATCTCGTCAATCTCCTTGCGGATTTCTAGCAGGGCATCGCAGAAGCGGTCGAGTTCGGCCTTGTCCTCGCTTTCGGTCGGCTCAATCATCAGCGTGCCGGCCACAGGGAAACTCAGCGTAGGCGCATGGAACCCGTAGTCCATCAGGCGCTTCGCAATGTCCTCGGCGGAGCAGAACTGCTTGAACGGGCGCACGTCCACAATCATCTCGTGGGCAGCCCGGCCGTTTTCACCGCTGTACAAAATCTGGAAAGCCCCCTCTAGCCTCGCCTTCATGTAGTTGGCGTTCAGGATGGCGTAGCGGGTGGCGTCGGTCACGCCTTTTTTACCCAACATCCGAATATAACCGTAGCTGATAAGCAGGATGCTCGCACTGCCCCAAGGCGCTGCGCTCACGGCGCTGATACCCATTTCGCCGCCCGTCTGCACGAGCGGGTGAGAAGGCAGGTACGGTGCCAGTTTATCGTTCACACAAATCGGGCCCATGCCAGGGCCGCCGCCGCCGTGCGGGATGGCGAAGGTCTTGTGCAGGTTCAGGTGGCACACATCTGCCCCGATGATGCCGGGACTGGTCAGGCCGACCTGGGCGTTCATGTTCGCTCCGTCCATGTAAACCAAGCCACCGTGGTCATGAATCAGTTGGCATATTTTCTTGATTCCCGTCTCAAAAACCCCGTGCGTACTGGGGTAAGTGACCATCAGGCAAGCAAGGTTAGCGCTGTGCTGTTCGGCTTTGGCTTGAAGGTCGTTGAAGTCAACATTGCCCCGCTCGTCGCAAGCCGTCACCACGATTTCCATGCCCGCCATGGCGGCACTGGCAGGGTTCGTGCCGTGCGCCGAAGATGGGATAAGCGCCACTTTGCGGTGACTTTCGCCCCGTGCCTCGTGGTATGCCCGAATGGTCATCAGGCCAGCGTATTCGCCCTGAGCGCCGGAATTCGGCTGGAGCGAGCAGGCCGTGAAACCCGTTATTTCACTCAAATAAGCCTCCAATTCTCGGAAGATTTCCCGGTAGCCTTCGGTTTGTTCTTGCGGCGCATACGGGTGCAGATTTGCAAATTCCGGCCAGCTCACTGGGAAGAGTTCCGAGGCAGCGTTCAGCTTCATCGTGCAGCTTCCGAGTGAAATCATGGAATGAATCAACGACAAATCCTTGCTTTCCAAGCGCTTGATGTAGCGCATCATCTGCGACTCGGTGCGGTAGCTGTTGAAGACCGGGTGCGTCAGGTACTCCGACTCCCGCACGAGGGCGGCGGGCAGGTTCAAGCCGTTGGCGGCGCCAAAATCCACTGTGGCATCCGTTTCTTTTGCTTGCGCAAAAATGCTGACGATGAGGTCGGCATCCTCCTCGGTCACGGTCTCGTCGAGGGTGATTTGCACGGCCCCGTCCACATAGTGGAAATTGATTTCGGCGGCATTCGCCAAATGGCGGATATGCTCGGCGGTAGCATCGTCCGTTGCGAAGCGAACCGTATCGAAGTAATTGGTATTCAACTGGTTATAGCCGAGCTTCGCAATGTTTTTGTCCAAAATCTGGGCAAAAGTGTTCACCCGCTCCGCAATGGCCCGGATGCCCTTCGGCCCATGCCAAGCGGCGTACATCCCAGCCATGATGGCCAACAGCGCCTGTGCGGTGCAGATATTGCTCGTCGCCTTTTCCCGACGGATATGCTGCTCACGGGTTTGTAGCGCCATGCGCAATGCCCGCTTGCCGTGTGAGTCTACCGATACGCCGATGATGCGGCCGGGAAGAATGCGCTTGTGGTCTTCTTTCGTCGCAAAAAATGCAGCATGAGGCCCGCCGTAGCCCATCGGCACGCCGAAGCGCTGGGAGTTGCCCACGGCGCAGTCAGCGCCCCATTCGGCAGGAGCTTTCAGCACGGCAAGAGCAAGCAGGTCAGTGGCCACGGTCACGTAAATTTCGTGGGCGTTGCACTTTTCAGTGAAGGCACGGAAGTCGTCCACCATGCCGTTCTTGCCGGGGTACTGGAGCAGCACGCCGAAGCATTTCTCCCCAAAATCAAAGGTTTTCCAGTCGCCAACGACGACTTCGATGTTCATCGGCTTGGCCCTTGTGAGCAGCACGTCAATCGTTGCATCGAGTACGTTTTCGTCCACGTAGAAGATATTGGCGGGGTCGGCCTTCGCCTTTTTATTTTTCACGTTGAAAAACATGGCCATAGCCTCGGCGGCAGCCGTGGCCTCGTCGAGGAGGCTGGCGTTGGCGATGGGGAAGCCCGTCAGGTCGCTCACCACCGTCTGGAAATTGAGGATGGCTTCGAGGCGACCCTGTGAAATTTCGGCTTGGTACGGCGTGTACTGCGTGTACCAGCCTGGGTTTTGGAAGATGTTACGCAGGATGACCGACGGCGTAATGGTTCCGAAATAGCCCTGCCCGATGTAAGTCTTAAAGACCTTGTTCATAGCAGCCACCTCCTTGAGTTCCCGCAGGTACTCGAACTCGGACTGCGCCACTGGCAGGTTCAGTTCGCCTTGGCGGCGGATGGCGGGTGGCACGGTTTCATCAATCAATTGGTCAAGGCTGCTGACGCCGATGGTGTGAAGCATCTCTTGGGTTTCCTCGTGGTTCGGACCGATGTGGCGGTCAACGAAGCGGTCGTAGAATGCGGTGGAATTGCTCATATTTTATCTTGAATTTGGAAATATTTGGTGATGAAAAATTGGCTTTGCAAAAGTAAAATTTTGGACGGCAAATTAACAGTTAAAGCGGTGATTGGTTTCACCTTTAGATTTTGAGATTCATTTTTGAAAAAACCTTAGTTTTGTAAACGAACAATAAAAGGGAACAGGAAAAGCGAAACTGAAAAAAGAAACAGCATGTCCATTCAGCTTGCCAAAAGATTGCTCACCGTCAGTGACTACCACAAAATGGCGGAAGTCGGCATCCTCGATGAGGATGACCGGATTGAGCTAATCAACGGAGAAATCATTGAAATGAGCCCAATAGGAAGCCTTCACGTCAGCCGAGTTAACCGGATTATCGCTATTTTTAAAAGATTGCCGGACGAACTCGCCATACTCAGCGTTCAAAACCCAATCTCAATTGGCCCGTATTCGGAACCAGAACCAGATATTGCCTTGGTAAAATTTCGCTCCGATTTTTATGAAGGCCAATTACCAAAAGCTGAGGATGTTTACCTTGTAATTGAAGTAGCGGACACCTCCCTCGGTTACGATAGAGAAGTGAAAAAACCACTTTTTGCTGCGGCTGGCATACCTGAACTTTGGATTGTTAACATCGAAGATTCACAAGTTGAAGTGTACAAAAAACCTACAAACGGTGACTACACCAGCCGCCAAGATTTCAAGCGAGGCGGTACTATTTTCATCGAAAGCCTTGATTTTGCGGTGAAGGTGGATAAGATTTTAGGCTAAACTCATATAAAACCGTAGAGCCTCCTCAATTACCTCCACCTCGCAATATTGGTCAATCCTCGCCTCACCAATCGCAGGCAGCAGTGTGAAATTGATGCGCCCACCCACGTTTTTCTTGTCCTTTTTCATGATGTCAAAAATGGCGGGGAAGTCCTTTTCTGACAGCGGATATTGCGAATAAAATCGCTTCACAAAGTCCACGATTTCATCCAGTTCCGCCGCCGAAAGCCCCAATATTTTATGCGAAAGCCAGCTTTCGCAGATGATGCCTAGCGCAACTGCTTCGCCGTGGCTTAGTGATTGGTGATTAGTGATTAGTGATTGGTTCGCCGCCGAATCCGAAATCCCCAATCCGCAATCCGAAATCGAATAGCTTTCAACTGCATGCCCAATCGTGTGCCCGAAATTCAGCGCCTTACGGATACCCTTCTCCGTCGGGTCTTCTTCCACGATGCGTTTTTTGATGGCCAGCGACGGAGCGAGGTAGGCTGCCCAGTCCACGGTCATTAAATCATTGATTTGCTGCAAATTATTCCATTGTTCGGCATCGGCGATGAGGGCATGTTTGAACACTTCGGCGAAGCCACT
>JBGSWN010000046.1:0-2222 GCA_041752395.1 Saprospiraceae bacterium | reverse complement strand
GGGCAAAGTGCAAATCTTCTGGGGAGTAGGCGAGCCAGTGACAGTGGGGAAGGGCATGATGCTCGGTTTCACAAAAATCGGAAAATTCATGCTGGACAAGGGCGAGGGCTGGTTTTTCCACTGTGAAAACATCAATGCCGAGCGTGACCCCAACCGCCTGAACTGGCAAATGCTGCCGGATGGGGAAAACGGCGTTGGCAACCCAGATTTTGGTTCCGTACAAGAGGAGCATAGCGTCGTAGCCATGTCCGATGGCAGCCTATGCTGTATTTACCGGACACAAACGGGTTATCTCGCAGAGTCTTACAGCCACGATGGCGGACATCATTGGACACTGCCAACGCAAGCGAAATATATGGACGGGCGGCCAGTGAAAAACCCACGAGCCTGCCCCAAAATTTGGCGCTGTGAAAATGGCAAATACCTTCTTTGGTACCACAACCACAGTGGCGACCATTTCAGCTCCCGCAACCCTGCTTGGCTGGCAGCGGGCAAGGAAGTCGGCGGTGAAATTAGATGGTCGCAGCCGGAGGTAGTGCTTTACGCTGACGACCGCAGCTACGAAACGGGGCGTTTCAGCTACCCCGACCTCGTTGAGCAGGACGGGCATTTTTCGTTGACAGAAACCAATAAATTCAAGGCAGCAATCCATCCAATTTCCAAGCAATTATTGGAGGGGCTTTGGGGGCAATTGGATACGGCCTACAACGTGCCGACTTTGCCACTTCGATCTGCGGCCATGTCCTTTCCAGCAGATAGTTTGAAAAATGAAAAACTGCCCATCACGGGCTTTCCTAAGAACTCGGCGGGCGGCTATGTTTTCTACAACGCCATGCTGGACACGGGCGGCCTGACCATCGAAATGACGGTGCAGCCACGGGATTTTTCACAAAACCGGGTGCTACTCGATACCCGAAATGAGACGGGTTCTGGCTTTTTTATTCAGACTACTGGCTACCGTCAACTGGAGCTAAAACTTTGTAACACAGAGACTTGTGAAACCTGGGCCACCGACCCTGGCCTCCTCGATATCGTGCGACCCCATCAGGTGACGTTCATTGTGGACAACGGCCCCGACTTGGTGCTGGCAGTGGTGGATGGGCAGCTCTGCGATGGGGGCATGAGCCGCCAGTACGGCTGGTCGTTTTACTCGCCGTTTTTGGGGCAGGTTTTGACCAATCGGAAAAAGGAAATCCGGATTTTACCAGAGGAAATGAAGTCGCTCAAGATTTACAATCGAGCGATGAGTGTTTCGGAAGCGGTTGAAAATCAGGGAGTTAGGTAGGGTTTTTAATCACCACTGACATAGCCAATGCCTAATACATCTTTCAGCGAGGCGTCCACATAAATCTTCTTCCCCGTCTCTAAATCTTCCACAACGTTATAATCATGGTCTCGGAAAAATGGGCTGCTCGTCAATTTGTGCAAATCAAAACCGAGCAGTGTCAGCTTGCCTCGCAGATGTTTTACCAGAAACCTGTTTTCAAGTTTTTCTTTGCGGAGCAAAGCTTGGCAAGTCGTGTTGAAGAAGGCGGCGTAGCCCACGCAATTGGTTTTTTGCGAAGTGAAAAGTAGGTTGGGATCAGTGTCGCATTTTTCAAAAGTAAATCGAAGATGGTCAGTAGTGAAAAGCAACGAGCGATGAACTATATTTTGAATTGAGGTGTCAATTTGTTGATTTTCAATGTTTTGTGCTAAAATTTGATTTGTCAGGGAAAATGTAGACCGCTCAGCTTGGTTGTGATAGGCGACTAACTGACGGAAGAGCCAGCCCCTAATCAAGAACAGGACAAGCAGTGTCAGTAAAGAATATTTCAGGATTTTTTTCATCTATAAAAACACCAGTGGGCAGCCCGAACCTCGGGCTGCCCACTGCCCCGACCTTGGTCGGGGTCGAACTGCCAACTAAAAATCAAGCGTCCACCTTCGCATATTTCGCATTCGCCTCGATGAACGCCCGGCGTGGCGGCACTTCCTCACCCATCAGCATGGAGAAGATTCGGTCGGCCTCGGCGGCGTCGTCAATGGTTACTTGGCGCAGGATGCGGCTGTTGGGATCCATCGTGGTTTCCCAAAGCTGCTCGGCGTTCATTTCACCAAGACCCTTGTATCGTTGCGTTTTCACGGAGTTGTCGTTCTCACCGCTGGAGTAGTTGGCGATGGCCTCACGGCGCTCCTCGTCGTTCCAGCAATAGCGGAATTGCTTGCCTTTTTTCACCATA
>JBGSWN010000045.1:0-8314 GCA_041752395.1 Saprospiraceae bacterium | reverse complement strand
AGCCGTTTGTAAAACAGCTCTTCGGTTGGTCCTTCTACTATCAAGAAAATATGCGCCATGAAGGGTGAGTTTTTCAAGGTCTGCCGCCAAAGAAATTGCTTTCCCAAAGCTGTCCCAGCGAATAATCTTCGAGCCAAGTGCTAAAGTCTTCGTCTTTCAGCCGCTTGAATTCGGTGGCGCCATCGGGCGTTTTTTCCGTGATGATTAAATCTTTGGGGGTGAAATAGTTGATAAGGCTGACGCTTTGCGTGGCGATGAGCAATTGTTTTTCCATCGCTGCTTTCTGAATCAGCTCTGCCAAAATATGCACGGCAAAAGGGTGCAATCCGAGCTCCGGCTCATCAAGAATGATAGTTTGAGGCACATACCGAGAACCTTCGGGTTGCAGCAGCAGGGTCGCTAAACAGATGAAGCGGAGCGTCCCGTCAGAGATTTGCTTGGCGGTGTAAACTTGGTCGCTGCTCGTTTCCTTCCAGCGCAGCACGACCTTGCCCTTGGCACGGGGGCTTTCTTCCAAAACAAAATCATGGAAAGAAGGATAAACCAGGCGCACCGTTTCCACGATTTTATGGTAAGTGCCAAAATCCTGTTCTTTCAACAAAAGCAGGAATGGAGCGAGGTTTTCACCCTCGGCTTTGAATTGGTAAACGTCTTCGATATCTTGCGGGAGCTTGATTTGGGCGTTGTCACTGGTGTCGTGGAAGTGGTAGATTTTGATGTCTTTTAAATTATCGTAAACTTCTCGGGCCTCTGCCTTCTCCTTTTCATAAGTACTACTGTTCGCTTTTTCTTTCAAGGCAGACTCTTTTCCTCCATCAACTTGAAGCGCCCATGCTACGCGTATGTCACTGGCGTAATATTTCGAATAACTGGCTGTTTCAGTATCGAATCGATATGATTCTCCATCAGAAACTATCTTGAATCCAAACAATGGGCGTTTTTCAGAATCAGGCTTTCCCATGAAAAGCAATTCCCCTTTAATAAAATCACTTTCCTCAAAACCCTTGAATAGAAAAAGATTGATGCCCCCTGATTGATAAATATACCCCTCCAACTCCTGCTCACTCAGGTGCTTCAAAAATTTAAACAAGCTGATAAAATTACTCTTCCCCGCCCCGTTCGGCCCGATGAGGATATTCAAATTGCCAAGCTCCACCGTCTGCTTACGGATGCTCTTGAAATTTTCTATTTCTAAGGATTGAATCATTTTTTCGGATTGTCTTCGCAAAAATAACCAATAACGGGAAGTTTCAAGCATTACAGAGAAAGACAGAATTTTTAAAACAAATAGTTTTATAATAAACTAATTTGTTGCAACTTTGCCCCCTCACACCCACCCTCGCTTCGCACCTGAACATACGAGAAAACAGACCCTTTTTTTGGGTTGATAAGATTGATGAGGTTCATAATCAACCTTTTATAAACCCTCATCAACCCTTATAAACGCCGCAACTTGCGAAGCAAAACCCAGTGTACCTCTGCTCACACTCCTACTACAGCCTGCGCTACGGCACGCTGTCGCCCGAACAGCTCGTGCTGTCGGCCAAGCGCCTTGGCATCACCGCCCTGGCCCTCACCGACATTAACAACACCTCGGCGGCGGTCGAATTCCTCAATCACTGCAAGGCGGCGGGTATCAAGCCACTGCTCGGCATTGACTTTTTCCGGGATGGCCAGCGGCTCTACACGGGCATTGCCCGGAACGCCGAGGGGTTTTACGAACTCAACAAATACCTCAGCGACCACTCCATCGATAGCAAGGTTTTGCCGGCGTTGTTTGATTCATCCCTCATCCCTAATCCCTCATCCCTCGTTATTATTTACGACCGCTTGGTGAAACCGATTGACCAGTTCAAGGAACACGAATTCCTCGGCATCCGGCCAGAGCACGTGCATGGCCTCTTCACTTCCGAAGTGCGAAAACACCCGCACAAACTGCTGATTTTCAGCCCAATAACCTTCCTCGACAAGGACGGCTACGAGCTGCACCGCCTGCTGCGGGCGATTGATTTGAACACAATTCTGAGCAAACTCACCCCCACCGACACGGCCAAAAAAACCGAACTCCCCAGCCCACCCGAAACGCTGGCCGATTTTTACAAAATCTATCCGAAAATCATTGAAAACACCCGCCAGCTCGTGGACGCCTGCGAGCCTGCCCGCCTTGAAACCGGCCTCCAAGTGAACCGTCAAACCTTCACCGGCAGCCGGGATGGGGACATGAGGCTGTTGGAAAAACTGGCAAATGAAGGCTTCAACCGGCGCTTCTCCCAGCCCCCAATCACCAGTCACCAATCACCAATCACCAATCACAAGTCCCCCACCAACCGCCTAAAAAATGAACTCGACCTCATCCGTGAAATGGACTTCGCCGCCTATTTCCTCATCACTTGGGACATTGTTCGCTATGCGCAAAATGCTGGTTATCACCACGTTGGGCGGGGCAGCGGCGCCAATTCCCTCGTGGCCTACTGCCTCGGCATCACCGACGTGGACCCACTGGAACTCGACCTCTACTTCGAGCGGTTCATCAACCGCCACCGCCCTTCGCCGCCCGATTTCGACATTGACTTCTCCTGGGACGAGCGGGACGACGTGACCGATTACATCTTCAAGCGCTACGGCCGGGAACATACCGCCCTGCTCGCCACCTACAGCACCTTCCAGTTCAACGCCGCCATCCGGGAGGTGGGGAAGGTGTATGGTTTGCCGAAGGAGGAAATTGACAATTTCGCTGATGAAATACTCAAGGCAACAGGAACGGAAGACATCAAATACTGGCAACCGATTGCGGATTTCGGATTGCGGAATGCGGAGGAAGCGATTGCGGATTGCGGATTGCGGAATGCGGATTCAAGGGAAGCGCCTGCTACGGCACAAAGCTCCAAAACGGATGCTGCAGCAGACCCCCAATCCGAAATCCGCAATCCGAAATCCGAAATCCTAAAGTTCGCCCGCCTCCTCCAAGGCTTCCCCAACCACCTCTCCATCCATGCCGGGGGGGTGCTCGTTTCCGAAAAGCCGATTTTTTACCATACCGCCCTCCAGATGATGCCGAAGGGCTTCCCCGTCACCCATTTCGACATGCACCACGCCGAGGATTTGGGCTTCCACAAATTCGATGTGCTGTCGCAACGGGGCCTCGGCCACATCAAAGACGCCGTGGATTTGGTGAAAATGAACCAGGGCAAATCGTTGGACGTCCACGATGTTGCGAAGCTGAAACAAGACGAACAGGTGCGGGCACAACTGCGCAATGGCAACTGCATGGGCTGTTTTTACATCGAAAGCCCTGCGATGCGGGGCCTGCTGAAGAAGCTCCGCTGCGACGATTACATCCACCTCGTGGCGGCCAGCAGCATCATCCGGCCGGGCGTGGCGAAGTCTGGCATGATGAAGGAATACATCAAGCGATTTCGGATTTCGGATTGCCCCGACAGCTTGTCGGGGCGGATTGGAGAACAAGGGACACTTCAAAAACCTATGAAAAACGACGAAGAAGGGACTGCCAACCCAGCCCCAAAAAACCTCCCAAACAACTCCAGACCCCAATCCGAAATCCGAAATCCGAAATCCGAAATCGAATACCTCCATCCGGTCTTCAAGGAGCACCTCGGCGAGACCTACGGCGTGATGGTTTACCAAGAAGATGTGATGAAAATCGTGCACTACTTCGCCGGGCTGGACCTCGGCGAGGCCGACATGCTGCGCCGACTCATGTCCGGCAAGAAGCGGCAGGGCGACAAGTTTGAGGTGCTGCGCAAAAAATACGACGACAACTGTCGGGCACTGGGCCACCCGGAAGCGCTGGCGCAGGAGGTCTGGCGGCAGGTAGAGAGCTTCGCCGGGTACTCGTTTTGCAAGGCGCACTCAGCCAGCTACGCCGTGGAAAGCTTCCAGAGCCTGTACTTGAAGACCTATTTTCCGCTGGAATTCATGGTGGCGGTCATCAACAATTTCGGCGGGTTTTATCGAACGGAATACTACTTCCACGAAGCCCGCATGGCCGGGGCGAGCATCCATGCGCCCTGCGTGAACCACAGCCAATACCTCACAACCATTTCACAATCAGCCATTTACATGGGGTTTGTTCACTTGCAGGGATTGGAACGGACGACGTCGGCCAAAATCGTGGCCGAGCGGGCAAGAGGCGGGCCGTTCCGTAGCCTCGCCGACTTCACCAACCGGGTGGATGTGGACAGCAGCCAGCTCGACCTACTCATCCGCATCGGGGCATTCCGGTTCACGGGGCTGGGAAAATGCGAGCTGATGTGGGAGAAAAACGCTGTGTTCAACCCAAAAGCCACCAAGGGGCTGACACGGGACGCTGGGGTGCAGCTTCTCTTCGACGACGAGGCCGACTCGGGGCACGAGGGTTTTGTGCTGCCGCAACTGGAGGCTGGCCCCTTCGACCAAGCTTTCGATGAAATTGAGTTGCTGGGCTTTCCGCTCTGCTCGCCGTTCGATTTGGTGGAAAACCATGCGACGACGCAGGAGGGCATCGTCGCCAACGACCTGCCCAAATGCCTCGGGTGCATGGTCACGCTGGTCGGCTACTACGTGACCCGCAAGGACGTGCGCACGGTGAAAAAAGAATTGATGCACTTCGGGACTTGGCTCGACCGGGAGGGCCGCTTTTTCGACACGGTGCATTTCCCTAACTACTTGAAAACCAGCCCGTTCCGAGGCAAAGGGGTTTATCGCATCGAGGGTCGGGCGGTGGAGGAGTTCGGCTTTCCGTCGGTGGAGGTGGTTAAAATGGAGAAGCTGGCTTGGCAGGAGGATGGGCGGTATGTTTGAGTTGGCAGTTCGACAGGTGGCAGTGGGCAGTCAATGGCTGCTAGCTGTCAAACTACAAACTAAATCTACGGCATCAACTTAAACGAATCAAAAAACTTCGTCCCATCGCTGTTCAGGCTTTTGTCTTTCCAGGCGATGGTTTGCAGGGCATAGTAGCGGCTGCCCACGAGGTATGCCCGGTTTTTGATGACGGCCTTGCCGCCGAGGTAGTCAATGCGCCAAGTCTTTCCGGGGTATTTGTCGAGTTGAATATCTGAAGAATAAGCCAGTTCGCCCTTCACGGTTTCGGCGGCGGCTTCGATGGTTTCTTTGAAAAAATCCTCGGCCAAGCCAGTGGAATCAGCAAAGACCACACTCGCTGGGTAGTCGCAGTAGCTGACCATGTAAAAGAGGTTTTCAGCAGTCGAATCCGTTTGGAGGAAAAAAGTGTGGTAAACGAGGTCGCCAACGTCCGTTTTCACGGAGTCTGTTTTTTCGGTGAAGTTACCGGGAACCTGGACTTGGAAACGCCCGTCGGGACTGTTGTACAGCTCCCAAGTGTTTTGGATGAAAAAAGCCGTTGAAAGCAAAAAGAGGATGGAATTCATTTAATCAAGTTGCGGGCTGCGAGCCACGAGTTGCGAGCAGCCCCGTGGTTTGCGCAGCACAAAAGTTGAAACAAGAGAGGTGGCAAAGCGGAGAAAAGTTGTATCTCTACTCCACCATTCCTAATTCACCCTTCACAGTTCATCGTTCACCCCTCACCGCTGCACCAATATTTTACCCTCAAAAACAACCCCCTGCGGCGTCATCGCCACCACGTGGTAAATGCCCGGCGGCTGGTTTTGCAAATCAAAATGGAGGCCGTCGTTCTGGAAACCCCCACCATTTTCCACCAAAACAAGCTGCCCGATTTGGTTGAAAACCCGCAGGTCAGCCACTGGTGCAGCCATTGCGGAGCACTGCAAAATGACTGGGCCACTGGTCGGGTTCGGGAACAGCCCACAAGTCGCAATCTGCTGATTATCAATGGTTTTCGAAGAAAAATCTACAAAAACCCATTCCATGATATCGCAGCCGTTGGCATCCACAGCCGTCACGCTGTAATTGCCAGTTGGAAGGTCAGTTATCGTTTCACCCGTCATGCCATTGCTCCAAGAATAATTAATCGGTGGGATACCACCGGATGCATTGGCAGTAGCTGTGCCATTGGGCGGCACCAACTGGGTTTGCGGAGAGGAAGTCACGCCAAGTTGGAGCGGCTGCGGGGTTCCAAGGCTATAATGAGCTGTAAATTGACACCCCTCGCTGTCGAAAATGACCAGTGTGTAGGGCCCTGCAGTGGCATTTTGCAAATTTTGTTCCCCTGAAAAAGCGCTCCAATTAAACACATAATTGGGTGTGCCGCCCGTCACGGCGATGTTGATAAACCCGTCGTTGCCGCCGAAGCAGGTCACTCCGGTAGAGTCGAGCACAGTAACGATTATGCCTGCATCGGGCCCACTAACCGTGTAGGTTGCCGTTCTTTGACAACCATTGTTGTCGGTGACGGTGAGGGAGTATTGGCCAGCAGTGAGCTGCGAAATCCCCGGTGTGAAGGCCATGTTGTTCCACAAAAATTGGTAGGGCAGGTCACCGTCCTGCGGCAATGGAAAAATGCTTCCCGTAGCCGTACCAAAACAGGTCACGTCGTTCACCAACGCAGAATCGAGGACGAACTGGGTGCTTGGCTCAAACACCATCGTCATCGCCGTACCTGTGCAGCCGACTTGGTCAGTCACCGTCACGACATACATCCCAGCAGCCACCCCCGTGATGTTTTGGTCAATGGAAATGGAATCCGCCGCCCCATTTTCCCAATAAAAACTATAGGGCACGAGGCCGCCACCGACCATGAGCGGAATCGCTCCATCTGCTCCGCCCTTGCAGCGCACATTCGTCACCTGACTCCCCATGATGGTCGGGTTCACTGCTCCGAAAGTAGAAATCGGCATGGCCGGCGACACCGCCGTGCAGCCCGTATTGTCCGTGATGGTGACCCGATATTGGCCGACGGGCAGGTTGTCGTTCAGCAGGTTCGGGTCAGCGGTAATGCCGTGAACGCTGTTGCTCCAATTAAACTGGTAGGGCGCAGCGCCGCCCATGATGTCCACGCTGAGTTGCCCGGTAGCTGCGCCAAAACAGACCACTTCTTCGCCTGTTGCTACCTGTTGGACATTGATGGCGGTGTACTCCGTCGGCACTTTTACCGACATGAACTCGATGGTACAGCCCGCAGCGTCGGTGATGGTGACGTGGTAATCGCCGGGGAGTGGATTGAGGAGGCAGTTGGTCGTGTCGCCCGTTTCCCAAACATACTGGAAAGGTGCAATGCCGCCGTTCACATTGACGCAGACATTGTCCACCTGCACCGACTGGCAGTTGCCGACTGGCACACCGAGGTTCGAAAATGGCGCAAGTTTGTCGGGGGCATCCACGTAAAGCGTCGGCAAGATGGTCGCACAGCCGTTCCCATCGCTCACCGTGACGCTGTAATTTCCTTCAGAAAGGCCGCTCACGTCTTCCGACCAAGCGTTGAAAGTGTTGGAGGGGTTTGTCCAATGGAATTGGTAGGGCAAAGTACCGCCAGCCACGCTGATGTCAATGCCGCCCTCGTTGCCCTGGTAGCAGGCAATGTCCTCGATATTTTCCACATTGACCAGCAAGGCTGGCGGTTCATTAAGTTCGATGATGTCCAAGTAGTTCACGCAGCCGGTGGCATCTGTGACCGTGGCCGCAAAGTTTTGTGCTGGTAAATTGGTGGCTACGGGGCCTGTTTGTCCATCGCTCCAAACAATCGAATACGGCTCCGTGCCGCCCGATACGGTCATGGCCAATTGGCCTGTTTGCCCAAAACAAAGCGGAGAAAATGCTTGGTAGCCGAGCGTCAGTACCTGCAACGAATCAATCGTGGTAGAGTGGATGCTTTCGCAACCGTTGGCGTCGGTGATGGTCACGATGTAAAAACCGTAATTAAGCCCAACGAGCTGCGGCCCCGAATCGTCCGTATTCCAACTGTAAGAATAAGGCGGCTGGCCACCGCTCAACACGTATGCTTCCAAGCTATTTTCATTCCGACCGAAACAAAATAATGAACCTTGATTAATACCTGCGGTCAGCACCTCTGGGGAGAAAATAGGGCCAAAGCTAGCGCTGGAAGTGCAGCCAAAATCATCGGTTGCCGTGACGGAGTAAGTGCCATTGCCGATGCCTGTCAGGTTTTGCGAAGCAGCACCATTACTCCAAGTAAAATCATAGCTGCCCACGCCACCCGTCACGCCGATGTCCACAAAACCACTGGTCTGCCCTGCACAGTCGGGCGGGTGGATTTCAGTGGCGCTGATGGCAATAGGCTGCGGCTGCGTCAGGTTGATGGTCTGGGTGAAAGTGCAGGCGTTTTGGTCACGCACGCTGACGGTGTAGCTACCTGCGGCAATATTCGAAAGGGAATTGCCCACGCCACCATTGCTCCAGGCGTAGGAATAGGGTGACACTC
>JBGSWN010000044.1:0-6054 GCA_041752395.1 Saprospiraceae bacterium | reverse complement strand
TTCGAGTTATGCCGGGCACAACTCGAAACTCATAACTCAAAACTCGATACTCCTTTCAAGTGGCTTTTTGCCAAAAAAACTAATGAAGCTTACAGCAGCGGGGACTGCTCCGGATTTTCACCGGATTCCCTTTTCAGATTGGTGGCTGGGCCACAAATCACCGAAGCGGGGCAAAGGTATTAAAAGTTTGCAGTTCGACAGTGGGCAGTTTGCAGTCAGTTTGCAGTTGTTTAGTCAGTGCCCAGCTAGAAATAAAAGAGGAGGTAACTTTGCAAAGTTACCTCCTCTTTTTATGTTTACCAGTCTCTGCTAAACAACTGTCGAACTAGACTGCCAACTGCCAACTGTCGAACTGCCAACTTTAAAGCCAACTGTCGAACTGCCAACTCAATTTATGCACCCTGTCGAATGGCATCCACGGGGTCCATCCGGGAGGCTTGCATGGCTGGGATGACACCCGCCAAAACGCCAACAATGATGGAGATGAACATCCCCCAGCCAACGTTTCCAAGGTCAAGATAAACGGGGAAAGGCATGGTGCTTTCGAGGGCGGCCAAAAGCGCATAAACTAGAATAAGCCCGAAAATGCCACCGAAAATGCAGAGAATCACGGATTCCACGAGGAATTCGAGGAGGATGACGCCATTTTTTGCGCCCAGCGCTTTTTTGATGCCAATGATATTGGTGCGTTCTTTTACGGAAACGAACATGATATTGGCGACACTGACCATGCCGACGATAATGGCAAACATGCCAATGACGAGGCCGACCAAGTTCAAAACGCCGAACACATTGCCAAGCAATTTGGCGATGATGGACATGGTGTTCAGTGAGAAATTGTCTTCTTCCTTTGGCTTTAAATGGCGCTCTTGGCGGAGCGTTCCCGTCAGGTCATCCTTCATTTTGTCAATGTCGATGCCGTCGGCGGCCTTCACATTAAGCGAAGCGCCAAAGGGATTGTCCACTTTCAGGTTGGCCAGTTTTTTACCCAATTCATAAGAAATGATGACGCCATTGTCGAAGTCCATGACCTTGAGGAGGTCCTTGCCGGAGCGTTTGAAAACGCCGATTATCTCCATGTCCCGGCCAGCCATTCTGACTTTTTTGCCAATCGGCTCTATCGTTCCAAAAAGCTCTTCCGCCACTTTTGAGCCAATGAGCACCTTGTTAACACCCATTTGGTATTCACCCGGCGTATAGTAGCGGCCCTTTTCAAATTCTGGTTTGAAAATCTCGTCCATGTCATAGGTGACAGCGACACAAAAGACGCCTTCGACGGAATTGGAGCGGTATTTCAGGGTTTTTTGACCAATGAAAACGTGGAGCGATGCAGCGCCTACGGTTTCTGCTTTGGTCTTGATTGCCTCGAAATCTTGGTAATTAATGTTGGGCCTTCGCTGGTATTTCCAGTAATTGGTGTGCGGGTCTTCGGTCCATGACATTTTGCTGACGTACACCACATCGTCGCCCAGCTTATTGAGGCTTCCCATCACGTTGTCCTGCATGGAATTCACCGCCGCCTGAATGGCGATGATGCAGAAAATGCCAATGGTGATGCCCATCAGCGAGAGGAAACTCCGCAGTTTGTTGCCGGAAAGTTGTCCCCAGGCCTGCATGGCGCTTTCGGAAAAGACCCGTAGAAAAATGCGCATGGTGGAAGATTTTTGCGAAAATACGCTTTTAAAATTAGCCTCGAAGATGATGCTTTGTTCATTGGCTTGACCAAATGATTCGATAGAATCTTGATTTTAATCCACAAAGGAGTTGATTTTGGTGTGGCCATCGTTTTGCCCAACCCTAGTTCTCACACAAAACGCCTACTTTCGCAACCTCAAAAATCTGTTTTTTCGAAGTTTGAATTTTGAAAAGAATCGACTCAACACAACTTTTTCAACTAGCGTCCGACCGGGTGCTCCTCGATGTTCGGACGCCGGCGGAGCATATCCAAGGACACATGCCTGGTGCCCGTAACCTGCCACTGTTCACTGATGAAGAAAGGGTGGAAGTGGGGACGCTTTACAAGCAGGTCAACCCAGAGCGGGCATTCCTTCGAGGCTTGGATTTGGCTGGCGCAAAAATGTCGTGGTATGTGAAGGAGGCTCTGAAATTGGCACCTGAAAAAAAAGTCGCCGTTCACTGTTGGCGGGGCGGGCAGCGCAGTGGCAGTTTGGCCACGCTGCTTTCATTTGCGGGATTTGATGTGCAGGTTTTGCAGGGTGGCTACAAGGCTTACCGCACCCACGTGTTAGAGCAGTTTTCGCTTCGCAAAAGCAAGTTCGTAGTGTTGGGCGGCAAGACCGGAAGCGGCAAAACGGAGGTACTGAAAGAACTCGCCAGCCGAGGCGAGCAGGTCATTGACCTCGAAGGGTTGGCCCACCACAAGGGTTCTGCCTTCGGGGCGCTTGGTGAAGCGCCGCAGCCAAGGGTGGAACAATTTGAGAATGACTTGTTTTCAGCGCTGATTTCGCTTGACCCTGAACGCCGAATTTGGGTGGAAAACGAGAGCCGGACCATCGGGCGGGTCTCCATTCCGGCAGGCTTTTTCGAGCAATACAAGTCTGCGCCGCTCCTTCATCTCGAAATTCCGTTCGAGAAGCGGGTTCAGCATTTGATGGCTGGCTACGCTAATTTTCCGAAGGAAGAACTCATGGATGCCTTGGTCAAAATCACCAAACGCATGGGCGGCAACAACGTTAAAGATGCCCTAGAAGCATTCGAAGCTGGCCAAGTGGACGTTGCCACCGGGATTGCACTTCATTATTACGACAAAACCTACACGCATTCGACCGGGAAAGGCAATTTTGAGAAAATCATTCCGCTGGAAGTGGAGAAAATGGACTTCCCTTTGGTTGCGGAGCAACTAATAAAACTAGCCAACGAACACCATTTTTAGCTTCGCAAAATGACCAAAGCCCCAATGCCTGCAATATCCTAATTACCCAATAACTCAATAATACAAAAGTGGAAGAAATAAAACTCACACAATACAGCCACGGCGCAGGTTGCGGCTGCAAAATAGCCCCAAAAGTGCTCGACCAAATCCTCAGTGGAATGGGCGAGCAGGCACATTTTCCCTTACTTTTGGTCGGAAACGAAGGCCGGGACGATGCCGCCGTACTCGATATTGGCGGCGGGCTGGCCATCATCAGCACCACCGATTTTTTCATGCCCATCGTGGATGATGCTTACGAATTTGGGCGTATTGCGGCAGCAAACTCCATCAGCGATGTATATGCCATGGGCGGAAAGCCGTTGATGGCCGTGGCTGTGCTTGGTTGGCCGGTGGACAAATTGCCCATCGAGCTGGCATCAAAAGTGCTCGAAGGCGGGCGCAGCATCTGCCGAGAGGCTGGGATTCCTTTGGCTGGTGGCCACAGCATTGACTCGCCAGAACCGATATTTGGATTGGCGGTGACGGGAATTGTGAAACACGAATTTTTGAAAAAAAACAATACTGCCAAAGTGGGTGATTGGCTGTTTTTGACAAAACCACTAGGCGTCGGCGTGCTTTCCACAGCGCAGAAGCGGGGTAGCTTAAGCCTTGAGCATCAGCCAATTATGATTGAAAGCATGACGAAGCTGAACAGGGTGGGGGAGTCGCTGGCTACACTGCCCGGAGTTACAGCCATGACGGATGTGACGGGCTTCGGCCTCCTTGGCCACCTCGTCGAGATGGCGGATGGGAGCGGGCTTTCCGCTGAACTTTTTTATGAAAAAATACCGGTGTTGGAAGGTGTTCGTACGTACATTGCGCAGCGGATTTTCCCCGATGCCACTACCCGCAATTGGAGTAGTTTTGGGGAGAAAATCAGCTTCGGTCCTGGGGTAAATGTGCTGGAAGCCTTCACGCTGCTGCCCGACCCACAGACGAACGGTGGGCTGCTTTTTTCTGTAAAAAATGAAAGTCTGGCGGCTGTAAAATTGTTGCTGCTGGCAAATGGGTTGGAGCAATTTGCGGAGCCGATTGGTCAGATGACGGAGCGGAAGGAGAAGGTGGTGAATGTTTTGGCTTGACTAAATTTTGTTATTTTAGATAGCGCAAGGGGGAAGCCCCCTTGGGAAAGTCTAAAATCCAAGGGGGCTTGCCCCCATGCTCACAGCATTAAGTAGCTGTTCAAAAAATAAAGTTAAAATACTGATTTTCAAGTAGTTAACCAATGATTTCCCTCGAAAAATTTAGGAACAAAGTATTTCACAAAGACGTGATGCAAGTGCTGGCCGAGCTGCCCGACAACTCGCTGGACATGGTGTACGGTGACCCCGACTATGGCGTGGGCATCAATTATCAAGGTAAAACATACGTTTCAAAATGGAACGAATACGTGGATTGGTACATCGCCCTGACGAAGGAGTGCATGCGAGTGCTGAAGCCTACAGGGAACCTGTTCATGATGAACTACCCCAAACAGAATGCCTATCTCCGAGTAAAATATTTAGATGAAAACGCCTACGATGTGCAGGAATACGCTTGGGTTTACAACACCAACGTCGGCCACAGTCCCCGGCGTTTCACAACGGCGCACCGCTCCATCCTCCACGCTACGAAGTCGAAGGACAACCATTTTTTCAAAGACCAAGTCGCCGTTCCTTACCAAAACCCGACCGATAAACGCATTATGCAGCGCATGGCCGATGGGCATGTGGGCCGGATGCCCTACAGTTGGTTTTATTTCGATTTGGTGAAAAATGTGAGCAAGGACAAGACTTTCCACGCCTGTCAAATCCCACTTGGCCTCGTGGAAATGCTGATAAAATCATGTACCCAAGAGCAAGATGATGTCTTCGTCTTGTTTGGTGGCAGCGGCTCGGAGCTGGTACTTTGCCAGCAACTGCATCGCAATTTCATCAGCTGCGAACTGCACCCGGAGTACCACGCCATGATTTCGGAACGGCTCGGAAACAACGGCGAGATACAGGAGGAACATAAGATTGGGAAACGGAAGAAATAGTTTGCAGTTAGACAGTTGGCAGTTGGCAGTCTAGTTAGACAGTTGTTTAGCAGGGTCTGCTAAAAATGAAGAGAGGAGGTAGCTATCCCAAGCTACCTACTCTCTTTTGTTTTTGGCTGGGCACTGACTAATCAACTGCAAACTGACTGCAAACTGCCCTCCCGAGCAATCGGGACAAGACCTGTCGAACTGCAAACTAGTTATAACATCCCGCTTTCCGTTTCCCCCGCTTCCTGCCGCCCATCAGGCCGTTGTCGAGGAAGTTGTAGGAAACGGTAATTCCAGCGATGAAATACCAGTCTTTCTTGGCATTGTCGCCACGTTGGGTGCCAGTGGGAATGGAGACTGGCTCGCCGTCAGTCAATTCACCAGTGCGGTTGCCAAGCGATGCGGCGAGTTGACCGTTACCAGCCATGAGTTCAGTATAATTGACATAATCACCGCTCACATCATCGAGGTAGTCGGAGAAAGTGGGGCGGGCGCCGATTTCCAAGCCGAGGTTGATACGGTCGGTCAGGGCGTATTTCACGCCGATTCCGAAGGGGATTGCGAAAGCAAAACGCTTGTAGGGCGAATCAAATCCGGCCATGCCTTGGCCCTCTGTGCCGAGGGGTTGCAGTTCTTCCCAATTACCAAGGTATCGAGCTTTTGGGTTGAATTTCGTGCCAGCAATGCCCGCAAAAATATACGGTGAAAAAGGCCGGGAAAGTCCATAGGGTTGGTATCCCAAGATATTCCATTCCCCAACGAGCGAAAATTCCAGTAAGCTGGAACGGAAGCTCAGATTGCGGTCACGGATATAGTCATCGTTGCGGACGTTGGCGTCCTGCCCAGAAATCCTCGCCCAATTGAAGCCGAGTTTCACAGCGAAGAGGTCGTTGAAATTTTGACGGACAAAAGCCCCAGCGGCAAACTTGGTTTCTTTCAAGTAAAGGTTGCTCGAGTTGTTGGACAAATCGCCGACGTAATTGGCGCCGCCGAGCAAAATGCCTGCTTCAAGATGCTGCGCAGATGCCGCAAATGGCAATAATGCTACGATGAGGATTTGAAGTATCTTTTTCATAAAATGGATGCTTTTTGAAAATTAGTCAGGTTGAAAAATGAC
>JBGSWN010000043.1:0-75823 GCA_041752395.1 Saprospiraceae bacterium | reverse complement strand
AAGTGGGCATTGAGCAAAAAATAATGCCCAGCCACTGCAAAAAAGGTGACGATGAGGAACAGGGCGCTGTGTACCGCATTCTTCGAAGCAATCACCAGCATCGCACAAACGACGGCTGTGACGGAAAGCACCCAGAAAAGTATTTCTGAAATTGGCATATTCTATTGGGGTTGAGAAGGGTTGACGAAGTTGATAGGGTTGATAAGTCCAGTGGGTAATCAACCATTATCAACTTCATCAACCTTCATCAACCAAATCGTTTATTGTCACATTGTGCTGGTGAAACTTGTCTTTTTTAAACTCCAACACCTCAGGAGTCTGGCGTATCGTCACGTCCACCGGATTGTCCATCGTTTCCACCAGTTTGTCCTTACCGAATACGAAACCATTGCGACCATAGTTGCTCGGAATCAGTCGGTCGGTGAGGAAAATCGCTTCTTTCGGACATGCTTCTTCGCAAAGCCCGCAGAAAATGCAGCGCAGCATGTTGATTTCGTAAACAGCAGCGTATTTCTCCTCCCGGTACAGGTTTTCCTCGCCTTTCTTGCGCTCGGCAGCCTCCATCGTGATGGCCTCGGCTGGGCAGGCAACGGCGCAAAGTCCACATGCAGTGCAGCGCTCGGCACCTGCTTCGTCCCTTTTCAGGACGTGGTGGCCACGGTAAACTGGCGCAATCGGGCGGAGCTGCTCCGGGTATTGCACCGTAGTGCTTTTCTTGAAAATATGGCGGAACGTGATGGACATCCCCCCAGCAATGGCAGGCAGGTACATTCGCTCGGCGAGCGTCATCTGCTTTTTCTCCATCACTTTGCTTCTGTTCGTTAACATAATCACTTCGTTTTCTCTTTGTCTTTGTGCCTCCGTGTTTATACTACCCCGGAGGCACAAAGACAAAGAGATTTCACTGAGTTTTTAAGCAATTCTCAACCCATTCGGTACCGGCCTTTCGGGCTGCAAAAGTGTCACTTCTTTTTCATCTCCAACTACTCCGAGTACCAAACATTCAGACATAAAATTGGCGATTTGTTTTGGGGGAAAATTGGTGACGGCTATCACCTGCTTTCCCACCAAATCTGCCTTTTCGTACAACTTGGTGATTTGGGCGGAACTGCGTTTTACGCCAAACTCACCAAAGTCTATTGTCAACTGGTAGGCAGGCATTTTCGCCTTCGGAAAATCCTCGGCAGAGATGATGGTGCCTGCTCGCATTTCTACTTTTTCAAAATCAGTCCAGGTTAACATCTTTCAATTTACTTATTGGCTACACCTATCAAGAATTCACTGCTTGCCCCTCCGTTCAAGTATTTATGGAACAAAATCTTCAGGTTGTGCGGCAATTTCAATTCCCTTTTACTGAAAATCTCACAAGCCGTTTTTTCAATTTGCATGGGTACTTCCACTCCAAATATTTCCATGGTTAACGAAGTAGCCGTTTTTTCCCGAAAAAAAACTTCGTGTTCGAGGCTGTCCCCGACTGTCTTATTTACCAAGGTCGTCAAAGCAGCAAGCTGCGTTAAATCATCCGTTTGATAATCCTTATAGGAAGTTTTACTCAGTTTATCAAGTTCTTTTTCCGTCAACACTCGCCCACATTTGAACTTTGAAAGATTGGCTTTGCTGACACAACTAGCCATTGAAAAAATGGCAAATGCAAGAACGACACAACTTGTGCTGATTTTCATTTAGTTCAGTTTTCCAGTCAGAAACATCACAACGCCAGTGATGAAAATATTCAACAATGACAGCGGCAACAGCACCTTCCAGCCGAGGTTCATCAATTGGTCGTAGCGGAAGCGGGGCAGCGTCCAGCGCACCCACATGAACAGGAAGATGAAGCCGAAAACCTTGAGGAAAAACACTGCTGTCTGCACGATGGCGAGGGCATTTTCGCTCAAACCCAGTTCATGCTGAAACGGGAAGTTATAGCCGCCCCAAAAGAAGCTCACCATGATGGCCGACGAGATGAACATGTTGATGTACTCCGCAAACAGGAACAGGCCCAGTTTCATCGAAGAATACTCCGTGTGGTAACCGCCGATGAGTTCCGTTTCGCATTCCGGCAAGTCGAAAGGCGCACGGTTCGTTTCAGCGAAGGCGCAAATCATGAAAATCAGGAAGGCCAGCGGCTGGTAGGCCACGTTGGCGAGGCCCGCATCTTGCTGCGCAACGATTTCCCGAAGACTCAAAGTCCCCGTCATCATCACCATGGCGATGATGCTGAAACCCATCGCAATCTCGTAGCTAATCATCTGCGAACTGGCCCGCAGGGCGCCCAACAGCGAGTATTTGTTGTTGCTTGCCCAACCACCAATCATGATGCCGTAAACGCCCACCGACACTACGCCGAAAAGGTACAGGACTCCGATGTTGATATCCGTGATTTGCAGCGGAAAAGCAGTCCCATCTATGGTCACATCGCCACCCCAAGGAATGACCGCTCCGGTAATCAACGCCGTTAGCATTGCAATACCCGGCCCGATGATGAACAGGAAGCGGTTGCTCCCTTCGGGAATGAGTTCTTCCTTCGTGAACATCTTGATGCCATCAGCCACGGGTTGGAGCAGCCCCAACGGCCCCGCTCGGTTCGGTCCGACCCGATCTTGCATAACAGCGGAGAGCTTGCGCTCGGCCCAAGTGCTGTACATCGCTATCAGCATGGTGATGCCGAATACGGACAGGACGAGGACGATTTTAAATGCTAATACGGTCATTATTCCTTTGATTATTGTGGATTGCGGATTGCGGTTAGCTACTGTTTTTCCGAAATCCGTAATCCGTAATCCGCAATCAGATATTATTCGGGTCCAGCGCTCCCTCACCCAATTCCACCTTATCACCGTGGGGCAAGGAAGCACCTTCCAATTGTTTTCCTTCGAAACGCTCGCCTTCCTCGCTCTCGTAGTGGTTGGCGGAAATGACGGAATGGCGGTCAACATGCGTCACGCCATCTATCACCCAGTCGTTGGTGTGTTTTTTCTCAAAACGGCATTCGTTGCAAATCCAGCCAGCCTCGCCGTTTTCAAGTTTGGCCACTTCATCGAACTCGTCCTTGCGGGCGGTTACCCGCAGGATTTCCTCGCCTTGGTACCAGAGGCGGACTTTGCCGCAGCATTTCTCGCAATTGCGGTGTGCCTCAACAGGCTTGGTGTACCAGACCCGGCTTTTGAAGCGGAAAGTCCTATCCGTCAAAGCTCCTACGGGACAAACGTCAATTACGTTGCCTGAAAAATCGTTGTCTATCGCTTGCTCGATGTAGGTGGAAATCTCAGCATGGTCGCCCCGACCGATGACGCCGTGCACCCTGCCGTCCGTGATTTGCTCGCAAACCTTCACGCAGCGGTAGCAGAGGATGCATCGGTTCATGTGCAGCTTGATGTTGTCTCCAATGTCCTCCGGCTCGAAAGTGCGGCGGCGGAACTCGCTGCGGGTGTCCAGTTTGCCGTGCTGGTAGCCGAGGTCTTGCAGCTTGCACTCGCCTGCTTGGTCGCAGACGGGGCAGTCCAGCGGGTGGTTGATGAGCAGGAACTCGGTCACGCCCGCCCTGGCCTCAATCACTTCCGGCGAGGTTTCGTTGCGCACAACCATGCCGTCCATTACCGCCGTGCGGCAGCTTGGCACCAGCTTGGGCATGGGCCGAGGGTCTTTGGTCGAGCCTTGCTCCACCTTTACGAGGCAGGTACGGCAGTAGCCGCCGCTGCCCTTCAGCGAGGAGTAATAGCACATGGCGGGTGGCACAAGGTCGCCGCCAATCATGCGGGCCGCATTGAGAATCGTCGTGCCTTCTGGCACTTCAATTTGGAAATCGTCTATGGTTACAAGTGGCATGTTTTGCCGTTTATTTTTAATGTTGTTGTTAATTGCATGGGGCTACATCCCCCTAACCCCCTTCAAAGGGGGAATTCGGGACTGCTTCAATGTTTCTAAAATTCATTTCTCAAAAAAAACCTTGAAGCAAATTCTATTATTGCTGGGTCAATGAACAACACTTGAAAGTCCGCAGACCTGAATTCCCCCTTAGATGGGGGTTAGGGGGATGTCCGCACTTCCCAATCAGCAGTCACTCCCCGAATTCCAATTGCCTTTCCTTAATGACCTCTACCAAAAACTCCAAGCAATCGTACATGTGGTACTTGACCACCTTATTCCTGATTCTGACAACTTTCACGCCCAGGCTTTCAAGTCGTTCTTGCCTTTCAACGTCCCGTTTCATCACATCTTCCTCTCCGTGAATGTCGCCGTCCAGTTCAATCACCAGCATCAATTCGTGGCAATAAAAGTCCACGATGTATTCGTCAATCGGCACTTGGCGATGAAACTCGACACCATAACTTTTCCCTTTGATGACTTTCCACAAAAGGATTTCGGCGAAGGTGCTATTCTTTCTCAATTTTCTCGCAAGCTCTTTTAGCTTGGGGTTGTAGGGGATGATTTTGTTTCTCATAGTCCTTGGTTTTGGCGTGAAAGTCTGCTTGTGGGGAAGGACATCCCCCTAACCCCCTTCTAAGGGGGAATTCGTGACTGCTTCTTTGGCATTCAATATCATCACTCAAAAGACAATTGAACCAAGCCATTTTTTTCATTCCATGAACCAATTTTTCAAAGGTTGCAGCGGTTGATTCCCCCTTTGAAGGGGGTTAGGGGGATGTCGCCCCTTCCCAATTATGCGACACTTTCCAATTGATTCACCCTAAAATAATGCCGCACATCCCTTATCCCTTCCGGCTGTAAAACATACTCTTCAAACTCATCCCTAAAATGCCGAATCGCAGCCGCAACGGGCCAGGCTGCAGCCTCACCGAGCGGGCAGATGGTCTTGCCTTCGATTTTGCTTTGCACATCCCAGAGCAGGTCAATGTCCGCAAGCGTCCCTTTGCCGTCGAGGATTTTTTTGATGATGCGCTCCATCCAACCCGTGCCTTCCCGACAGGGGCTGCATTGGCCGCAGCTCTCGTGGTGGTAGAAACGGGCGAAGGTGTAGAGGTTTTTCACGATGCTCGTGTCCTCGTCCATGACGATGAAGCCGCCGCTGCCAAGCATGGTGCCCGTTGCGAAGCCACCATCGCCGAGGCTCTCGTAGCTCATGAGGCGAGGCTCCCCAGCGGCGGTTTTCAGGATGAGGTGCTTGGGCAGGATGGGCACGGACGAACCGCCCGCTACCACGGCTTTCAAGTCCTTGCCATTGCGGATGCCGCCGCAATATTCGTCGGAGTAGATGAATTCCTCCACGGGTACGCCGAGTTCGATTTCGTAAACGCCCGGCTTGTTGATATGGCCGCTGGCCGAGATGAGTTTCGTGCCCGTGCTCTTGCCAATGCCGATGCCAGCGTAGGCGTCGCCGCCCATTTCGATGATGGGCACGACGGCGGCGATGGTCTCCACGTTGTTTACCACCGTGGGACAATCCCAAAGGCCCTTCACTGCCGGGAACGGCGGCTTGAGGCGTGGATTGCCACGCTTGCCTTCGAGGCTTTCGAGCAGGGCGGTCTCCTCGCCGCAGATGTAGGCGCCCGCCCCGATTTGCACGTAGCAATCGTGGGAGAAGCCGCTGTCGAGGATGTTCTCGCCGAGCAGTCCGGCGGCATAAGCCTCGTCAATCGCTTTTTCGAGGATGCGCAGGATGTAGAAATACTCACCCCGGATGTAAATGTACGAAGTCCTTGCCCCCAGCGCAAAACTGCTGGCTATCATGCCCTCGATGAGCAGGTGCGGGATGCGCTCCATCAGGTAACGGTCCTTGAAAGTGCCGGGTTCGCTCTCGTCGGCATTGCAGACGAGGTAGCGGGGCACGCCCTCCGGCTTGGCTAGGAAGCTCCACTTCATGCCCGTCGGGAAACCCGCTCCGCCCCGACCCCGAAGGCCGGACTTCTTCACCTCTTCCACGATGGCATCGGGGGCCATGCCGAGCGCCTTCTTCAAGGACTCGTAGCCACCGTGCTTCCGGTACACCTCCAAGGTGTTGATGCCGGGGATGTGGTCGTTTTTAAGTAGTATTTTTTGGCTCATTGCTTTTCTCCTTTTGCCAAAATCTGCCGAACTGTCTCGGTCAAATCTGGAATCTTGTTCTTCACCACATCCCAGACAATTGAGTAGTTAATTCCGAAATAATCGTGAATCAACTTGTCCCTCATGCCAGCGATGTTCTTCCACTGCACCTCCGACCATTCGATTTTGATGTCGGCAGGTATCTTTTTGGTGGCTTCGCCAATGATTTCGAGGCTGCGAACCACCGCACGTTTCAACGTCTCATCGTCCAGCAACTGCTCCTTTGTGAAGCCGACTGGAATCACCGACGAGATGTACTCGCACTCGTCGAGGATATGTCTCAGGTAATCAACTGGCGATTGCGACATACTCTACTTCTTTTAAAATCTTCGGGCCAATGTACTGGCTCATGCCGTTCTCTGTCACCACTTCCACTTTTCGACCCTCAAAGAGTTCATCCATCAGGAAACACAGCCCCATGAAATTGTCAAAAGTCTCCATCTCCGGCTCGAACTCAACGTACAGGTCTATGTCACTCTTCGCCCGCTCTTCCCGCCGCACGAAAGAGCCGAAAAGCCCGATTTGCTTGACGCCAAAGCCTCGAATCTCCGCCCGATGCAGGGCGAGAGTGTGGAGGATGGTGGATTTTGTGATGGTTTGCATTTTAGTTAAGTTGTTGATTTTCAGGGGTTTGGTTGTGGGAAGCGCTTGCATGTTGCAAACTTGAAAGAATTGGTTACATGTGGTCTTTTATTGGAGTTTGGAATCTGAATTTACCTTAAAATACAATGCCATTAAAGCAATAATTAAGGCAATAATCGCTACCACTAATTGCCATTTCTGAATATTACGAGATGATGTTTTTTCTTTATTGAGTTCAGAATATTCTTTTCTCCCCTTAATTGTAATACGTGCTGACAAAGGCTTGTAAACATTCTTTAATAGGATTTCAGAATTACTTTCACTTATGAATTGATTAATTCTGTTAATCTCACCTGTACCTGCCATTTTTTCAATCCACCCTTTCTCAACCATCGTTTTGATAGTGCTACGAAAATGCTTAGAAGTTTTGTATGCTTCATTACCTCCAATCAAAGTTTCAATTTCATGATACTCGGAATCTTTATAGGATTGCAAAAATTTAAGAACATTTAAATAGTCAGTATTTTCCATTTTTCACTTCTTTTATCACAGACATTTCAAATAGATATGAAGACTTCGGTTATCAGGTTCAGGATTTTGGAATTCAAGCGTGTAAGTCTTAGACTTACGAGAATTGGGGTTATTCTATTTTTTAAAAATCTTTTTGACAAAGCTTACCATAAGATACAAAATCACAAATACCACCAAGCCAATTAGCCCTAAAAAAATTTTCCCATTTATAAATAGAACAATAACTACCATTGCAGGTATAGATAAAAATAGGGCAGCCCAACTTGGTGATTTCTTTACAGGGTCTGGCTCTCCACAATTTGGACAGCTACTTGCCTTTGGAGATACGGCTCTTCCACAATGTTTACAATTAGCCATTTTTAGATTTTTTTTAACATTAGTTAGTTTCAACAATACCTACTCCTCTCCCCCTTCTCCCCCCATTCCTCCACCACCGCATCCACCTTCTCAATCGTCAAATCCTCATGGAACTGCGCCCCAATCATCATCATCGGCGCCGTGCCGCAAGAGCCGAGGCATTCGACGGTCTTGAGGGTGAACTTGCCATCGGGCGTGGTCTGGCCGTTTTTGATGCCGAGCTTCTGCTCCAGGTGCCGCACGATGTCCTCCGCTCCCATCAGCCAGCAGGAGCTGGTGTGACATACCTCAATGAGGCATTTGCCGACCGGCTTCAGGTTGTACATGCTGTAAAACGAGGCCACTTCGTAGGCTTCGATGGGCTGGATGTCGAGCAGCGAGGCCACGTAGTCCATCACCGGGGCACTCAGCCAGCCGTCGAACTCGGCCTGTGCGAGATGCAGCACGGGGAGGAGGGCTGATTTTTGGCGGCCTTCCGGGTAACAGCGGATGATTCGCTGCACGAGGGCGAGCGTTTCGTCGGAGAATTTAATTTCTGTTGTTGTTGTCATTTCAAATGTCTGCCCAGACGACCCCTGTCCCCTAAAGGGGAACCCACGGACGCACAGGTATCGGAACTTCAATATTTTCAATTTTCATGCTTTTACCAGTAAAATCCAATTGAATTAAGCTGCGAAAGAACGAGTTTAGGTTCCCCTTTAGGGGTCAGGGGTCACACAATGCGGGGTTCACCGCTTCAGACTCGCCCTGATTTTCAACAAAACCGCTTCCAAGTTAGTCAAAACTTCGTGGTTCGTGAATCGAATGATTTTCACCCCAGCGGCTTCGATTCGCATGGTTCGTTCTTCGTCGTATTCCTTTTGGTTGGGTTCAAAGTGATATTCGCCGTCCACTTCGATGGCCAGTTTTGCTTCGTGGCAATAAAAATCAACGACGTAGGAACCGAGTGCATGTTGGTTTCTGAATTTGAATCCATCCAGCTTCTTTAAGCGGATGGCCTCCCAGAGGGCTGCTTCGGCGGGGGTGTTTTGGTGCCGATTGTTTTTGGCATTCTCAAACACACTCGGCTTTGCCCCTTGATGCATTGGGTTCTTTTCGTGTGAGTTTTCCATATTATTAGGGCTCCCTCACGACTTAGACCCCTGACCCCTAAAGGGGAACCCACGGACGCTAAATCGTAGGAACTTCAAAGTATTTATTACAAAAGCTCAACTCCAAAAAAGGAGGAATTAAGCTGAGAATAACTGGATTAGGTTCCCCTTTAGGGGTCAGGGGTCCATGCCTCACGCATCCAATTCCCCCGCAATCACATTCATGCTACTCATGGTCAAAATCGCATCGCTCAGCATCGAACCCTTAATCATTTCAGGGTACGCCTGGTAATAGATGAAGCAAGGCCGGCGGAAATGCAAGCGAAACGGCGTCCGTCCCCCATCGCTGATGAGGTAGAACCCAAGCTCGCCATTGCCACCTTCGACGGCGTGATAGACCTCGCCCTTTGGCACATCCATCTCGCCCATCACGATTTTGAATTGGTAAATCAGCGCCTCCATTTTGGAGTACACATCCTCCTTCGGCGGCAGGTAAAAATCTGGTACGTCGGGGGAATAAATGGACCCGTCCGGCATGTTCTTCATCGCTTGTTTGATGATGCCGAGGCTCTGTTTCATCTCTTCGAGGCGCACCATAAAGCGGTCGTAGGTGTCGCCGTTGGTGCCCACGGGGATTTGGAAATCAAAATCCTCGTAGCTGCTGTAAGGGTTCATCACCCGCACGTCGTAATCCACGCCAGCGGCACGGAGGTTGGGGCCGGTGAAGCCGTAGGCCAAGGCCCGCTCGGCGCTTATCGCCCCGACGTTGATGGTGCGGTCCATGAAGATGCGGTTGCGGAGCAACAGGTTTTCAAACTCTTGGAGTTTTTCGGGGAAATGCTTCACGAAATACTCCAGCTTCTCCCAAGCCTTTGGC
Source organism: Saprospiraceae bacterium (assembly GCA_041752395.1). Classification (GTDB taxonomy): domain Bacteria; phylum Bacteroidota; class Bacteroidia; order Chitinophagales; family Saprospiraceae; genus UBA6168. Next base: position 66,343 of record JBGSWN010000043.1, on the reverse strand, counting down.
GAAAAATCCCGCTCCATGCCGCCGATGCGACCCGTGTTGGTCGTGAGCCTTGCACCGCAAACCTCCTCGAAAATCTCGTAGATATGCTCCCGCTCCTGGAAGATGTAGAGGAAGCCGGATAGCGCCCCGGTGTCCACCCCGATGACCGAGTCGCAGATGATGTGGTCGGCGATGCGAGCCAGTTCCATGATGATGACCCGGATGTACTGCGCCCGCTTGGGCACTTCGCAGCCGATGAGTTTCTCAACTGTCATGTGCCAGCCCATGTTGTTGATGGGGGCCGAGCAGTAGTTGAGGCGGTCGGTGATGGGAGCAATTTGGTTGTAGGGCCGCCGCTCGGCCAGTTTCTCGAACGCCCGGTGGATGTACCCGATGGTCGGCTCGTTGGACACGATGATTTCCCCGTCCATTTTCAGGACATTCTGGAAAATGCCGTGCGTGGCGGGGTGCGTTGGACCGAGGTTCAGCGTGGTGTATTCCTTTTCAGGAAGTGGTATTGTTTGATTCTCTGTCATTTGCGTTTTACCTCACCCCTGCCCCTCTCCTGAGGAGAGGGGTAGAGGCTGTGCTAATTTTTCAGAATTTGGAGTTCAGGGAATTTGCTACTCCCCTCTACTCCCGGGAGAGCGGCCGGGGGTGAGGTCTCACCGTCCAAATTTCGCATCATCCTTATCGTGTTTGCCCAAATCCTCCAGCGGGTATTGTTTCCGAAGGGGGAAATAATTCATCTCATCCATGTTCAGGATGCGCCGCAGGTCGGGATGACCGACAAAATTGAAGCCGAAGAAATCGTACTCCTGCCGCTCCATCCAGTTGGCCGCTGGCCAGAGGTTGGTGGCGGTAGGCACATCGAGGTCGCTTTCGGGCATGAAGATTTTGATGCGCAAGCGCCTGTTTTGGGGCATGCTGTGCAACTGGTACATCACGCCAAACTCACCGCCTTCGTAGCCGGGCATGTGCAGTCCGCAAAGTGTAGTCAGGAAGGTGAAGCCCATGTCCGGGTCGTTTTTCAAGAAAGCCAAAACGTCCATTAGGGTTTGCTTCGCAACGACCACCACGGGGAAGTCATAAGACTGCTCGACGTGGAGAATACCGGAGTCGAACTGCTGGCGTAGTTTTTCGACCACCTCTTCCATCCAGGGAATTTCTATTTCAGCTAATTTCATCATTATTCAAGTCCGTAAGCCTCCTGCATTTCCTTATACTCGGCTGAATGGCGGCGGCGCAGGCTCTCGTTTTTCGCCAATTCCTGAATCTTCAAAATACCATCCAATACCTGTTCTGGTCTTGGCGGGCAGCCGGGGATGTAAACATCAACAGGGATAATTCTGTCAATGCCCTGTAAAACCGAGTACGTATCGAAAATGCCGCCGCTGCTGGCGCAAGCACCCATCGAGAGTACCCATTTCGGTTCGGCCATCTGTTCGTAAACCTGACGGAGAACAGGCCCCATTTTCTTCGAAATGGTGCCCATTACCATCAGCAAATCGGCCTGGCGGGCAGAGAAGCTGAGGCGCTCTGCCCCAAAGCGGCCAAGGTCGTAGTGGCTCGCCATCGTCGCCATGAACTCGATGCCGCAGCAGGAAGTAGCAAACGGCAACGGCCAGAGTGAATTGGCACGAGCAAGACCCACCACCTTGTCTATCGAAGTAGCGAAAAAGCCAGTGCCTTCGAGGCCGGGCGGGGTATTTTCTGGTCGGATGTCAATATTCATTGCGGATTTTGGATTGCGGATTGCGGATTGGGGCGACGGGTATTTGAAAAATATTCGAAATCCCCAAAATGACAATCGTGTAAATCGCATTATTTTCAGTTGCAGATTTGAGCCAGCCGGCTACGGCACTCAATCCCAGGGTGTCGGGACAAGTTCCGCAATCCGCCATCCAAAATCCGCAATCGAATCATTCCCATTTCAGCGCCCCTTTTTTGAAGATGTACATCAGGCCGATGAAAAGAACGGCCATGAAAGTGAACATTTCCAACAGGCCCTTAAGGCCAAGTAATTTAAAGTTGACGGCCCAGGGGTACATGAAAATCACCTCTACATCGAAAAGAACGAAGAGGATGGCGACCAAGAAATATTTGATGGAAATTGGGGAACGTGCATCACCAATGGATTCGATGCCGCACTCAAATGCTTCGTCCTTGGTGGCAGTCTTTCGTTTGGGACCTAGGAAGTGGGTGGCCACAAGTGTGATAACCACGAAGCCGAGTGCAACCGCTAAAACCATCAAAATGGGCAAATATGGATTCATGTTTTCAAAATTTCAGGCGCAAAAGTAGGTACAAAAAATTTTATACGGTCTGCGAATTATTGGGATGAAAACTACTGGTTTTACTGATTTTAGTGCAGTTTAAACTGCATTTTCTACAATTTTAAACGGGCATTCTGTCCTTGATTTGGGGTTTGTTTCGTAGAAATTTTTAAAATCAACAAATTTTATTTTGGATTTTTTTTCCACACCCCTACACCAACCAAGCCAAAAGCAAAAGGTTTGCAAAAAAACCAATTAGTTTTCAACGTGCGACTGCAAACGGGGTTACTTATTTTGAGGATTTTTTTGCCAAAATCGAATTGTGTGCTAAGTGTTTAGTTTTTTTGCCGCTAAAAAATAATCCGATGCAAGTCATTGATTTTCAAGAGGAAAATACGGCTGGAATCAAACTTCATTTTCGACACTGGCAGGTGAACGACGCCCGTGCGGTTATCTGCCTCGTGCATGGTTTGGGCGAGCATATTGGACGATACGGGCATGTCGCCGAGTTTTTTTCAATAAGAAATATTGCGTCCATTGGCTTTGACCAACAAGGACACGGTCGAACCGATGGCAAACGTGGCCATGCAAAATGCTTGGATTCCATGCTGGATGATGTGGATTTATTGGTGAAAACGGCTAGAAAGCAATACCCAAATTCGCCGTTGTTCCTCTACGGACACAGCATGGGCGGCAATGTGGTAATGAACTATGTTTTGCGAAGAAAACCTAAATTAACTGGGCTAGTGGTGTCAGCACCTTGGATTCAGTTGCCAGTACCACCATCGCCGTTTTTGGTATTGTTTGGGAAGGTGATGAACCATTTAATTCCAAATCTCATACAGGTCAGTGGACTGGATGTCAACGAGTTATCCAATGACCCGAAAGTTATCGAAGCTTACCGGAAAGACCCACTTGTGCATGATAAAATTTCTGTCAGGGCTGGCACGGCACTGCTTGGAGGTGCAAAATGGCTCGACAATTTCGATGGGGAGCTAACCTGCCCTACCCTGCTGATGCAAGGTGAGAATGACCGCATCACCAGCCCAAAAGGAACAGCAGATTTTGCGAAGCGAACAAAAGGCGATGTGACATGGAAAGAGTGGCAGGGTCTGAAACATGAAATCCACAACGAGCCGCAACAAAATGAAGTTTTGGCCTTTTTAGTCGAATGGATGGAGCGGTTTATTTGAAAATTTGCATCTTTCCGCCTTTATTGGTTTAGGAGGTTGAGAGGGTTTTAATGTCCCTAATTAAACCTGCTAAACCTGCTTGACCTGCTAAACTTATCAAAAATGGACTTGAATAAAATTCCCAAGCTTAAAATAGACAACGCAAAAGACTTTATCCTTTCATTGCCCGACACCGTAAAACCGGAATGGTTGAACGACGTGGATACAAACTTCCATTTCGATATTGACGGCGATGGTGGCGGGCAGTTCAGTGTCATTGTGAAGGACAACAAAATGGAGGTTTTCGAGCAATTTGAAGGTGAACCAAAATGCAAGGTGACGGCAAAAGAAAAAAACTTTATCGCCCTGCTCAGGGGAGAATTGAACCCGATGATGGCCGTTTTTACTGGAAAATTGAAAATCAGCAATACGGCTGAAATCATGAAATACGCCAAATTGTTTGGCATCATGTAGGGGCAACTGATTTATTGTCACAGAATTAAAAGGCCAAAAAATCAGGTGCTTCCTTATTTTTTGGCCTTTTTTGTTTGCAACAAGCAACTTTTGGCTTGCTTTTTTCACCAAATAAAAAAAAATTCTCTCCTTTAAACTTTTCCTTCTCCAATAAGTCAACGATTCACTTTCCTTTGAAAAACCAACGATTTCCTAAAAATGTCAATCATGGATAGAAGAACAACCCTTTCCAAGATGTTCGGGCGCAAAAATTCTGAAACAACGACTTTGACGGCACCGCCAGTCGTTGTTTCAGGGCTTGCACCTTACACGGGGCCTTTTGGATTCGAGCAGGCGGCGCATTTGCTTCGGAGAACGACCTTCGGGGCGACTTACCAGCAAGTGAAAAAGGCGGTGACCGATGGTATTGATACCACTTTTACAAACCTTTTTATTTCGCCGACCATCTCCGAAGAGCCACTCAACCCCAATTTTACCGACGACCCCTGCACGCCCATCGGTCAAACTTGGGTCAAATCCAAGTACCTGCCGTCGGTGCCGGGTATGCGGGCTTCTCGGGAACAATCGCTTTATGCTTGGACACTGAATCGTATCCGAACGGAAGAAGTGAGCCTAATTGAAAAAATGGTGCTGTTCTGGCACAATCACTTTCCGGTTGCAAATATCAATGAGACTAGGTCCGTCTATCAGTACTCACAATTGATTCGGGCAAATGCGGTCGGTAATTTTAGGGAGCTGACCAAAGAAATGGTCATTGATACTGCCATGTTGGTTTATCTCAATGGCAATACTAACACGGCAAATTCTCCAAATGAAAATTTTGCCCGGGAGTTGTTGGAACTTTTCACAATTGGAAAAGGCCCATTGGCGGGGCCAAGCGATTATACCAACTACACGGAGCAAGATGTCGTGGAAATGGCCAAGGTCTTATCGGGCTGGCGGGTGAAAACCAATTCTACAGCAAATCCAAACAACACTGATTGTCCTTTTGAAACACCAGGGCCAGAGTTCCTTCTCAATCGGCACAATCAAACAACCAAGCAGCTTTCGTACCGATTCAACGATGTTCAGATTCCAAACATGGGCAACCAAGAATACGCCCATTTGATTGACATCATCTTCTCAAAAGACGAGTGCGCCCGATTCATTTGCCGCAAACTTTACTTGTGGTTTGTTTACTACAATATCACACAACAGGTTGAGGATGAGGTGATTGCGCCGATGGCGCAAATCTTGGTTGCCAATGATTATGAAATCCAGCCAGCGCTGGAAGCCCTTTTGCGAAGCGAACACTTTTTCGATATGCTGAATTACGGGCCAATGATCAAGAACCCGATTGACTTCACATTGGGTGTTTTCAAAGTGTTTGATGTTGATTTTTCAACGGCCAATATTACTCAGCGTTACAGGGTGTTGTGGTCAGTTTACAACACTGCCACCAACGCCATGCAAATGCCCTACTACGACCCACCAAGTGTGGCTGGGTGGAAGGCATACTACCAGGAGCCCGGCTATTATCGGATTTGGATCAACTCCGTCACGTTGCCCATTCGAGAAGCATTTGTCAAAAAAATGTTGACAAATAATGGCTTCTCCAATACCTACACAGATGACCAAGGCAATTCCAACACCTTTAAGGCAACTATTGATGTACTAAAGTTCGCTGCCAGCATTGATGACCCAACCGAGCCAAACAACCTGATTGATGAGTTTGTGAAAATCCTGTTCCCGCAGCCCATCACCCAATCCCAGCACGATTATTTGAAAAGCATCCTATTGCCCGGCCTTCCCGATTCAGAGTGGACGGTTGAATATGGCGACTACCTGAATGCACCAAATAATACTGCTTTAAAAAATGCCATTATTTCCAAACTTCGGAAACTGCTTGGAGCCATGATGACCATGCCTGAGTTTTATTTGAGTTAGCAAGTGATTGGGGGTGAATAGGTGAGCCATTTTCTAGGCTCATCCGCTCACTCGCTCACTCGTTCAAAATCTTCTATAATGAAACGGAGACATTTTATACAATCAACTGGCCTTTCATTGCCCCTGATGCTCAATGGTCTCAAGCTACGGGCAATGCAGAAGTCCTCGATTTTTTCAGCTATTTCGGATGAAAACGAACGGGTGCTTGTGCTAATCCAGCTCAACGGCGGCAATGATGGTTTGTCCATGATTACCCCGCTCGACCAGTACGACAAACTGGCGAATGCTCGTGGGAACATCCTCATTCCGCAAGGTAGCTTGCTCGATGTTGGTTCCAATCAGGCATTTCACCCGGGTATGTCAGGAATTAAATCTGTTTTTGACGAAGGTAAAATGGCAGTGGTGCAAGCAGTAGGCTACCCGAACCAAAACCGAAGCCACTTCCGCAGCACGGATATTTGGACTTCAGGGTCGCCAGCTACGGAGAATTGGACGACAGGTTGGCTGGGCCGGCACTTTCAGCAAGGGCAGCCCAACTTCCCGATCGGGTATCCAAGTGCGGAATACCCAGACCCGTTCGCACTCACCATAGGAGGCAGCGTGTCTGAGACCTGTCAGGGCACTGCGGCCAATTTCAGCATGGCCGTCAGCGACCCATTTAACTTAAACCCGCTATCAACTGGTGGCAACGATGTTGTTCCAAATACACCTTACGGCGATGAATTGGCTTACCTTCGGCAAAGCATAGAATCCACGAATGCTTACAGCAGCAGCATCACCGATGCGGCAAATAGCGCAACCAACATGGCCGTTTATCCTGACGATAACTCGCTGGCGAAACAACTAAAAAGTGTGGCACTGTTGATTGCAGGTGGCCTACAGACCAAGGTTTATGTGGTGAACCTCGGCGGCTTCGATACCCACTCTGGACAAGTTGCACTCGACCCGACATTAGGCTCCTACCCTGCCCTGATGGAATTGTTGAGCGGCGCAGTCACCGCATTTCAGCAGGATTTGGCCTTGCTCGGCCTCGAAAAACGGGTACTGACAATGACTTTCAGCGAGTTTGGTCGTCGCATCCGCTCCAATGACAGCCTCGGCACCGACCACGGCGATGCTGCTCCACTGATGCTTTTTGGTTCTTGTGTCCGCCCAGGTTTCACAGGTGAAAGCCCTGAGATTCCTGACGCACCTGAGGTTCAGGAAGCAGTGGCGATGCAATACGATTTCCGCAATATTTACGGCTCTATCCTCATGGATTGGTTCAAGGTGGAACAGACAGATGTTCAGAATTTGCTTTTCCCTGATTTCTCCTACATTCCGCTGGTGGACGGCTGCAATGTGAGTGCAGCAGCTGAATTGCCTACGCCAGAATTAGCGTTCAAACCCTACCCCAACCCATTCAGTGGCACGGTCAATGTCTCGTTCCAATCTGGCAACGAACATGTCAGACTTAGCCTCTTCGATGGTGCTGGGCAAGAACTTAAAGTCCTGATAAACAAGCGATTGGATGAAGGTGAGCATACGGTAAAATTTGATAGCGATGGCCTTGCAAGCGGCAGCTACTACTTCCATTTACGACTTGCGAATGGTCGCCAAAAGACGAAATTAGTGGTGAAGGCGAGGGGCTAAAATGGGGTATTGGGTTATTGAGGTAATATCGCCTTATCGAAATGACTCAATCACCTTTGGCTCATGTGAATTTTACCCAAAACTTAACTCTTGAAGGCGGCAAATGAACGGCAGCTTGGCTTACATTTGCCGCTAAATTTATCAAGTGTAAAATGAAACTAACTTCCCTAGCCTTCTTCCTGCTTTTTACTTTCCAACCGCTATTTTCACAAAAACAAGATTACAAGGTTGCTTGTGTTGGTTTTTACAATTTGGAAAACCTGTTTGACACAATTGATAGTCCGAACACAAACGACTCGGAGTTTTTGCCGGATGGGAAGCGACATTGGAACAAGGAGGTTTACACCGACAAGCTAGGGAATTTGTCAAGAGTAATCTCTGAACTTGGGACGGATGTAACGCCAGATGGTGTTGCCATTTTAGGGGTTGCAGAGGTTGAAAACCTACAAGTGCTGGAAGATTTGGTGAAGCAAGAAAAAATTGCAAGCCGTAATTACCAGATAGTTCACTACGATTCTCCCGATGAGCGAGGAATTGACGTGGGACTAATTTACCAACCTAAATACTTTAAGGTTTTGGGCAGCCGTACCATCCCGCTGGTTATTTTCAATGAAAACGGAGAGCGCAATTTTACAAGGGATATTTTGTACGTCAGTGGATTATTGGATGGTGAACCTTTGCATATATTGGTTAATCACTGGCCCAGCAGAAGGGGCGGTGAAGCAGCTACCAGGCCGATGCGGAATGCCGCAGCCTTGATTTGTAAAAATGTCAAAGACTCCTTACTTATTCTCGACCCCAACGTAAAAGTAATTGTGATGGGTGACCTGAACGACGACCCAAACAGTCCAAGCGTGAAGAAAGTGCTGGCTGCTTCCGCTGACAAAAAGAAGGTGAAAACTGGCGGTTTTTTCAACCCAATGGAAACTTTTTTCAAACAGGGATTCGGGACAATGGCCTATCAAGATGCCTGGAGCCTTTTCGACCAGGTTATCATTTCTCAGGGCTTGGTTACAGAGCGTCAGGATGGATACCGTTTCCAGAAAGCACATGTTTATAACAAGCCTTATCTGATTCAAAAAACAGGACAATACAAGGGCTATCCTTTCCGTACCTTCGATTTTGATAATTACATGGGCGGCTACAGTGACCACTTACCGGTGTATTTGATGCTGGTGAAGGCATTACCCAAACCCTAAGTTTCGTCAATTTCGACCTAGGATAATAAGGTTTTGAAAGAATAAGTAAGGCACTTTCAACTTTCAAGATAGGCTCAATTGATGAAGGTTCAAATTAGCTGGCCTAACTTTTACTGTGGCCAAGCCTGATTTGGCAAAAGCATTATCTTTGCCGAGCATGATGCCGCAACTATGTCCCTCATCACAAAAGCACCACTTGAACTAAATGACGGATTCAAATACGCCCTAGACGTATTGGAAAAAACCAGCCAAAGCCTTTTCCTAACCGGCAAGGCAGGTACGGGCAAGTCCACTTTGTTACAGCTTTTTCGCAGTACGACCCGAAAGAAAATGGTGGTACTCGCTCCCACAGGTATCGCCGCCCTGAATGTGCAGGGCCAAACCATCCACTCGCTTTTTGGCTTCCCTCCCCGGCTCATTCAAGCCAAGGACATCACCAAGCATTTCAATAAAAAATGGTTCAACCGCATCGAGGTGATGGTGATTGATGAAATCAGCATGGTTCGTGCGGACTTGTTGGATGCGATGGACCGCTCTCTACGCCTAAACCGGGAAAACGTTCATCCATTTGGTGGCGTTCAGATGATATTTATCGGGGATTTATTTCAATTGCCACCCGTCATTGCTGGGGAAGAGGAAAGGCAGTTGTTCCAAATGGCTTATGAAACCCCTTATTTCTTCTCCGCCAACGTGCTTCGGGATTTTGAGTTTGAAAAAATGGAGCTTCGCAAAGTCTATCGCCAAGCGCAACGGCATTTCCTTCGGTTGTTGGAAGCGGTAAGGCACAATAAAGTAGACTGGGAAGACCTCGATGACCTCAACGAGCGGTATGACCCTGATTTTGAAGCCGAGCAATCTTTCATCACGCTTTCTCCCCGCAACGCTAAAGTTGACATCATCAACCACCGGGAATTGGCGAACCTGACTGCACCGGAGCAGTCCTTTTCTGCTAAAATTACAGGGGTATTTGAACCCAAGCAATACCCAACGGAAATGGTATTACGGCTCAAAGAAGGTGCTCAAGTCATGTTCATTAAAAATGACCTGGACGGTAATTTCGTCAACGGCACCATTGGAAAGGTGACAAATTTTGATGATGAAGGCATCAAGGTTTTTACTGATGAAAGCGGGAAGCCTAAGCTCATCAATGTTGTTCCGGTGAAATGGGAAATCATTCGCTACCGCCCCAGCAAAGAAGACCCGAATGAGTTAGAGGCCGAGGTAATTGGTACTTTCGAGCAATACCCGCTCCGATTGGCTTGGGCGGTCACCATCCATAAATCTCAAGGAAAAACTTTTGACAAGGTGATAATTGACATGGACAAAGGAGCGTTTAAACATGGGCAAACCTACGTGGCATTGAGCCGGTGCCGCACCTTGGAAGGTATAGTTTTGAAACAAAAACTGAAGCACTCCGATATTCTTACAGATGAGCGGGTCGTAGATTATTATGAGCAACATTTTTAAGAACATACTGTCTGCAAATTCACGTGCCTCTTTGTTTATTAACTACAAAATCAATCATTTATGAAATTGTCAATTGGTATTTCAATTATCGCCTTTTTGGTATTCGCTACCCTACCATATTCTGCGCAATCAGCCACTTCTGCGCAAAAACCGTCGGAAGTTCAGTTGGCAAAAACGGAAAAAGTCGGGCGTTTAGAAGCTAAGAAGCATATATCGTTCAAGGAAAAAATAAGTAAGAAGGTTGCCAAATTTAAACAACGAATACGGCATTGGAAGGAAGTGGTTCAAATGAGCTTCCCTTCAGGAAAGTTGCTGACAAGCTTGGTATTCTTGGTGCTTTCTATCGTATTTTTTGCAGTAGGGGGAGCCACCACGCTGGGTGTTTTGTTCAATATTTTAGGCTCTGCAGCGGTGATTGCGGCCTTGGTATTTTTTGTGCTTTGGTTATCAGAAAGAACCTCAGCTCCTATTCCTGGGGATTAAGCGCCAGGTAGTTCGCTGTCCTTTTTGCGGTTTTTGTACCAAAGAAAACCCATGGTGGTTACAAGCAAATAGGGCATTGCCAGCATGTAAAGAATACCGCTGTTGAGGCCATTGCCGGCCGTCCCTCCAGCTTTGAGGTTGCTTTCTGCACCGATTTTGCACATTGGACACTGTGCAGTCGCTGGTAAAGTGAATGCCAAAACAAATGCGAACAGGGCGATTTTCAAAAGATTATTTTTCATCGTCAATCAATTGTAGTAAGGTTTAATCATCAAGTAAAGAATCGGGCCAGTCACTGCGACGTACAGCCAGAGCCAATAGACCCATCTTGCCATTTTCTTGTGTCTTCCAAATTGGCCAGTGAACGCCCGAATATAAGTAAACAAAATAAAAGGGAAAATGACTGCGGCCAAAACGATATGCGTAATCAAGAGCGTAAAATAAACAGGCCGTATCCAACCTTGACCACCAAATGGCGTATCAGCATTGGTTATGTGATAAAGCACATACCCCAAAAGAAAGAGAAAAGAGAAAAACATGGCAGCTGTCATGGCCTTTTCATGCTTTTCTTTTTTTCCGTTTTTGATAAAATAAAGACCAATGAGCAGGGTTACAGCCGTGAGCGCATTGAGTGCTGAATAAACGGCAGGTAAAAAACTGAAATCCACACCCAAATCAAAGTGGATTTTGTGCATAACAGAAACCAGTATCAACACAATACCTGTTACAGCCCAAGCAATTCGGTTCAGTTTTTTTTCTAGTCTGATATTTGGTTGCGCTTCGCTCATTGTAAATTTTGGCTAATAAACAGGCTATTTTCGATTTTGTTTTGGGATCACCTTCGCAATATGTTCCACCATCCTCCCCATTTGCACGTTGTTGTTGATATCATACAACTTCCTGATAACCAAGCTGGTATCTGCCATTGCCACGCCTGTCAACGGGTCAGGAAGGTGATAGACATCTTTGGCTAAATGCTGCCATTCTTGGTCTGAGACACCCAGCAAGTACCACTGCTTATGGTCTTCAATGCCTAATTGAGTAGCAGCTTGCAACAATGTTCGAGTTGAGTCAATCTCAATGAAGGAAAGCAGAATGACATCTTCCGTATCGTCAAAGCTTTGGTGCACTTTACCAATGCGGTCAGCCATTACTTTGGCAGCACCAAGGTCTTTTGGCAAAAAATCAACGACGGTAACTTTGCCATGTAACCCTTCAGGTGTAATAATTTCGTTAAGCTGATTTTTCAATTCAAATCCAGCGACTTTGCCCAATTCTTCCAATTCAGCCTTCGCTGTCCGAGAATGTGCCCGGCCCATGTACAGGTAATACAAGGAACCGAATGGCAATAAGAATAGAACGGCAAACATCATTGCTCGCCAAAATTTATTCGCTGGTTTTACTTCTTCAATATTTTCCATCACATTTTGGATAACAAAAAAGGCGAGCCTTATGGGTCTCGCCTTTTTTGATTGTTTAAATCAGGAATTGAACCGTGGCTTCATCATAGTCAAGACTACCAGTTGCTGGCTTTTTGCCAGCCTCTTCGTGGTTGAATTTGTCAACTTGATTTCGACGAGCACCCCATGATTTTCCTTCTTGAAAAAAGGCAATTACTGCCCAAACCAATAAAAGCATCGGCAGCAGCACACTCCACCGTAAACCCTGCACCTCGTTTGCCATGTGCATGAAATTGTAAACGATAAAATAAGCCTTATAAAGGCTGAAGCCGACCATGAGCGCCATGTATAGGTAATGCATTACACCTGTGAAATGTATGCTATGAACTATATGACCTTTCGCAAGTAATGCTATGAATACTTCAATCAGTGTGATAGCTCCCAACAACTTCAAGCCGTACACCACAAGTCTTTTCTGTTCTTCGTACGATTGATGACCTGCCATATTTCTTAAAATTTAATTTTTTTTTCGTTTGAAAGATTAGGTTCTCTAGTTTTACAAGAGGTAAAACACAAGGAACACGAACACCCATACCAAGTCCACAAAGTGCCAATAAAGGCCGATTTTTTCCACCATTTCATAATGGTTCTTGCGATCGGCGTAAATGCCGCTTGCTGCATTTATCATTACAATGGCCAAAAATGCAACGCCGGAAAATACGTGGAAACCGTGAAAACCAGTGATGAAAAAGAAGAGTGCACCAAATGCCACTGGGCCGAAAGCCTCTCTGACGATTGTACCGCCAGCTGCCTTATAGGCGCCATGTTCGTACTGGTGTGTAGCATGGTTAATGGTAATCAGGTATGGGGTTTCAGCTTCAAATGCCTTACCAGCAAAAGATTCACCTTCGTGACTGACCTTTTCAAAAAGACGGTTTTCTTCAATATCCGGTTTGCCCTTTGGCAAATAATAGGTTGATTTTGCGCCATGAAAATCTTGTTCAGTCTTTGAATAACCTTGAGCCTCCAATTCTTTTCCAGAAAGATATTGCCCACCTTCCGTGTGCATAGAAAATGGATTTGTGTGGATAGTAACACCTTCCGCCTTTATCAGTGTTGTCCACTCCCAAGCTTGACAGCCAAGGAACGTCGCTCCACCAATAATGGTCAAAAACATCCAAAAAACTACGCCCCGTTTGTTTTCCCGATACCCTTCCTGTACTGCACGTACCATGGTAACGGAACTGGCAATCAGGACGAAAGTCATGAAAGTTACGAATACTAGCGGCGCTTTTCCACCAAATAGGTTGTGTATACCAAATGGTGCTTTCTCGAACACAAAATCAGGTATTGGCCAAGTGTTGCTGCTGAAACGCAATGCTCCATAAGCGATGAGGAATCCTGAGAAGGTGAAAGCATCCGATAACAGGAAGTACCACATCATCAGCTTGCCATAGCTTGCCTTGAAAGGTTCTTTCCCACCGGACCAAAGTTGCTCGTCCGTTTCGTGGTCGTGCTCTAAAACTGATGCATCTGAAGCCATAATGATTATAAAAATTGCTGGACTGGTTAAAATGTTAGATTGTTAAATTGTTGGATTGCTATCCGTAAAGCGGAACATCAATCGAACTATCAAACAATTTCGCAATTTAACCAGTCAATCATTTAGCGATAAAATGATAAAAATATAAACAAATAGACCCAAAGGAAATCTACAAAATGCCAATAGGTCAACGTCAATTCAAACCTGAGTTTGCGTTTTGCAGTAACTTTGAAATCAATCCCATAAGCATGAATCAAAGCAACTGTCAAGGCTGCAAGCCCTCCAACTACGTGCGCAGCATGAAGCCAAGAAATCACGTAGATGAAATCTCCCGAAGGATTTAGTGTAAATGGGACTCCATTTTCTGAAAGCCCCACCCAACCTTCGTACTGAAAAACGAAAAACAAAACCGCCAATAAGTATGTCAACAGCAACAGCGTTTTGTATTGCTTTTCTTTTCCGTTTTTGAAGGCCATGAAGGAAGCATGAAGCGTTCCGCTGCTCAACAAAATGACCAACGTACTTAACTTGAAAATGCTGGGCAATTGGAATTCCAGCCAATTACCTGCTGCTTGCCTTACCACATAAGCACTGGTAAGCGAGGCAAACATCATCAGAATAGATCCACACCCCACCCAAACTGCAAATTTCTGGGGGTGGATTTTGTTTCTACCAGTATTTTCCTGAATCGTCAAATCCATTTTCAAATTTTATCCATCCAGAGCGCAGTTAACGCAACTGGCAAGTAGAAAAACGAAAAAAACATCAGTTGTACAGCTGCTTTTCGGTCGCTTTGGCGATAAAGATTCCAACCAAACCAAGCATAAACTAACGCCAAAACACTTACGATTACAGCTGAAACGATGCCTGTTATATTGGTGTAAAACGGAACCAATCCAACGGGCAATAGGCACAAGGCATAAAAAACGCCTTGCAATCCAATGCTCCGGTCTTGCTTTCCATCTTTCGACACTACAAACTTGAAGCCTGCTTTTTGGTAATCCTCAAATCCAAGCCAACTGATGGCTCCGAAATGTGGGAATTGCCAAAAGAACTGCAACAAGAAGAGTGACAGTGCCAACGAAGTCAATTCACCCTGAAATGCTACGCAGCCAATCAACATTGGCAAAGCACCGGGAAGTGCACCAACAGCAATCGCTGAAGGCCCTATCCGCTTCATTGGGGTGTACAAAAAAGCATAACTCAACAATGCAATGACTCCAAAAAGGGAAGCCCATGGGTTGAATAGTGCCAAGAGCATTAATCCAATGATGCTTAGAATGCCTGCTGCTAAAACTCCCTCTGAAACGGTCATCCGACCAGTTGCCAAAGGCCGGTTTTCAGTGCGCTTCATCAATTTATCAAAATCCCTTTCCAGCACTTGATTCAGCGCATTCGCTGCACCTGAGACGCAAAAGCCTCCAACTGAAAGGACTAGCACAGAAAGCCAATTTATGCTGCCTTGTGCTGCTATCAAATAGGCCATCACGGCGGAGTAAACAACCGTTAATGACAATTTGAATTTTACCAACTCCCCAAAGTCCCGCACTTTTTGCGAAACTAAACTTAGCGGGTTCGTTACAGCAGCCTTGGTATTATTATTCACAATTGATTGTTAATCAAGTTATTGTCAAAAATTAATGGTCTTCTGTTTCGCCTTCTTTCATTGGCTCTACTTGAGATACGAACTCCTCCCCATTTTTACCATAATCATAAGCCCAGCGGTGAACTGAAGGAAGTTTGCCTGGCCAGTTCCCGTGACCAACATCAATAGGAGTAGTCCACTCTAAGGTGGTAGCACCCCAAGGATTTTTGCTGGTCACTTTTTTACCTTTCCAAATGCTGTAGAAGAAGTTTACAAACATCAGCACCTGAAAGCCAAATGTAACGATGGCAGCAATGGTGATGAATTTGTTCATTTCAGAAAAGTGGGAGAAAGTATCAAAGTTGTCGAACCGGTAGTAACGACGTGGAACGCCGGCCATGCCCAGATAGTGCATTGGCCAAAAGATGGAGTAGGCACCTATCAGCGTACCCCAGAAGTGCATTTTACCCATCGTCTCATTCATGAAACGGCCAAACATTTTTGGAAACCAGTGGTAAACCCCAGCAAACATACCAAAGACTGCGGCCACACCCATTACAATGTGGAAGTGGGCAACCACGAAATAAGTATCATGCATTTGGATGTCAATGACGGAATTACCTAGAAAGATGCCGGTTAAACCACCCGAAATGAACATCGAAACAAAGCCGATTGCGAACATGGATGCCGCATTGTATCGGACGTTTGATTTATAAATGGTCGTAATCCAGTTGAACACTTTTACCGCAGATGGTACAGCAATGATAAGTGTAAAGATTACGAAGAAATTGGCAATAAATGGATTAACACCGGACATAAACATGTGGTGCGCCCAAACGATAAAGGACAAGAAACCGATGGCCAAGATGGAGTAAACCATCGCCTTGTAGCCGAAGATTGGCTTACGACAGTGAACGGATAGCACCTCAGAAGTCAAACCCATCGCAGGGAGAATAATGATGTAAACCTCCGGGTGGCCCAAGAACCAGAACAAGTGCTGGTATAAGATTGGGCTACCGCCTACGTGGTCAAGTGCTTGCCCCCCAATAAAAATCTCACTGAGGTAAAAACTAGTTCCCATGCTTCTGTCGAACATCAGCAACAAGAAACCTGAAACCAATACTGGGAAAGATAAAAGTGCAAGGATAGCAGTTACAAAGAATGCCCAAATTGTGAGCGGCATCCGCCACATGGTCATTCCTTTGGTACGAAGGTTTAATACCGTTGTCACGTAGTTGATGCCACCCAAGGCAACAGAAATTACGAAAAAAACAAGGCTCAAAATCCAAAGCGTCATGCCTGTTCCCGAGCCATCAGATGCCTGAGGCAAAGCACTCAATGGGGGGTATGCAACCCAACCACCCGCAAATGGTCCAGTGCTGAGGAACAAAGAGTAAAACATGACAATACTTGCCAAGAAAAAGAACCAATAAGAAAGCATATTGAGCAGCGGCGATGCCATATCACGGGCGCCTAATTGCAACGGAATCAATAGGTTACTAAAAGTTCCGCTCAAACCAGCTGTCAATACAAAGAACACGATGATGGTTCCATGCATCGTCACCAAGGCGTAGTAGAACTCAGGAGCCAGTGTTCCTATTCCCGCTTCGTTAACTTCAATCCATTTGCCAAGCAACGGGCGAAGCCAAGCCATGCTTTCTTCTGGAAAACCCAATTGCAAACGGAAAACCAAGGACATTCCAGCACCAATCAATGCCCAAATCATTCCCGTGATGAGGAACTGGCGAGCAATGATTTTGTGATCCATGCTGAAGATGTACTTCATGATGAAGTTCGACTTGAATTTGTCGCCATGCTCATGCTCATGAAAATGGTCGTCAAATCCCAGTTCCTGAATCAATATTTCATCCCTATCTTGAACTGCAGTATGTGCGTTAGCCATATTTCGATTTTTTTTCTTCTAAAATTTGAAGGTTCTTATTGGGTTAAAATCTGGAATTCGGTGCGGCGATTTTTCGCTTTTCCTTCCTCCGTATCGTTGGATTCTAGTGGTTTTGTTTCACCAAAACCCTTAGAACGAAGTCTTGTTGCAGTCACTTGATTCGTAACGAGGTAATTGTAAACTGCTTTTGCCCTTTCTTGGGAAAGCGTCAAATTTGCAGCATCGTCACCTTCGCTATCTGTATGCCCATCAACTTCAATGGTCATGTTCGGGTACTTATTCAGTGCTGCAATCAGGTTATCTAATTCGTATTTTGAACGATCATCCAATTCAGCAGAACCAATTTTGTAATAGACGTAATTCAAACGGATGATTTTCTCCTCTGTCTTTTCAGCTGTAAGTGCCTTTTCAACAGTCGTATTGAAATCTTGTTTACGCTGTTGTACTTCTATTCCCAAAACTTCATCTTTGCGAGGGTCAAAGTCCTTGCCACGAACGTTTGACAAATAATATGATGGCTGGTCTTTAAGCCATTTTTGATAATCTTCTTCTGAAACAATTTTTACCAATCGCCTCATGGAGAAGTGGCCTTTTCCACAAAGCTCTGCACAGGCCAATTCATATTCAAATGACTTCCAAAGTGGCGGGCTACTCGGGTCTTTTGGGTCAGTTGGTTGCTGGTACTCAGGATACTTTTTCAATTCTTGCCTATATTCTTCAGTCGTTTTTATTGGTGTAAAGACAAAATAAGTGGGCATACCTGGAACTGCGTCCATTTTTACCCTAAAATGTGGTAAATCGAAGCTGTGCAATACATCCATTGCAGTAATACGAACCCGAACTTTTTTACCAACAGGAAGAACGATTTCTGAAGGCATAATATCATCTAAGTTCTTGTCATCCATCCAGTCCTGACCAAGTGGATTTTCACCAGATTTAATCAACCTGAAATTGCGAGTGCCTAATTTGCCGTCTGCACCAGGATAGCGCAGATGCCACAGCCACTGCTGTCCAGTTGCTTCAATTTCCATGTATTCTTCGCCATCGGCAACATCAGCCATCACCTCATTCCAAGCAACAAGGCCACGAACTACCAGAAAACACATCACAATAGCTGGAATTGCAGTCCAAATCACCTCCAATTTGTTATCGTGCGGCATGAATTCGGAAATCACACCTTTCTTACCTGCATATTTATAGGAAAACCAAAACAAGGCAATGTGCGTCAAAACAAACACTATTCCTGTGAAGAACAAGGTAATGTTGAAGGCACCATCAATTGCTGAACCATGGGCAGATGCAGATTCATGGGGTCCATATCCTAGCATCCAGTTTTTGTAATGCCATGCTGACCAACAAGTTAGCACCAAGAAAGCAACCATGAAAAGCAACATAAAATTGCCTGACCGTTTATTCGTTTCCAATTGAACCGCCTCTTCGCCCCTAATCTTGGCAGCCAAATCAGTGACTTTACCAATTTGTATGATGACGATGACGATGAGAATTAAACAAGCTATGATAATTAATCCAGTACTCATTTTGACGAATTAATAATTTTTCAATAATTGAGTTGAATGCTGGGCCCTAAAGCCCGGTAACTACCCGATTTTATTCGTTATTCGTAGGCTTGCACTTCGTGGTGCAAACTCTCCTCCAAATAAGGATCGTTCTGTACAATTAATGGTGCTTTTGTCAACTGGTTGAAAACCCAGAAGATGAAAAAGGCAGTGAACCCAAGGAAAACTCCAATTTCCAATAAACCTGGAATAGTAAAACCTGAGACAAAAGACGCTGCATGTTCTGCTCCATCATGGCCGGCCTCATTACCATGTGCCATTGCTTCTTGTGCAGTGATGAAAACTCCTGGCTTTATCATGTAGAAATAATCGAACCAGTGTCCGAAGAATACAAGGGCTGAAGCAAAAAACAATGTCCCGTAGCGCCGCTTGGTCGTATTGCGCATCAAAATCAGAAAGGGTAACACGAAATTGATGACAAGGTTGCCAAAAAACAACACTGGATATTCGTTTTTGCGAGTGAAGTAATAAATGGTCTCCTCCCCGTTATTCGTGTACCAAATCAGCATATATTGTGAGAACCAACAGTACGTCCAAAAAATGCTGAAAGCAAACATGAACTTGCCCAAATCATGGAGGTGCTCCTTAGTTATTTGCTCCAAATAACCTTTTGATTTCAAGTAAATGATGAGCATAATAGTCAAAGAACAACCTGCCAACCACCAGCTTGCCATGGAATACCAAGCGAACAAAGTACTGTACCAGTGCGCATCAATAGACATAACCCATTGCCAAACAATTGCTGGTCCTGTGAATGCAGCAATTGGAAGAAAGACAGCGGCATATTTCCGCAGATTACGGTGGTGCACAAAGTTTGTTGATTCTGCACCATGCTTATCTTCTTCGAGTGAGATTTGACGGAATTTGCGGCCAAAAAATATCCAACTGCCTACGATGATGATTGAACCAAAAAGATACCAATTTTTATTCAAAAAAGAAGATTTGCCATTCAATATCTTATCAGTTGCCACTGCCTCGGCATCCGCCCAATGGTACAGGTGGTTCATGTGAGCATATACCGCAATTCCAATAAGCACCATCATTATCAAGCCTGGCAGCATAAAGGAGGAAAACGCTTCCCAAATACGCTTAAACACAACGTACCATCCAGCGTAAGCAAGGGTAAATGCAGCGATTACGAAGGTAATCATGAATGCAATACCAGTGAAAAAGACGACATTGAGCAAGAAGTTAGACCAAAAGCGGGCGTGCTGACCACTTGCCGCAATTTGCTCTGGCTCAAGGAAATAGCTCAGAATTAGGCAAAGCAGGCCTAAGCCCATCATACCTATTAAAAAGTTTTTTTGTTTTGCTTCAAACGTAAACTGCTTCATGCTGCAGGTATTTTTTTATTGCTGGTTATCAGCCAGGTTTGATTGAATCAGATTTTCAAAAATTTAGTGGTGCTCCGATGCTGAATGCTTAACTTCTCCCCCAGCGTTTGGTTCGATGGTCGTTGTTTCATCCATTACTTCGATAACTGGACTTGGAGCTGGTTTCGGTACACTTGCGAAAGGCACTCCGAACTCAGCATTTAGTGTATTTGCTTTTTCAGAATAAATCGCCTTCTTAGCAGTCGCCTGCAAAGACCGAATATAATGAATTACCTCCCAACGCTCTTGAAAACCGAGTTTATCCGGGTAAGCTCCCATTGCGTTCTTTCCATACATGATGGCATGGTAATAACGACCATTTGAAGCCGCTACAAATTGACTGTCCAAGAAATTAGCTGGTTGTGCTGGATATTTTCCGCCATTATCGCGCACCAAGTATCCACCGCCATCACCTTTTTCGCCGTGGCAGATTCCACAGAAGATATTGTACAGGTCTTTACCTTTTTCCAATCCATCAGCCGTGATGGGAAATGGACTGTATTTGATTTGCTGCGTAGCTAAATCACGACCTTCCTGTGTATCAGGATAAGTATATGGAACGTGTCCATTATCTGTGTACTTAATGCCACCACTATGGTTCATGCGTTGCATCATGCTTTCGATAGCATCCAATGCTGAAGCATAAACGCCATTGTAGGAAGCCGAACCAGCGAATCCACGAGGGATAGTACCAAGAACGGGTTGACGGGGTTGTGACAATTCACGACGTGACTTCACACTTTCCTCGTCCCAAGAGTTCAAGTTGTACTTGGTCAAAACATTTGCCTCGTAGGCTGTAGCATGAGCCATATCCGGAATGAACTCACTTCCCGTCGAGTCTTTTCCAGGCTGCTGGCAAGAGTATGCGCCGAAAACAACAGCGCAAATTGCCATGACTTTAAGAAGATTTTGAATGATTTTCATTTTCAAAAATGAATCTTGAATATGCTTGGGTTCAACAACCTGCTCGTTTTGAGCTTGCGGCTGTCTCACCTATTTGTTTAATAATATCAAATGGTCTTGGTGTGAACCTCCTCAGCTCCAGTGGAATTTAAGAAGCCTTTGAGGTTGTCAATTGCTCCATCGTCCATATCGTTGGTTTGAAAAGCCAAGCAAAATTTATCATCTGTAATCCGGTCATCCAATATTGGATTGTTTACCCCAAAACCTAGACCACAAATGATGTAGAAAACAACTGTCATACCAATTGCACAGAATAAAACCGTCATCTCAAAAGTGATAGGAATGAATGCTGGCAGTGACCAATATGGCTTTCCACCGTATATTATGGCCCAGTCGCCTTCAAAAAGCAAGCTGCCACCGAATATCCAAGAAATACCTATCAAGGCTGTGAGCAAACCCAAGAACCCGAAGATAAAACCTACAACGTGTAGCCTCGATTCTTCCAATCCAAGTAGCGGGTCTAAACCGTGAATAGGAAATGGCGAATACACATCCATGATATCGAGATGTTGCTTCTTGGCCTTCTTGATGGCACCCATCAGCACTTCCTCGTCATTGTACAGCCCGAACAGAACTTCTTTATGTTGACCTTTCATTGAATTTGCTTGTTTAGATAAAAGTCTGTTTATCAATTAATTAGTGGTGACCACCGTGCTCAGCATCCTCCGTTTCATCTTCGTGGTGGTGGTGGTGTGGCTGTGCATTTTCGCCCATGTACTGGTCGCCGTATTGCTTCAAGATTGCTTTGACCTCAGCGGCAGCTACCACGGGTGCTACCCTTGCGAAGACCAAATAAAGCGTAAAGAACAAGCCGAATGTGCCGACATAAATTCCAATCTCCACCCAGCTTGGCCAGTAGTAACTCCAGCTTGATGGCAGATAATCACGGGCAAGCGTAGTGGCAATGATTACGAAGCGCTCAAACCACATCCCGATGTTTACGAAGATGGAGATAAAGAATGTCCACCAAACATTACGTCGGATTTTCTTTGACCAAAACACTTGCGGCGCAAGCAGGTTACAGCCCATCATACCAATATATGACCAATAATATGGGCCAAGCACCCTATTGTAGAATGCGAATTGCTCGTAGATGTAGCCTGAATACCAAGCCACGAAAAGCTCGATAAGGTAAGCTGAACCAACCATCGTACCCGTCACCAAAATCACCTTGTTCATGCTTTCGATGTGGTTGATAGTGATGTATCCCTCCAGGTTAAAACATTTGCGGGTGATGACCATCAACGTAAGTACCATTGCGAAGCCAGAAAAGATAGCGCCCGCCACAAAATATGGAGGAAAAATGGTGGTGTGCCATCCTGGAATTACTGAAGTAGCAAAGTCAAAACTTACTATCGTATGTACAGAAAGTACCAAGGGAGTTGAAATACCCGCCAAAATCAAGGACAGGTACTCATGGCGCTGCCAATGCTTGGCTTTGCCCGTCCAGCCCATTGATACGAAGGCGTACATTTTCTTGCGAACGCCTTTTGCGCGGTCACGCACAGTTGCTAGGTCAGGCACAAGCCCAGTGTACCAAAACAAAAGCGATACCGTGAAGTAGGTCGAGATGGCGAACAAGTCCCAAAGCAGCGGAGAATTAAAGTTCACCCAGAGTGGCCCTCTTGTGTTAGGGTATGGGAACATGAAAAAGTCAAACCAAGGGCGACCTGTGTGTGTAGCCGGAAAGATTCCAGCGCACATTACCGCAAAAATCGTCATGGCCTCCGCCGCACGGTTTACTCCCGTCCGCCAGCGTTGGCGGAAAAGTAGAAGGATAGCCGAAATCAGCGTACCTGCGTGGCCGATACCGATCCACCAAACGAAGTTGGTGATGTCATAAGCCCAACCGATGGTACGGTTTGCATTCCAAGCTCCGATGCCGAAATAGAAAGTCCAGCAAAGTGAAAATGCACCATATCCAAAGGTCATCACCGACAAAGTGAAAGCGATAATCCACATCCGGTTGGGTGCCTTCTCGGTTGGCCCGATGAGGTCCTCTGTGATTTGGTGATAATTTTTGTTCCCCATTATCAGGGGTTCACGAATTCGTGATACTGCTGCGCTCATATTTTATCAATTTCTTGAACTTCTGTTAAAAAGTTCTGTCAGCTACTTTTTTTGAAAATCAGGTTTAGCTAATCAAAGCCTCATCCCTATTAGTCACTCGGGTAGTGTACTGCACCGATGGACGGGTGTTCACTTCTTCCAAAACGATGTAGTTCAATTCATTCTTGAATCGCCTCGCAATCTCAGAGTCCTTGTCATTGGTGTCACCGAAAACAATTGCACCAGTAGGGCATGCAGTTTGGCAAGCTGATTTGATGTCACCATCCCGAAGGGCACGACCTTCTTTTTTGGCGGTAAGCTTGCCTTCTTGGATACGCTGCACACAGAAGCTGCACTTCTCCATCACACCACGTACTCGAACTGTGACGTCTGGGTTCAGCACCATACGGGTGAGGTTGTCAGCGTAGAAAGGCACCTCGCCATCGTAAGGAACGAATGGCTCTGGGCCGTGTTCGTTCACTGGGAAAAGGTCTGCTGTCGTGTAGTCCATCCAGTTGAAGCGACGAACTTTGTAGGGGCAGTTGTTTGCACAGTAGCGAGTACCAATGCAACGGTTGTATGCCATTTGGTTCAAGCCCTCAGAACTATGGTTTGTCGCAGAAACTGGGCAAACGTTCTCACATGGAGCGTTGTCGCAGTGCTGACACATCATTGGCTGGTAAACCACGTTCGGATTTTCGTAATCACCGTAGAAGTAGCGGTCAATGCGCAACCAAGTCATTTCGTGGTGGCGATAAACCTCGTATTTACCGACGACAGGAACGTTGTTTTCAGCGATACAAGCTACCTGACATGCTCCGCAGCCTGTGCAGGAGTTCAAATCAATGTGCAAACCCCAATGGTGGCCTTGGCTATATGTTTCTGCAACAAATTCATTGTAGGGATACAAGGACTTGGAGTTCAAATGCTCGAATTCAGCCCTTTTCTCTTCCAACTCTTTGGAATAATTCCCTAAGTCGCTGAGGTTCGTGCGGTTGATAACCGAACGCTCAACCAAAGAACCTTGGAAACCTTTTCCTATCGTCATTAAGGCGATTTCATCCACATTCACCTTGCCTTCGTAACCTTCTGCGTTTCCAATAACTCCCATTGTATGATGGTACTGAACGCTGGCGTATTTATCAGTGCCCACTTTCTCGGATACATTGCCAATGCCAGCAAAATACTGTGTGTTTCCATTGGCATCAATGCTCAACCAAGGGTAAACATTTACACCGATATTGCGGCCTGCCGCACCAGAAACCTTGCGACCATAGCCCAGTGCCATGCTCACAGCATCCGTTTTTTGGCCAAATTGGCGCACGCAGGTAACCGTCTGCTCTTTGCCGCCCACGGTAATTTTTACCATATCAGCCTCTTTGTAGGCTTCCTTGTTATTCAAACCTTTGAACTTCCCTACCCCATCAAAACGACGATTACCATCAAACTCGATCGGAATCTGGAGGTAATTGCCCCAAACACAGCGGGTGATTGGGTCTGGCAACTCCTGCAACCAAGGGTTGTCGGCATATTGTCCACCGCCTACGTTTACCGTTTCGAAGAATGAAATTTCAAGTTCGTCACCGCCTGGTTTTGTGATTTTACCAGCGGCAGCTTGTACATCCCCATCCCAGCCGAATTCAGTGAATGCCTCAACAGGAACTTCAAAAACGCCATCGTGCAATACACTATCCCAAAAACCTTGGAAGGTGGCAAAAGTGCGTTGACGGGTGAACATATCCGCTTGCCAGTTGGCATTCAGGTACTCGTAATATGGTTGCTCCGAAGCTGGGTTGAAATTTTGGCTACCAGACCAAAGCAGCAGTGTTTCCTCAGCTTGGCGGGTCTTGAAAATGGGCGCAATCGTCGGCTGCATGAGACTGAAATGGCCTTCTTTTGCCTCGGCATCACCCCAGCTTTCGAGCCAATGGTTGGATGGTGCGATATAATCGCAAAGTGCAGTTGTTTCATCCGGTGTACCGTTGAACGAGATTTTGGTTTTTACCTTCGCAAATGCTTCCGCAAAAGCGTCGCTGTTAGGTAGGTCAAATGCTGGGTTTGCACCCCAAACGATGACGGAACCAACAGAACCAGCACCCATTTCACGAATCAAACCTTGTATTTCTGCATCAATACCTTGGCGCTGCTTGGAAGCATTGGCGAAAGTCATAGTATTGCCCCAACTGTCAAGCATATTGTTGATGGCGTTCACCAAAGTCTGCTCACCAACATTGTTTGTTCCGCAAACTACCAGTGACTTGCCCTTGTTGGCTACCAATTGGGCAGCAACTTTGGCTAAAGCTGCGGCTGCTTTATCGTTCACTTTTGGTAACGAAACAGTGGCACCGCCAGTTTTTGATGCAACTGCATTGTGCAAGGCAGCAATCGCAGCACCCATTTCCGAAGGGCGTACCAAAATACGGTGGTCAGCATTTGAACCAGTCAGGGTCATGCCACTTTCCACTTGAATGTGACGGGACATTTTTGCTTTGCTGACTTCGTCAATGCGGCGGTTGGTAGCGTATTGGCGGGCATATTCGACTGGGCTGATCCATGTGCCCAAGAAGTCGGCTCCAAAGCTGACAATCATCTCGGCTTTGTCGAACATGTAATTTGGCAGTGATTTTTTGCCGTAACAAGCTTCGTTGGCTTGCAACTGTGCCGAAGAAGAAACGGCATCGTAAGTCACAACAGAAGAACCCGGATATTTTGCAAGAAACTCGCCCAAAGCCTTTTTGGCTGTTGGGCTAAGGATGGTATTGGTGATAACTTTTACTGAACCAGCCGCCAATTTTCCTCCCACTTCTTTATCGAGGTCGGCCCAGCCTATTTTTGCCCATTTACCGCCATCGTTTTTCATGGCAGTCTGGTAGCGGTTAGTGTCATAAAGACTTAGCACACTGGCTTGGACACGAGCGTCTGTACCGCCTTTTGTGACGGAAGACATTGTGTTGCCTTCTACTTTAATTGGGCGACCCTCTCTGGTTTTCACCAAAACTGGGCAATAATCACCACCATTCACATACGAAGATGCATAGTAGGTTGCTACTCCAGGCACAATTTCATCCGGTTTGACTACGAATGGAAGTGCCTTTTTCACTGGAATATTGCAGCTTGCAATCGTGGCTGCGCCAACACTGAAACCAAGGTATTTCAAGAAATCACGCCTTGATGTGCCGGATTCTAGGGCCGCTTCATGCGCCAATGCAGGTGCGTCGCTGAACTCACGATTGATGGATTCCAAGAAAATTGGGTCTTGTTCCAGGTGTTCTACCCCAATCCAGACTTCCTTATTATTGCTTTGATTTTTCATCTTTTATTGAAAATTCTAAGATTCTAATGCTTCGGCGTTTGTTGTCAAAGATTTACGCTGACTGCAAATGCCATCCTCAAATCGCCACTAATTAATAGTGGCATTTTTGGCATTCCGTTCCGCCAATATCCTCTACGGTTACCTTGCTTCGCTCTTTGTTTTCAATTTGCTTGTGGTACATCTCGTAGTAGTTGTCGTAGTATTTGTTGTCGGCAAATTTCACCTCTGTTTGGCGGTGACAGTTGATACACCAGCCCATGGAAAGTGGGGCATATTGCTTCACTTCTTCCATTTCTTCCACTTTGCCGTGACAATTTTGGCAAGCAACTTTGCCCACTGTTACGTGCTGTGCATGATTGAAATAAACGTGGTCAGCGAGGTTGTGAATCCGAGTCCATTCAATCGGGCCTTGGATTTTGGTATCACCGGTTTTCTTGTCTGTCAACGAGGCGACGATACCATCCCATTGCGAAGCAATCAAAGCCTCACCCTCGGCGTCCATCGTGTTTTTCTCCTTGATATAGTTATCAGAAATCCAGCCTTTGTAGATGGCCTCGATTTCTTTGTCCGTCTTCTGGTCGTAGTTTTTGATGAGGGTATCGCCCCTTGGGTCGAAGCCGGTGGAAGCATAAATCTTTGTCAATTCTGCTGTGCCGTAGGCCGAACCAACTTTGATGGCCTTGTGGCAGTTGAGGCAAGTATTTGCAGCAGGAATGACGCTGTGCTTGCTTCGACGAGCGCCATCATGGCAGTAATTACAGTCAATTTTGTGAACACCGGAGTGGGTGACGTGACTGAATTTGATAGGTTGGGTGGGTTGGTAGCCCTGTTGGCGACCCAAATTGATGGCATTCCGAACTGTGAAATAACCGCCGAACAGGATGACAGCGAATATTGCGAAGCTAACCACTCCTTTACTTGTGAGGATTTCAGCCAGTGTTTTCCGGGCAGGAGCTTCAGCACCAAATTCCTTTACCGCTGAAATATGGTTCAGGTTGGAAATAATCCTTGAAAGGATAACCGCCAGCAACGCCAAGATGAGGAACAAGAAGACGTATAGTAGGCTGTTGTTGCCTTCTGCCTTTGGGGTAGTTCCTCCACTGTCAACAGCAACAACTGGCGCAGCACCTGGACAATTTCCAGCAGTTGTGCAATTGATGTAGCCCAAGATGTTCGCAATGTCCACGTCCGAAAGACTTGGAAATGCGGTCATCGCAACTTTGTTGTACTCGTTATAAATTTGAACTGCCCTCGGATGCCCTTTTGCAATCATCGCCCCAGAATTGCGAATCCAACCGTACAAGGCCACATCATCGCCCCAACGCTCTTGAACACCACCAAGGGCAGGCCCAGTGAGCTTGTCCTTCATGTTTTTGTTGTGGCAGGAGGCACAATTGTTCTTGAAAAGGGTTTTCCCTGCCTCAACAGCAGCTTGGTCTTGAGCGAACAAGGCCGAAAGGGAAAAGGTGAAAAGTAGAACTAAAATACTGTAATTCAGTCGTTTGTATATCATCTTCGCAAGGTTGTGTACTTCTAATCTTGGCAAAAACAGAACTTAAAATTTTAAGTTGCCGCAAAGATATAAGGAGAACTATTTTTTTAACAGGAATTTAAAAATGCTTGAGTTATTTAGATACGTTCTAAATTTTTCTTTGCGCACCCCTACTATTAATGTGTAGGTAAATTTGATTCTTGAATAAATTGAGCATGCTTTCCACAATTTTCGCAAAGATGAAAAGCAAATCATTAGGAAAAAGCAAAAGGTCATTTTTTTTCCAACAACTTGCGTTTTAGTTCGGAACTTTGAACCATGATTTTAAGAACAGAGAATTTAGTCAAGGCTTATGGCCAGCGGACGGTGGCAAAAAAAGTCTCGCTCAATGTCAATCAAGGCGAGATTGTTGGCTTGCTTGGCCCGAATGGTGCCGGCAAGACGACCACCTTCTACATGGTTGTTGGGTTCATCAAGCCGAACGAAGGCAATGTTTTTCTCCAAGACCAAAATATTACCACCCTGCCGATGTACAAACGGGCGCGCTTGGGAATTGGCTATTTGCCACAAGAGCCATCCGTTTTTCGGAAATTGAGCGTCGAAAACAATATCAAAGCGGTGCTGGAGATGATGCCGATGACGAAAGGAGAACAGGCCACCAAATTGGAGTCTCTGCTGGATGAGTTTGGCTTGGAAAAAGTACGAAAAAACAACGGCGACACCCTTTCTGGCGGGGAGCGCCGCCGGACGGAGATAGCCCGTGCCCTTGCCAGCAATCCAAGTTTTATCCTCCTGGATGAACCTTTTGCGGGCATTGACCCAATCGCAGTGGAAGATATTCAGGCAATCGTTTTTAAATTGAAAGCCAGAAATATCGGGATACTCATTACCGACCACAATGTACAAGAAACACTTTCCATCACTGACCGGGCTTATTTGATGTACGACGGGTCAATTCTAAAAGACGGAACCGCCGAGGAATTGGCCAGTGATGAACAAGTAAGAAGGCTCTACCTTGGAATGAGTTTTGAGCTGAAAAAGAAGTCGGTAGCTACTTGATTTCCGTAAAATACCATTTTTCAAAAACCTCGTACAACCAATTTTCAAGAATAACATTCTCTATTCCTTGTTTCACTGACAAAAATGAAAATTATGAAAAAAGCGATTTTCTTATCAATCTTCATTTTCTCCTGTTTTGCCTCTGCATTTTCACAGGACAAACCAATCAATTTCACAGTCACGGTCAGCACAGATTCCATCTTGATGGACAATTATTTTGAGGTGAAATTCACCCTTGAAAACGCCGATGGCCAGAACTTCGAAGCGCCAGATTTCAGCCAGCATTTCAAGGTAATTAGTGGCCCGAATTTTAGCACTTCCATGAATATTGTAAACGGTGATATTTCTAGAAAAATGACTATCACCTACTTTGTGGAACCAAAAGAAACTGGCTTGTTTTACATACTACCTGCCAGTGTACAAGCAGCTGATAAAGTGCTGGAAACCAGCCCGTTAGAAGTCGTGGTTGTTCCAAATCCAGACGGGATAAAACAAGCACCAGCAGGTAGCAATTCGGACAGTTTTCAGTTCAATTTTGGGAATCCATTTGATATAGATTTTACGTTCCCCGAGTTTAAAGAAATGCCAGAAAGGAGGCAGGCTTTGCCGGAAGAACAAGTTCCAGTCGAGAAGCCAAAAAAGAAGCGAAAGACTACAAGGATTTGAAAGTGGCAAAACAAAAAAGCCCAACCGTTTAGTTGGGCTTTTTTGTTGGAGTCAGCCAAATCATTGAACTGGCTTCATCGCTTTTGCAGCTTCCAATGTTACAGCTGTGGCATTATTTCTTGCAAAAACAAAATACTCCTTGCCAGCTATTTTTAACTGTCGGATGCGCCGCACCTCGCCATCTAATTTTTGGTTGCCTAAAGTTGAGGCAGTCATTTTTCCATCCTTTGAAAAAGAAAGAACATTCCCATAATTGGCATCGTAGCGGCCCATTTCGATGTTGCATTCAAAGAAATTGCCACCGAGCAGTACCTCCATCCGGCCATCACCATCTAGGTCGGCAAGCTGGGCCGTGTTAAGCGTGGAAAATTGGAGTTCGTCTGGAAGTGGATGTGCCTCGAACTTGCCTGCGCCCAAGTTCTCAAAATACATGCTGGCAAATTCGTTGGCCTCCAGTTTCACCGCTTTTGATAGCTGGTCGGCCCCAACCAAGTCGGCAGCACTGGCCTTTGCAAAGTCTTTGGCATACAGGAATTTCTTTTTCAACCCTGGTAGCTGCTTGATGAACTCGGCATGGGTGGCAAAGGGCGTTTCCTTGCCGCCCAACCAAAAGGTGAGCAACTGCTCTACCTGCTCGTTTTTGTCGAAATCAGCCACGTACATGCGAACAGGCTGCTTTTCGGTTGGATGGAAACGACCGTTCAACCCTGTGTTCCCAGCCAGTATGTCCATGTCGCCGTCGCCATCAAAATCGTAGGGAAGGGCAAAGTTCCACCAACCGGTCGCAATTTCGGATTTTGGATTCTGGATTTCGGATTTGGTGAGCGACTTACCATCATTATAAAAAACAGTGATAGACCCCCACTCCATCGCTAAAACCAAGTCAGGAAAGCCGTTTTTGTCTAAGTCTGCCCAAGTTCCATTTTTCACCAATCCGACTTCGGCTAGACCGGGCGCAATCTGCTCCGTCACGTTTTCAAATTGACCGTTTCCTTTGTTGAGGAGCAAAGCAGAAGTTGGTGTCAAACCATAATTCCAAGGCAAAGCCCTTGCCCCAAGGAACACATCCGGCAAGCCATCCTTGTTAAAATCACCAACTGTTGCACAGGCAGCAGTCATGTAAATATCTTGAAAATCAATGCGTTGAAAATTTCCTTTTCCATCATTTTTATACCAGCGCTGCATCATGGCTTCGTCTTTGCCACGGTATTCATTGCCGCCTGCGGCAACTACCAAATCTTGGTCACCGTCATTGTCCATGTCGGCAAAACTGGCATCGACATCTTCGAAAATGCTATCTGCAAGGATGGCAGTTGGAGTTTTTAAGATGAATTTTCCTTCTGGGGTTTGCAGGTACAGCGCACTTCGTTCCCGTTTGGCGGAGCCAAAAAACACATCCTCTAGTCCATCGCCATTGGCGTCACCTATCGCCAAAGCTGGGCCTTCGGCAGAAACCATCTGCGGAATTAGCCCCTCCCGGTTGAACTCAACGAAAGGGTTTTCCTTATGCTTAAAATTCAAGCCAAGCGCTGCCGTTGCATCAGAAAACTGGAAAGGTGAAGCAGCTTTTTCGGACAAAATTTTAAAGTCAAAAGTTGGCAAGCCCGGTTTCCATGCCACATCAAGTGTAGTGTTGAATTTTATTGGCTTAAGCTGCTGATAAGTCCGGTCTGGCCAAATCAATAATATGGAATCTACTGTTGAACTGTCGCCGATTCCAAGGTGCAAAGGCCCAGTCATGCTGGATTGATAGCCTCGAACTGGATAGTTTTCATAGGAGATTTTTTCGTCATTTTTCTTAAAAACTACCGCTCTTGCGCCAATCCCATTGATGTTCTTATCCGGCCCTTTCAGCTTGATATTCAAATAGTTATGGTTTGGCAACTTATTCTCGATGGTTAAGTTTTGATAGACAAATGGCTCATCCTCAATATTGTTGGTCACGATGTCAAGGTCGCCATCGTTGTCGAGGTCGGCGTAGATGGAGCCGTTGGAGTAGCTGGGTTGACTCTCGCCAATTTGCGAAGCTATATCCTCAAATTTGACACCACCTCCAATCGTCTTGTTCCTAAAAAACTTGTTTGGCAACTTGATTTTTGGCATCCGCTCCACCACCTTCAAGTCAGGAGAATCGAGACTGTCCACGTATTCCCATTTTTCGTTTTTCTCATCACTCGACATGAAATTGGCGTAATCAATATCGTTCATGCGCCTAGGAATTCCATTGCTGATAAACAGGTCCTTAGCCCCATCATCGTCAAAGTCAAAAAATAGCGAAGACCATGACCAATCCGTCGCTGAAACGCCAGCAAAATCAGCGATTTCTGAAAATTTTGGACAACCAATTTCAAGTGCAGTTATGTTGGTTTCTTTTTGCAAACCAAGGTTTAATTGCAAAGCGTTGTGCGCAAATTGCTCGTTGTAACCATAGCCCAATTTGAACTGAAAAGTGGAAAACCCATCCTCTCCAAGCGAGCTACGAAGTATGACAGGGTCTTCGGGCTGCATGTCAAGGGAGACGACGTCACCCCAGCCATCATTGTTGACGTCGCCAATATCTACGCCCATCGAAAAGCGGCTGGTATGCTGCATGGATTCCGGCAGCATTTCCTTGAAAGTTCCGTCGTGTTGGTTAATGTAGAGGTAATCATTCTCATGGAAATCATTGCCGATGTAAATATCAGGCCATCCATCGTTGTTCACATCTCCCGTGACGATACCCAAGCCATAACCGATGACAGTACTGTTGATACCAGCTTCCAAAGTGGCTTCCGTGAATTTATCGCCATCGTTTCGCATCAACTTGTCGCCTGCAAGGGGATGTTGCTCTCCTACAAACTGCCGACGTTGGCCGAAAGTACCGTTTTGATGAAGGGAGTGATTGAGTTGGTACATGTCAAGGTCACCATCTAGGTCGTAGTCAAAAAAGGCAGCCTGCGTTCCAAATACCTGAAAATCAAGGCCGAAGCGTATTGCCATATCTTCATAAACAGGAATTCCATTTTCAATTTTTTGACAAATCCAAAGTTGGTTTTGCCCCTTTACATTTTGGTATTCCCCTACCCCATTCACGTAAATATCAAGCATTCCATCGTTGTTGATGTCCACGACGGAGGCCCCAGTATGCCATTTTGGGTTACCAAAATTTTCGGTCAAACCAGCTGCATCTGTCACATCCTTGAACTTGAATTTTCCTTGATTCAAGAACAGTTTGTTCTGCTTTTGATTGCTGGTAAAATAGAGGTCAATCAGCCCATCGTTATTGAAATCGCCCGCCGCCACGCCGCCGCCGTTGAAGAAGTACATGTATTTCAGTACGTTGAATTCATTGTTTTGAATGGGCGTATTTTCAAATTCAAGACCAGTCTCTGATTTCTTCAACAACTTGAACTGCGCATCTTTCAAACTTGTTTTTTGGCAGCTTGATAAAATAACCAATGCCAATAACATCAAATTTATCCTGTTTTTCATGTTTGTTTTAAATCATTTTTTGATGAAACGCAGGTGGAAAACCAGCCCGTCAGTTTCGTTTATTTTCACCGTGTAAACGCCTGGGGACAACCCCATCACGTTCAATCGGCCCTCGTTTTGAGAAAGCAGCTTTCGCCCATTTGGGTCAAAAAGCGTAACCGTGGCCCGTGAACCTATCCCTTCAATTTGTAAAAAATCATTCGTTGGGTTGGGATAAAAGCTATGCCCCCATGATTGCTCGATTGTGGCAGATGGAGGTTCTAATTCATTGATATTCAGCACAATATCCTGAAGGCCCTCGACATCAATGCTTAACACATCTTCTTGATTGGAGCCGTTGAGGTTTGCTCGTTTAATTGTTCTTCGGCTGAAATCGGTCCAATATATTTTGCCGTTTAACAAGTCCAAGTCAAGCGCATTCGGGGAATTTATGCCAACTGTCACAATATCTTCAATAGCGCTTCCATCCAGATTCGCCCGTTGAATTTTGCCTATTGAACAATCCGTCCAATACATTTTACCGTTTGCCAAATCCAGCCCTATTCCTTTCAAAACTACATCAAAGATGACAACCAGCTCTTCCAATTGTGAGCCATCCAAGTTGGCACGGCTTACTTTGCCGAAGGGTGCCGTGTTGCCCCATTCGGTCCAGTACATTTTGTTAGCATATAAATCCAAGGCCAAGGCATCAAAATTGATGTTGTTGAAAACTATCAAGTCCTCTATCTGCGTACCATCTAAATTAGCACGTTGGATTTTCTTTGTACCACTGTCCACCCAATAGATTTTGTTGTTTTGGGTGTCAATCTCGATGCCTTCAGGTAAGTCCAGACCCGAAGAAATTATGGTTTCTACTTGAGAACCGTCTAGGTTAGAACGTTGAATCTTATTGGCAACCCAATCCGTCCAGTATAATTTCTGGTTGGCTAAATCTAAACCGATTCCTTGGGCTATCGCCAAGTCAGGGGCTATAATTACTTCCCTGTTTGTACCGTCCGTGTTAATGCGCTCAATACCGTTGCCTATGTTGATAAAGTAGGCATGAGATTGGGTAATGGCTTGATTAGGTGTCAAAATCAGAATGGCAAACACCAGCATTAATGAAGATTTGTGAATAATCTTAGCAAAAATTTTAATGTACATAATCATCTGTTTTTTTTAATGGCCGAAGCTGTTAAACAAGAATACTACGAATTGCTCACTTGATACCTCAGAACCATTAATGGCGAATTCTATATTCCACACCAAATAATATGGTTAATCACATTTGAAAACTAAAACTTATAGAACTATGCTATCAGTTTTGGTTTAGTCAATTTACTAAGCCAATTCCTAGATAGTATTCATCCCCTTTCATTTTGGTTCTTTGTTCGCAAGAATCCTGAAAACCCTTGGCTTAACTCCGTTCACCAACACCACCAACCAACGTTCACTGCCATTTTTCACTTCAATAATCTGCTTCACATCCCTCCGCACAAAGAAACCAGATGCCCGGTTTTCCAACCAATCGAACTTGCCACTACCACTATTTAAAAGCACATGACCAAAACTGGCGTCCAATTTTGAAAACTGTGTGGTAAACCCAGCATCATTGCCAGCCAAAATGAGGTCGGGGAGATTGTCACCGTTTAAATCTGTGATTTCAATGGCCTTCACACAAGAAAACTGTACTTCTTTTGGCAACGGAACAACAGTAAAGTTTCCATCCCCATCATTTATCGCTACAACCGACTGAAAGTAGTTGGCCTCCATGACGGCTGCCTTTTTAAGTGCAGCTTCGGGAATTATCTCTTGAATGGATTTCTTGGCATATTCTGAATGTTTCATGTTTTCTTTTTTGAGGCCGGGGAGCTGCGTGGTTAATTCCTTTTTCATCGGGATAGGCATGTCTTTGCCACCGATACTACGGGTCATTATTTTTTCCAGCATTCCATTTGAATCAAAGTCACCAACCCAGAGCTTGGAGGGCAAGTCCTTGGATGCTGTGAAATAAAAGTTCTCGCCACGGTTGCCTAGCACCAGGTCTTGGTCTCCGTCTCCATCAAGGTCAGCGGATTTAACGGCGTACCACCAGCCCGAATAACTGGTAAGGTTACTTTTGTGCAGATGCAAGCCTTTCTTTACCTCAAAAATCATGGGGTTTCGCCATTCTCCAACTATGATTAACTCTGGAGCTGCATCGCCTTTGAGGTTAGCCAAGGTGGCATCCGTGACCATTCCAAGGCGCAACAGGTCAGGGCAAACGGTTTTCACGACATCCTTGAACTCGCCCTTCCCATTGTTTTCATACAAATAATGTCGTGGCGGTGTACCGTATATGCCCGATACGCTGCGACTGCCAACGAAAAGGTCAAGGTCACCATCACCATCAAAATCCAAAGGAACGGCTACCGCGGTGTTCATCCCATTTGGAGACAAGGCGCTGTTGTTTCGGGTAAAATGACCTTTGCTATCATTGAAATAGAGCCTATCGGCCAAAAAACGATGGTTGGGTGGCAGCTCATTACCGCCACTACCGACAAAGAGGTCTTGGTCGCCGTCACCATCGGCATCAAAAAAGGTAGCAGCAGTATCTTCATAAGAGGAATCCTGCTCAAATACTTTCCGTTCATTTTGAATAAAATCCCCGGCTGTGTTTTGGAGGTACAACTGCCCAGGCTGCCCTTTTGCCCCGCCGATAAAAATATCCTCAAGGCCATCGCCGTTCACGTCTGCGGTTGCTGCTTTCGGGCCTTCCCTTGAAAGCATTCTGAAACTCAAGCCTTCGTTGTAAAAATCTATGTATTTGTCTTCTTCATGCTTTGCAAAAGTGCTGCTTACTGCTTCTAAAAACTTACCACCACCTGATTGGAAATCGTAGAGGTTGCCTGCCACTTTTTCATTTGCACTTTCCCAATCGAGCGTCAAAGCAGTATCAGCAGTCGGGTTGACCAGCACGGATTTGGTCATATCTGGCCAAATCACCACCAGTGAATCCATCAATGGGGATTTTCCAAGACCAAATACCATTTTATAATCCACCGATGACTGAAAGCCTCGGCTTGGAACCAATTGAAAATTAAGTTGCTCTTTTCCCCGGTGCAAGTTCACCATCGCTCCAACGGCAAAGGTATTTTGCCCTTTGCCTTTTAGGTTGACAGTGAGGTAGTGGTTTTTGGACGTCTTCTCTGTGTTGTTTCGATAAACAAGCGCTTCTTGATTGACATTGTTTACCACGATGTCAAGGTCTCCGTCGTTGTCTAGGTCGGCGTAGGCCGCACCATTAGAAAATGAAGGGATGCCCAATCCCCATTTCTCGCCAACATCTTCAAAAGTAAGGTCACCCCGATTGCGAAAAGTTTTATTGGGAATGGGCACGGAAGGCATTTTTTCAGTGACTTTGCCAATCTCTTCTTTTTTGCCCGTGAGGGCCATTTTCTGCATAACGTCGTTGGCAAAAAAATCCATAAAGTCTTGGTCAATCACATCTTGGTAAATACCATTACAGACATAAATGTCCCTATACCCATCGTTGTCCATATCGAACATAAGCGCCCCCCAACTCCAATCTGTGGCAGCAACTCCTGAAAAATTGGCTATCTCGCTGAATGCACCTCCTTCTGAACCTGCTGTTGGGGGATTTGCGTTATTGAGTTGCAGGCAATTCTGCATGTATTGATGGTAAAAACCCCTTTCTTGTTTGAGCTCATAAAGGTTGTAGTTTTCAAAAAGGATGAGTTTTTTCAGTCGGGTCTCATCACCGGGGAGCATTTCCGTTGTAAAGATTTCAGGATAACCATCATTGTTGATGTCGGCCATATCGGCTCCCATGGAGGCGAGGCTGAGGTGCTCCATCCAGTTTTCGATTTCCTCCTTGAATGTGCCGTCTTTCTGGTTGATATAGAGGTAGTCCCTTTCATAAAAATCGTTAGAGACATAAAGGTCTGGCCATCTGTCCCCGTTCACGTCCCCGACTGTAACGCCAAGGCCAAATCCGATTAGGGAGCCGAAAATGCCGGATTCTTTGCTTACATCTTGAAATTTGCCACCATCATTTCTCAGCAGTTTATCCCCACCACCTTTGAGGAATTCCGCAACTGGCCAATCTTTGGCATACAGTTCTCGGTTATTGCTGAAATTCAGCGTGTTGACCGGCATGAAACTATTGTTCAGCAAATAGCAATCCAAGTCGCCGTCAAGGTCGTAGTCGAAAAAGGCGGCATGGGTGGTATAGCCTTTTTCATTGAGGTTGTAGTCGGCAGCTTTCTCGGAAAAGGTCAAATCCTTGTTATTGATGAAAAGCTCATTTGCTTGGTCGTCACCTTCGAAATAACCCGCATTGCAAACGTATATGTCGAGCCACCCATCCGCATTCAAGTCCACCATGACGATACCTGTGCTCCAGGATTTTGTCCCTTTTATTCCGGCCTTTTCCGTGATATCCTCGAACTGCATATTGCCTTTGTTGAGGTAGAGCTTGTTGTCGCCCATGTTGGCGGTAAGGAATGCATCAGTAAGGCCATCGTTGTTGATATCGCCGAGTGCGACGCCACCGCCGTTGTAAAAATTGCGGTAGCTGAAGATATTCATACGTTCCGTATTTTCCACCTTGTTGACGAAGGTGATACCGGAGTGTTTAGAGGAGATTTTTTCAAATAGTGTATTGCTGTCCTTGCCAGCATTGCAACCCATAAATGCTAGGGAAAGTAAGGTCAAAATTTTACTAAATCTCATAGAAGTTCGCCTCATGTATTGGGAATGTTTTGGATAAAGGTACGGCAATATCTACGCAGTACCATTCATCAACTAGGCTAAATTTAGTTGGTTGGCAGAAATGCGAAAGGCCACCATTACTGGTGGCCTTTCGCAAGTCTAAATAAAAAGTAAGGTCATTAATACCCTTTGTTCTGCTGCAAGTTCGGATTGGAGTCCAATGCTTGTTGCGGAATTGGGAATAGCACACGGAATGATTCGGTGACAATTTTTTCAGACCAAGGTTTGTTGAATGTCTCAAAACGAATTTGGTCTATCCTGCGAATACCCTCCCAGTAAAGTTCAAAACCACGCTCGTCGAGCATTTTAGTTGCATCCAAGCTAGTCAAAGTAGAAGCGCCACGTTTCGCCCTTAGTGTATTTACCAAAGCAAGGGCAGCAGCATCATCGTTTTTACGCATCAACGCTTCTGCTTTCATCAGTAAAACATCTGCATAACGGAAGAAAATAAGTTTTGCCTGGTCGGAAGGGTGGTATTTTACTACACGGATTCCTTGCTGAGTAGTTGCACCTGAAAGCGGGCATTCTGGTTTGAAAATCAATGGCGTTCCAGACCGTTTTTCGATAACTGGTGTACCGTCATCCTTAAGTTGCTGACCAACTAGAAATCCCCTTGCGATACCTGAAAATTCTGTCCCATCTGGTGTGGGATAGTTTCCAATCCGTGTGTCATTTGCTTCAAATTTATTGTAAAAATCTGCCAGTGTTGCAAAACCATTCCACCCATCTGGGTTGTGGTCGTAGTGAAGCGTCATTCTCGTCCTATTCTGTGAGGACCCGGTTGTACTTCTAAAAATCAGTTCATTGGTGGCCTGTGAGGAGAAGTTATTGAAGTAGTTGTCATCCAAGTCATAGCCTGCAGCAGCAATAGCATCAGCGGCTGCTATTACTTTATCCATATCTGCACCATCAAAAGTATATGGACCTTCACCTGAGGCTGTAGAATAGACTGCCTTGTTAAGGTACATTCTTGCCAACAGGGCATTGGCCGCAGATTTGGATGCTTTTCCATTTCCTTCAACTACGGGACCTAAATCTGGGAGTAAAGGCAGTGCTTCATTCAAATCTTTTACGATAAAATCGAAAGCTACCATACGTGATTTAACTTCCGGTATTACGCCAACTTGATTTGCTTCTTTAAATGGAACTTGTCCCCAAAGATCCATCACGTGATACATATAAAAAGCCCTGAGAAACTTAGCTTCAGCAGCTTGTTCGGCAGTTGGATTTGAAGCAAGAATCCTTGTGCATTTAAACGCTCTTTCATTGAGCTGATTCCATGAGTTCAATACATAAGCGTGAGAGGCATCCCATGTATGTGCATGTAGCGTCCTCCAAACTCCATTATCTCCCCAGTCAACGCCTCTTGTTGGAGGAATCATTTCATCGGAAACATGCTCTGTCAAAGAGTAGATATTGGCTTGGTCGTTGAACGCACCAAGGTCTTCGTAAGAGGAAGCCAATAGTGCGGTAGGGTCGGAAGATCCTCCTGTTTCACTGGTTGAAGGTACCGAATCTAATTCATTGACCTCCAAATCTGTACAAGCCGGAATAGCAAACATTCCTAAGCTTAACAATAGGAAAAGAATTAATTTATTTTTCATTTTTTCTAAAATTTTTGGTTAAAAAGAAATATTTGCACCCAAAGTAACTGTCCGAGCCCTTGGGTACGCGGTATAGTCAATACCAGCCGAAGGGACACCATCTAATGCTTTGTTGGTGTTGACCTCAGGGTCTTGACCACTGTAATTCGTGAATGTCAACAAGTTCTGGGCATTCACATAGAAGCGAAGGCCTTTAATTGTTTTATTGCCAGTCTGAACATTGTAGCCTAATGTCAAATCTTGAAGTCTCAAGAAATCTCCTTTTTCAAGAAACCTTGTAGATACATCAGGGGAGTTCAGCCTACTTTCTCCATTACCAATAACATCTTTGGTAACATTACGTCCGCTCGCCAAAGCACCAGCTGTAAACAAGGCATTGGCAGTATTGTTGTAAATATAGTGGCCGAATTGACCTGTAAAGAAGAAGCTGAAGTCAAGGTCTCCAAAATTAAATGAGTTGGTAATGCCAAGGTTGTATTTAGGTAGCGGGCTTTTGCCAACAAACACTTGCTTATCAAGACCATCTTTATAAAGCTGTTGGGCGCCATCAGGACTGAAACCTACAAAATCCCTCAAGAAGAAAGCAAACAATGGCTGGCCTTCAGCAATTCGTTGTGCGAAGGCACCACTCAAACCTTGACCATTGATTTCACCGGTATTGATGAAACTGTTGTAGTTCTTTACCTCATTTTTGTTGTAGGAAACGTTTGTGGAAATGTTCCAGCCAAATTTGGAATTATCAACCGCAACAATGTTCAAAGCCAATTCAACACCTTTGTTTTCAACGTCTGTAT
Organism: Saprospiraceae bacterium; assembly: GCA_041752395.1. Lineage (GTDB taxonomy): Bacteria > Bacteroidota > Bacteroidia > Chitinophagales > Saprospiraceae > UBA6168. The sequence continues at coordinate 26,191 of JBGSWN010000043.1, read as the reverse complement.
CCAAGTTCCTCCACTCAAAAGGCTGGTCTGAAGGTTGTGCAGCTCGTACAAGAAACAACAAATCAGCTGTATTTTTCTTGTAAAAATCAATCGAACCTGAAATCCTATTGTTCATGAATCCAAAGTCAAGTCCAATATTGGTCTGTTTGGTAGTTTCCCATTTCAGATCTGGGTTAGCAGAAGAAACAAAGGAGAACCCACCACCTTCGATATTACCATCATTGTTAATGTCCCAATCATTGAAACGCTCACGTGGTTGATACACATTATGTGGAATAGATTGGTTACCTGTAACACCATAACCCAAACGCAAACCAAGGTCATCAAAAAAGTCAGGAACAAATTCTTCCGAAATCAACCTCCATTTAAATGCAGCTGAGGGAAAGTAACCATACTGGTTTCCAGAACCAAATCTGGTAGAACCGTCTGCACGTAGGGTTGCTGTGAACAAATACTTCTGACTGATACCAAAATTTACACGTCCAAAGTAAGATTGAAGCTCATCTTTGGTTCTTGAAGAGTTTGAGCCTACTACGCCTTTAGCACCTTGGTTTGCAGAAGCGTAGTTGTTGATCATCACATCTAAGTCAGCTGTTCTGAAATTGGAGAATTCTGCACGCTTGGATGCAAATTCGAAGCTTTGGTAAGAATAGCCAAGTAATCCGGTAAAACTTACATTACCAAAATCATTGTCATAAGTAAAGTAGTTTTCCCAAAGATTGTCATTAGTTTCTATGTCGTTCAAGAACAGGCGACCGCCCCTGTCACCAATCCCACCAACGTTAAGGTCACTAGACCAAGCAGACTTTCTGGATGAAAATGACCGGTCAAAACCAGCAACTGTCTTGAAGCTGAGATGCTCAACAATCTTTAATTCTGCATTGATATTGCCCAAGGTTCTCAGCGTGTTCGTGAAATCCTTGGTGTATTCTATCATTGCTACCGGGTTTGGCTCATTTCTGTTGTCTTGCTGCAATACCCCGGCAGAGTCAACCACCGCAGTAGGATTCCCCTTCAACGCATTTGACCAAAGATCACCTACGAAGCCTGAGTTTTCTGTAATGGGCGCAGCTTGGTCACGACTGTTAGATATCGTAAACTGCGTCCCAATTTTCAATCTGTCATCAATGAACTTTTTTGAGCCGTTAAAACGGCCTGTCAAACGGTTGAAGCCTGATTCCTTGACGATACCTTCTTGGTCCAGATACCCCATCGAGAACCTGAAATCTCCGTCTTTGCTGGAACTTCCAAATGAAACATTGTGGTTATGCGTAATGCCTGTTTGGAGTATTTCATCTTGCCAATCAGTGTCTCCTCCGCCATCAATCAATTTGGCAGCATCTGCACCATTTAGCTTTTCATATTCACTCAAAAATTCATCAGCACTAAGTACATCAAGTTTTTTTGTGATATTGCTGAAACCAATTGAGTATCCATAATTCAACCCCCCGCTGTTCGATGCACCAGATTTTGTGGTGATAAGCACCACACCGTTTGCTCCCCGTGAACCGTAAATTGCAGTCGCAGAAGCATCCTTTAAGATGTCAATACTTGCGATATCGCTGGGGTTGAGGAAGTTTAGGGGGTTTCTTGACCCTGAACGACCAAGTCCTCCATCTCCTGCACCACCAGTGGTTTCATCGCCACTAAGTGGCACACCATCAACAACGAACAGAGGTCCATTGCCATTTCGAGCAGAAGACGTACCCCGGATGCGAATATTGACCCCACTTCCAGGCTCACCGCTCGCTTGGGTAATCTGAACACCTGCTGCACGGCCTTGAATCAATTGTTCAGGGTTTACAACCGCACCTTTGTTGAAGTTCTTTTCAGTGACGGATGTCATTGCGCCTGTCGCATCTGATTTCTTCACGGAGCCGTAGCCAATGACCACTACTTCGTCAAGAACTGTACCTGCGTCCATTGATACATCGTAAACATTGGAAGCAGTGAGTGGCACCCGCTTGGCTGAATAGCCAGTGTAAGTGAATTCAATCTGGGTAGCCCCTTCAGGTACCCGTAGCTCATAGGTTCCATCTATGTCAGTAATTGTACCAGCACTGGTACCTATCACCAACACGTTGGCTCCAATGAGCGATTCGCCAGACTGGGCATCCGTCACCGTACCTTTGATGGTACGCTGCGCAATGACCAGACTGCTCATGCCCATTGCCATTAACAGCAGCAGCAGACATTTCGTGAGATAGTCAAACTTAAGTTTCATACATTATTAGGTTTAGTTAGACAAAAATTATTTTAAAGCTTTTAGTGAGGATGCGAACGGGAAAATCTCGAAAGGCATTTTTTGGTGAATTGTGTGAAATAGACGCTAACGGGACAAAGCTGCGAAATAACTTCTAAACGACCAAACTTGCTATTTTGTGATCAGGTTTTGCTTAAAAACTGAATAAATGTCTAAAAATAAAAGGAATGCAAGGCATTGCCTTGCATTTGAAATTTTATTTGGCTCACCACTTAGCTGACTCCATCGTTTGCTCAAACGTTTGATGTGGAAAAGTTTTTAGGCACATCGTGAAAGTGTGCTAGCTTTAAGCTATATTTACCAACAAAAAATTGGCAACTCAAGATTTTCAAAATCAGCGTTGTTAAGCATCCTCAATAAAAAAATGAAGCGTTCTACGCTCAAAGACATTGCAAAACTGACTGGCCTATCCGTTTCCGGGGTTTCAAGGGCATTGAAAAATCACCCCGACATTGCACCCGAAACGAAAATAAAAGTAGGTGAAGTCGCAAAGGCGCTCAATTACCATCCCAACCCCAGTGCGCAATTCTTGCACTCTAAAAATTCAAAAATAATTGCCGCAATCCTTCCTGAAGTTAACACATTTTTTTTTCCTGAGTTACTGCAAGGTATCAGCCAAGTAGTGGAGCAGCATGGCTATTTTTTGATTTTCCTCCAATCGGACAACAAGCTGAAGAAAGAACAAGCCCTAATAGACTACTGTATCCAAATGTTCGTGGAAGGGGTGTTGATTTCCGTTTCAGCCGAAACTGACAACATTGACCACTTGCTCAAACTCAAGCAAATGGGGGCTTCTGTGCTTTTGATTGATAGGATTTTGGACAATAGCGAAATCCCGTTCATGACAATTGATGATGCCAAGGCTACCTCAAAAGCAATAGAACATCTCATTAGCAAAGGCCACAAAAATATACTTGGGATTTTCGATGATGAAAGATTGACCATGACTAGTTTGAGGGCAAGAGGCTACTTGGAGGCATTTGAGAAAAACCAACTGAGTGTTGAAAGTGAACTGCTGATGAACATTAACGACGAGGAAAATATTGAGGAGCAAATATATAAACGATTAGCATCCTTAGAGGCTGTAACAGCTGTGTTCACAATGTCGGACAAAATACTGGTGAAAGCCTATCGTGCCATCAATCGCCTTGGGCTGAAGATACCTGATGACATTGCATTAATTTCAATCAGCGATGGGAAGGCGCCTTACTACCTTTTTCCAAGTATTACACACATCCGCCATTCTGGTGCGGAAGTCGGTGTTGCGGCTGCAACCTTGTTGTTCAGAATGTTGTCTGGTGAACAGGACCTGAATGGTTTTCATCAAATAGAAACCAGCTTGGTTGAGCTGGGGTCTGCTTGACTCACATTCCGAAGCTTTGAATTTGCAATATGAAACTCCCTTGCCTTGTATTCGGTCTATTCGCATTTGCCATATCGTCAAGTAATGCGCAGACGGGAATAAAATTATTGAGTGGAGGTGCCCTAAAAAATGCTGCAAATGATGGGTACGAAATTTTGAAGGACGTTAATAAGATTGACATCCCGTTTGAATTCAGGAACAACCTCATCATCGTCAATGTAGCGTTTGAACATACCTTTCCGCTTAAATTCATTTTCGATACTGGCGCCGAAAACACCATTCTTGCCAAACGAAGTATCACGGATATTCTTGGAGTGACCTACGAGCGTAAATTCAAAGTTTTGGGTTCAGACCTTCAAACAGAGCTGACCGCCTACCTCATCCGAGGTATTCACCTCAAAATTGAGGACATGGTTTCTCCAAACCAGACGATGCTCGTACTGGAGGAAGACTATTTCAATTTTGAGGAACTGCTCGGCACCCAAATCCACGGCATTCTGGGTGCCAACATTTTCAGAGGGCTCATGGTTAAGATTGACTATCAAAAACGGGTCATAACGCTGGCAAAGGCTGGTGCCCTGAAAACGTCAAATGCGAGTTACCAAGCCCTTCCGATAATTGTCGAAAAGAACAAACCCTATCTCAATACCTCCATCCGTACCCTCAACGATACAATCGTAAATGTCAAACTGCTTATTGATACTGGAGCCATGATGGCATTGCTGCTCAATACAGATTCGCACCCTGGCCTCAAACCACCAGAGAATGCAATCAGCGGAAATATTGGGACTGGTCTCGGCGGCTTTCTCAAAGGGCATGTAGGCAGGGTTTCCGAGTTGAGCTTGGGCGAACTACAATGCAATGAGGTCATCACCAATTTTCAAGATTTGACGGTTGGAATGGACACAATATTGATGAAAGAGCGGAACGGCATTATCGGGAACGGGGTACTGAGCAGGTTTGATGTCATCCTGGATTATCCCGGTCAAAAAATGTACCTTCTCCCCAATAAAAGCTACAAAAAGGACTTCAAATTTGACAAAAGTGGCTTAATCGTAATTGCCGCTGATTTTCAATTGAACAAGTTCATCGTTCATTCAGTGCTGCCGAACACCCCAGCTTCCATGGCTGGTCTAATGCCTGGCGATGAAATACGTAGGCTGAACTTCTCCTTTGCTGGAATGCTCAGCCTCGAAAGAATCAATCAGATTTTCCGAAAAGACGAGGGTAAAAAAATAAAATTAGTAGTAAAGCGGGGCAAGCAGCGGCTCAAATTCACTTTCAAGTTGAAGAAGTTTATTTGAGAAAATTGGTCTTTGAACCTATTTTGTTGCCATTTTTTTACATTTGAGCCATTTATTCTGCCCAATCAGGTATTTTTCTATGTATTTTTTGAATGATAATCCTAAATTTGTCCCATCCCACGTTTGAGCTGTTTAGAGTTTACATATCCTAACGAAAATTTTGCACACGATTCAGCCTGTTTTTTTGAAAAAATCTGCGCTCCATCTTTTAATTTTAAAAGAAAATTGAACGAACCTAGTTCCCTAACATTGGGCAACTCGATGAACAATCTCACCCTTCCGTGTGCTAACACTTTTAACCTTAACCCAAATGCTCTGACCAAGCATCTTTTCGTGCTTTGCTGTGAGTTATTTGACCACTGAATATAAATTCTTCATTCCTATTTGTAAACTCAAAATGATGAAACTAAGCGTACCTAAACTTTTGCTAGTCCATGTTTTATTACTTGCTTCATTGACTGGCTTTGCCCAAAACAGCTACAATATCAACCTCACCGACTCCAAACTTAGGGAGGAAATTAACTTCATCGGTACGGAACAGGACGTGCATGTCTGCGGGCTTGTACAAGGCGAGACTTACCAAGTTTGGGCAATTACTTTTGGTGGCTGTAGCCCCGAGGTAAAAGTTGTAGGTGGTGACTATAACACTACCATCACCTTTTTGGCCACCGCCGACTGCATGGATTTCGTATTGAGAAAAGACCAATCCTCGCCTGCTTGTACAGCTGGACCCGTCTGGTTTTCAATTGGTTGCAAAACTTGCAAAAAGAAGGAGTCGGACCTTTTTGGCAAAATCAACGCCTTTTCCGGAACAGGTGCGGAGGCATTGATCAAGGATGTATTGATTGGAGGAAATTGCTTTGATGTAACGAATGTCCAAAGCATAGGGCCAGCCGAGAACAAAGGGACATTCGATGACGGGGTTTCTACTATTTTGATAAACAGTGGTGTAATCATTTCGAGCGGAGATGTATCCATTGCAAATGGGCCAAACAACTCGAACAGTGCTGGCTCTAATAATGGTGGGGGTAATTCCGACCCAGATCTAGGTCTAATCGCTGGAGGCCCATTGTTCAACGTATCTGGAATTGAGTTCGATTTCAAACCTACAATTTCTACCATAAATTTCAATTACGTCTTTGCTTCTGAAGAATATTGTGAATTTGCCCCGCCTAATAACAGTAACTTCAACGATGTTTTTGGGTTTTTCATCAGCGGCCCCGGTATTAGCGGTGGGTTTTCCTCCAATGGGCAAGACATCGCAATAATACCTGGCACTGGTATTTTCGTTTCCATTAACAATATCAACCCAGTCACCAATTCAGGTTATTTTGTGCCAAATCAGACTAATTGCGGTGGCACTACCAACATGAATGACATCCAGTACGACGGATGGACTTTAATAATGAATGCCATTGCAAATGTGATTCCTTGCGAGACGTACCATATTAGACTTGTCATTGGTGATGTGGGAGATGGTAATTTCGACTCCGCTGTATTCTTGGAAGCAGGCTCTTTTAACGCTGGTGGCACTGCAACAGGGGAGGCATTCGCAGCAACAACAGGCACCAATATTGTTTATGAGTCTTGCAACGATGGCACCATAATTTTTACCAGAGCTGGTGGCGACAATTCATTTCCAGTCTTTCTTAATTTCACGGTGTTGCCTTCCAGTACAGCTACGCCTGGAGCAGACTATACTCCTTTTCCACTCACGGCTGTTATTCCAGCAGGGGCTGATTTCGTCGTATTTCCTATCAATGTGATATATGACAATATTCCAGAGGGGACGGAGACTATCGTACTGAGTCTAACCAATTCCTGTTCGTGCAGCAGTTTGGAAATGATTTTGCAGATAATTGACCCGCCACCGTTGCTGGTGGATTTGCCAGATTTGGAAGCTTGCCAAGCCTCTCCAATCAGCATTGAAGCGATGCCGACCGGTGGTATTCCAAACTCTGCCTACACCTATTTGTGGAGTACTGGGAGCACGGATGCAATCCTGCAAGCAGTTCCAACCCAAAACACGGATTACACCGTAACAGTGACAGATGTTTGCGGAGCAACTGCAACCGCCACTTCAACTGTGGAAGTTTCTCCTTTACCAGCAGCAGATTTGACCAGTCCAGGTGGGGTACTTTGTACGAGCAATCCCATTGCAGCAATTGATTTGGTGGTTAATTTTACAGGCACACCTAACTGGATGCTGGAATACACAATTGACGGTAACCCTCAAACCCCGATACTTGTAACCTCAACCCCGTACACGATTTACGCTACAACCCCGGGCATCTACTTACTGACAAATGTAACTTCCGTAATCGGCGACTGTGCCGGACCGGTCTCCGGTGTTGCAGTCATCACCGCTGAAACCATCGTGAATTCTATCAGCACTACACCTTCCACTTGCAGTGAAGCCGGAACCATGACGGTGACGCCCAGCGGTGGCATTGACCCATTCCTCTACACTTGGAGCAATGGGTTTCCGAGTTTTGAAACTGCAATTGGGTTAATGCCAGGAAATTACACGGTGACAGTGACGGATGCCAACGGTTGCACTGCCTCTGGAACTGGCACAATTACTACCCCTCCCCCACTCCTGAGTGCGGCGGTAGGCTCTCAAGTTAGTTGCAACGACCCGAACGGCGGAACAATTACGCTGACCGTAGGGGGTGGGACTCAACCTTATTCATTTCTCTGGTCAGACGGCTCTACTAACCAAAATCCAACTGGATTAATGCCAGGCAGCTATTCTGTAACCGTATCTGATACCTATGGATGTACCTCAACTGCCGCAGCCAACGTAGTTTCCAACATAGCCTTGCCAACTGCAAATGCCCAGTCCTTGCAACAGATTACCTGTGGCACACAGTCGGTAACAGTTTTAGGCTTGGGTTCTGAAATTGGGCCTACAATTCTCTACCAATGGTCAGGGCCAGGAATTGTCGGAGCAGATAACCTGATAGACGTAAACGCACAGTCAGAAGGGTTGTACACATTAATTGTCACGAATGCCGCAAACGGTTGCACAGCCGAGGCAACTGCTTTGGTTACTGCTAATCTTGCACCACCAACCGCTACTGCTATTGGTAATACTTTAAATTGTAACGAAAACTTCACGACTGTTACTGGGATTGGTTCATCAATAGGGCCAGAATACACTTACCAGTGGACAGGCAATAATGTCCTTGGTGGTGAAAATAATATTGAGGCCACAGTTGGGCAAGAAGGGATTTATACACTTATTGTGACAAATACAACCAATGGCTGTACAGCCACTGCGGAAGCAAATGTTATCAGCAATCCTGATTTGCCCGATGCAAATATTGTTCAACCCACTCCGCTTACTTGTGCTGTTGATACAATTATTTTGGATGGGAACGGTTCTTCAACTGGGCCGTTTTCTTACCAATGGAACTACAACAACACACCAATTCCGGGAGCTACCTCAATAACCACCCCAGCTACAAATACAGGTGTTTATCAAATTGTTGTGACTGACGTAGTATCGGGATGTACCTCAAGTTTTAATACGACAGTCACAGAAAATGTGTCCACTTTGTCGCCAACTGCAACTGCCAATGGCCAGATTACTTGCACCGTTGGTGCAGTTCCATTGAGTAGCAGTATTTCTGGAAACCCTGCAAATTACTCCTTTCAGTGGAGCAGTTCAAATGGGTCATTCAATGGCGCAACAAACGGACAAAATGCCACTGCGACTTCGCCCGGAATTTATCAAGTAGTTGTAACTGAACTGAGCAACGGCTGCACTGGAACAGCAACCACGCAAGTAACTCAGGATTCAAGTATCCCGAATGTTCAGCTTACTTCTTCGGGAAATATTGACTGCGTGGATACCCAAGTACAGCTCAATGGAAGCGGCTCTAGTCAGAGTCCCACTATCAGTTTTGCATGGAGCACAAGTAATGGCAGCATTTATTCTGGTGCAAACACCCTTACTCCAGTTGTGGATGCCGCAGGGACTTATGTCCTCACGCTTTTTGATTCCAATAATAATTGTGAAAACGAGAGCAGTATAACCGTGACGGTGGACAATATTGCACCAAATATCGTCATGCCTGCTTCGCCAATGCTTAATTGCGCTGTTTCCCAAGTGAATTTGAATACATCCGTTTCAAATGCACCGCCGGGTGGTGTTCTGAACTACGCTTGGACCACGACAAATGGCCAATTTAGTGGCCCTACAAATGTTTTGTCACCCAATGTGACAGCGCCGGGAACTTATGTTTTACAAGTAACCAATTCGCAGAATGGCTGTACTAGCTCAAATCAAGTTGTGGTAAATGAAGATGTTAATTTGCCAGTTATTTCAATTTCCAGCCCTGCTATCCTGACCTGCACAAATAACACCGTCACATTGAATGCAACGGGGACTAGCACTGGAGCTGCCTTTCAATATAATTGGTCTAGCCAAACTGGCAGTTTCACTACAAGTAATACGATTTTGAACCCAGTGGTAGATACTGCAGGTACCTACACCCTCTTGGTGACAAATACTACGAACAATTGCACAGCCAGTCAACAAGTAGTTGTTGGGGAAGATGTTGATTTGCCTACAGCGATTGCCGGTTCACCATTGACTTTGAACTGTAGCATTACAGCCTTGAACTTAAATGGAAGTGGAAGTAGCACTGGCCAAGATTTTCAGTATGTTTGGACAGGACCGGGTATTGTTCAAGATGAAAACACCTTATCCCCCCAGATTAACCTGCCCGGCACATATCAACTAATGGTTTCCAATTCAACCAATAATTGTCAAGCCAGCGCAAGCGTTACCATTGGCGAAGATATTACGCCTCCAAATGCCGAGGCTGGGACAGGTGGAACACTTTCATGCACCCAGACAAGTTTGTCGTTGGATGGTACAGGCTCTAGCGCTGGAAGCAATATTGTTTACGATTGGGCATCACCAAACGGCAATATTAGTAGCGGGGGCTCAACATTGACCCCAACCATCAATGCGCCTGGAGACTATATCATTGTAGTCACAAACATGACAAATGGCTGTACCTCAAGTGACCAAGTTCAGATTGATGAAGACGACAGTTTGCCGGATGCAGAAACTGTTGCAGCTCCGCCAATTACCTGCAATGTTACGCAAGTCACGCTCGATGGCACTGGGTCAGCAGTTGGGCCGGATTTCACTTACCAATGGAGCACCTCCAATGGCAGCATTTTTTCTGGGGCTACCTCCTTAAATCCAGTCATAACTGCCCCTGGAATTTACCTGCTCACTGTGACAAATACAGCCACCAATTGCAGTAACGTAGCTAGTGTGACGGTGGGAGCACAAACAGCCCAACCAGCAGTCGAGGCGGGGCCAGCTGCACAATTGACTTGCACCCAAACATTTCTTTCTCTCAATGGAAATGGTTCTGCAACTGGTCAAAATTATACTTATAATTGGAGCACAACCAATGGTAATATTATTGGCGATAACACAGTTTTGAATCCAATGGTGGATGAACCAGGTACCTACATTTTAACTGTTACCAACAGCCAAACTGGATGCGTGAATACTGACCAAGTTGTAATTTCAGAAAGTCTAAATGCACCAATTTCAGTGGCTTCTACGCCTGGAGTGTTGAACTGCAGCAACTCAAATTTGACATTAAGCGGGTTGGGTAGTTCTACAGGAAATACCTTTAGCTATCTGTGGACATCAACTGATGGAAATATTGTAAACGGAGCGACTACACTTTCGCCAGTCATCAATGAACCAGGCACCTATTTGCTCACCGTCAACAATAACGCAAATGGGTGCACAGAGACTGCCTCCGTCACAGTTGACCAAAACATTACGGCACCAATATCGGAAGCAGGCACTGCAAATCTATTGTCCTGTACTACAAACACTGTGACCCTCAGCGGAAATGGAAGTAGTTCGGGAAATGGCATCACTTATCTATGGTCAACCACCAATGGTAACATTGTCAGCGGTGCTGGGACATTGGTTCCAGTCATTAATCAAGTTGGTATTTATACGCTGACGGTTACGAACGCATTAAATGGTTGTACCGCTGCCGATATAGTACAAGTAGGACAGGACAACAGTTTGCCACAGGCAATCATTGCTCCACCCGCTACTCTTACGTGTGATGTGCAGGAGCTTAACCTTTCAGCTACTGCTTCACAAGGAAATGAATACACTTATTTGTGGTCCACATCAAATGGAAATATCGTAACGGGAGAGACAAGTCTAGCTCCACAAATTAATGAACCTGGCACCTACTTGCTGATGGTCACAAACACAACAAATGGATGTACTATCACGACACAAGCCGTTGTAAACCAAAACATTAGCTTGCCAATGGCAAATGCAGGGCAGCCTTTTGTCATGGACTGTTTTGAAGAATTAAATAGTTTGGACGGTTCAGGTTCAAGTGCTGCAGGTACGCTAATATTCCAATGGTCATCCCAAGATGGAAATTTGGTTTCTGGTGCAAATACCGCTGCGCCTTTTATTTCTGAACCAGGCACTTATCTGCTTCTTGTGACAAATTTAACCAATGGTTGCACAGCGTCTGACGATGTATTAATTACTAGAGAAGGCCCAGTTTCAACTCCTGAAACCATTCAGCCGCCGTGTTTTGGTGACAAAGGTTCAATTGCCTTGTCTTCAGTAACCGGCGGAACTACACCTTATTTGTATTCCATTGACAATGGGGAACATTTTGGGAATTCATCCATTTTCACAAACCTCGAAGCAGGGCTTTACCAAACCATTGTCCAAGATGCGAACGGTTGTGAATTTGAAGACGAAATCGAAATTGTCCAGCCAGATTTGTTCAACATAGACATTGAGCCTCAAGTAACACTCCAATTGGGTGACAGCTATCAGTTGAATACATTGGTGAGCGTTCCAGTTTCTGAAGTTGAAACCGTTGATTGGTTTCCTGTTTTCAACCTTTCGTGCACAGATTGCCTGAATCCAATTGCAACGCCTTCAGAATCTTACACTTACACGGTTACAGTTGTTTCAAAACAAGGATGCAAGGATAGCGCTCCAGTTTTCCTAAGGGTTGACAAAACTGGCGGTGTTTACGTCCCAAATGCCTTCTCCCCGGATGGAGATGGCACAAACGATGTTTTTATGATTTTCTCAAACACCAAAAGTGTTAGCAAAGTGAAATCCTTTTTGGTATTCAATCGCTGGGGGGAATCCGTTTACCAATATTTTAATTTCGAACCAAACAACCCGGCCTACGGCTGGGATGGGATGCACAGGAATCAAAAAATGGATCCAGCTGTATTCATTTGGTTTGCCGAAATTGAGTTTGTGGATGGTAGAATTGAACTCTTCAAAGGGGATGTGACACTGATGAACTAGTTTTTCAAAAAGAATTAATCTCTGAGAGCGTCTTCCAATTTGGTTTTGGAAGACGCTTTTTTCATGGCCTAACGGCATTTTTGATATTTTTTTATCTTTAATAATATCATATTTTACTGAATGATTGGATAACCGTCTTTGAATTTTTAACATTTTTTTCTTTCAAATATTTTATTTCTCATTTAATTGCATTTACTTTGTGTCAAGAACATCATCAAAACGAAAAAACAGGGCCAACTTTTAAGGCACCTACCATTATTATTCGACTCAATTACGGGTCAATTTTGTTTTTCTTCTTTTAGATTTTCCCATGAATATCTCCATTGCGTAGTCTTTGGCTACATCTTTTTTTCAATCATTTCAATACGATTGAAAATTCTTCCATTGATTCGTCAACAACAAACCTATTGTAACAACACCTGTCTGAGCCATTTTGGCTTGAGCTGATATATTTTAAAAAATTAATCCAACCGGTTTACCCCGTTAGGGCTTCTATACTATTTTCAGAAAGGAAGCACTACCCAAAATCCGGTTAAAACTGATTGCATACTATGAAAAAAGTTAATTTGTTCCTGTTAGGGGTTTTGATTCTTTTCTCCCAAAAAATGGAATCGCAGTGCATTAAAGATATTCAAAATCTTATCAGTCAACCTGAGCCATGTTTTTTTATCGGATTTGTTGATTACGACAACCTTGAATGCTTTGACGCTTACGACGGCACTCATTGGGTTTACACCTGGAGGATTCGTTCAGCAAGTGATGGAGCCCAGATAGCCACTTACAATGGTCTCGCATTTCAGCACACTTTTAAAAAATTTGGAGGGTATCAATTTTGTCTTGAAATAGATAAGGACGGAAACCCTTATAATGGTCCAGAATCTTTTGATTGTGTAACCTACACAACATGCGACGATTGTATTAATGGCAAAATAAATATTGCATATGATAGCTGTCCGTTCGGAGAAGGCTGTGATATCACACTTTCTGCCAAAATCCCAGCCCAAAATGACTACGGATTAAAGCCTTATGCTAAATATATCGTTACCTATCTGCCGACGCCCCAAGAGATGTTGGGAGGAACAGAATCTTATGAAATCGAATATATTGACATTCCAGTTGGGTATAGCCCACTACATGACTCAATTAAGGTTTCACAAAAAATAAAAATCCCTTTTAAAAGGGGCTGTTTCACATCAAGACTAATACTTCAGATGAGAGATGGATACGGAGCACATGGAATTGACGGAATTGCTTGTAGCGAAATAGTGCTTCGCTCTGATGAAAAATTTCGCTGTATAGCATGTGCAAATAAAGACGGTGATTGCATTGCTAGTGAAGTAGCATCGCAAATTTCAAACGAAGAGGATTCGTGTAACCCTTTTTATTTCTGCAACCAATTTAGGGAGTCAGAATCAAACCTTTCGGAATCTTTAGAAAAATCCGAAATATTCCTAAGCCCAAACCCTGCGAGTGATATAGTTCATATTGCATTACCTGCCTCAAATTCTGATTACCGGAAGGTTATCGTTTTCAATCAAATTGGCCAAAGCCTTGTCCAAAAATCACTGGATGATAGCGAAATTGAAACAGATATAGATGTAAGCTTACTTCCATCAGGGATATATTTCCTTAAATTGATGGAAAATGGAAAACTATCAAGTTCTACGCAACTGTTAATCCAACATCAATAATTAACCAAACCAATTTTTTTTAAATTAGTCCAAACAAATTTCATTTTAACTAACACTTTCCTTCAAACTTTGATAACATTCTACTTAGCCACCTGGCATTGATTGCCGGGTGGCTTTTTAAAATTCCCAACCAACCCCCAACCTTAATATTGTTTGAAAGAATCCAAAGCGGGAATCAAGGCTTTCCCGCTGGTCCTCTTCAAGAAATTCATCGTAAACGTATTCTTTTTGAATAGTGCAATTTATAATTTCAGCGTATGGGCAAAAATCAAAGATTAAATGCTTTTTGATTCGATAAGTAACATGGGGAGTAAAAGCTATTGATAGACCCAAAAATTCATTTTCCACGGCTAGCCCAAGTACGTTTCTATCATTTAGCTGCTCAATAGCACCAAACATTCGTAATGAACCTCCTAAACTTAATACCAACGGTGCTTGAACCGACTTTGTCACTCGTGTCCCATATTCATATCTCAAACCTATTGAAAACCTGGTATCGGTTTCGTCGTTCGGTGCTCGTTCAATGGTTAAATCAGTCAACTCCCATTCTCTGTAGCGATTGTTATCGTATTGAAATCGGATACTTGGTGCAACCCATTTAAATCGAACAATTTCTTTGTTTGAATTTTCAAAACCTGGAATCGTAACGCCCCCATTGATGGCTAAATGGCTGTATAATTTGGCGGTAACTATCCGTTGTGCACTGCTATTTGGCAAAAACAGCAGTGAAAAGAGGAGAGAAATAATGTTGCAAAGTAGTTTCATAATGGTTATTTCAATCTTTATTAGCCACTTCAACAGCTTCCAGCAACCGCTCAAAATCCTTAGCCTCATTATAAAGATGCGGTGAAATACGCAATAAACCTGCCCGATAAGAAACGAAAACGTTTCGAGAAGAAGTAGCATTTTTTATTGCCTCCAATTTAATATTCGAGGGCAATCGCAGGCCAATTAAATGACTGCCTCTAAAAGACTGCTCTTCCACAAAAAAACCGAGTTGAGCCAATTGTTGAATATACGGTTCAGAAAGGTTTTTACAATAATCCTGAATATTCCCGACACCCCAATCCAATATCAATTCAAGTGCAGCAGTAAGCATGGGGACACCAATAAACTGGCTGCTTTCTCCCATATTATACCTATGAGCCTTGGGTTTGTACAAATCTTGATAGGCCGTCAGGTTTTCAAACCGTTCGCTTTCCAAACGATTCATCCAGCTTTCTTCAATAGGCACGCCATTGTCAAATTTTTCACCAAAATAGGCCAGCCCTAAACTGTAGGGGCCCAGCAGCCACTTGTACCCACTGCAAACTAGTACATCCGGCTGAATTTCGGCAAAATTGAAAGGGAGCGCACCAACAGATTGCGTTCCATCTACTATCAATAATGCCCCTACCTCATTGGTTCGTTCACGTATAGCTTTCAAATCAAACCACGTCCCATCAGTCCAATGAACATTGGGGACTGCAACCGCAACTGTCTGACTATCAATGGCTTCAAGCAGTCGTTCATTCCATGCCCTACCCTGCCCTTGCCCTTTCTCTGGTCGTTTGACTACTTTCATTTCTGCGCCATTTTCATTTATTAGCCTGCGCCACGGATAATGGTTACTCGGGAATATCTCATCCACCGTCACAACGTTTTGACGAGGTTGTATCCTTATATTTTTAACGGCAGAGGAAATGGCATAAGAAACGGATGGGACGATAGCAACCCTATCTGGGTCATCGGCATGGATGAGTTTTGCAAACAAAGACTTCAACCTCGCAACTGGCTCAAAAAAATCTGGAACCATTATCTCATAAGGCATGGTCTTTTTTGCAATCGCTTGATAACCAGCAAATTCCACTGGCTCAGGTATTGGCGACATGTAGGAACAGTTGAGGTAGGAAACCTCGTCGGGAATGGAAAAAAGGTGCTTCTGGCAAGTCAGCATATTACGGGTCATTTTGTGGCTAGCCGATACTATTGGCCTCACCGATAAGTCCGCAAGTTAATGCCTTCTACCTATTTTATACTTAAATCCAAGTTTTATCAAACGATTAAAATCTCCGACAGTATTATCAGGCAATACATCGGTCAGGCCATGAACATAATCAAAATGCAAACTTGAATTGGGTGAACAAACAAACCCAAAACCTCCAATAGCGGCTATTTCAATACTGGATACTTTTGAAAAAGTGGAAGCTCCAAATACCAAATCATTATTTTGCTTTGCAAAACTACCTAATATACCATCTTGCGTATAATCAGATTTGGAGGCTAACAAAAGCCCAACCATAGCGCCTGCATTTGCACTAAATCGTTTTGAAAAGCGGTAAGAGAATTGAACTGGAACGGTTAAGTAATGTAGTTTCAGCAACTTATTATTGATAGAAATACCATTAAGACCTATCGCTTCAGTTACAAACGCACCTGAGTTTTCATAAACAACTTCATTGGCAATATCGTTGCTACTAGAAGTGTTCTCGGTAAATACATTAATTGGTTGGCGCAAAAAAGCATAGCCCAAACCAAAATTGATGGATAATCTATTATTTATCAGGGCTTTAGATGAAACAGCCTCCAACGAATAACCGCCCCCACTGAAATTCGGAACGGCAAGTGCACTTGCCTGCAAAGCCCAACTCCAGCCTTGTTTTTTGGCAAAATAATCAGCTACTTTTAAATCTTTTTCTGCCGGCTCAATCAATGGGACAGGAGAAAGCAAAGCTAAATATTCTGAGTTTTCCAATGTTGTTCTTTCATTCAAATCTTGCGTTTCCAATTGCAGAGAATCAACAATTACCATATCGCTAAACGGTTGATAATCAGCACTTTTTTCGCTTAATAATTGCCTATCTTCATACAATTCTATCCCGCTACTATTTGGTGTGTTTGATTTTTTGAAGTCCTGTTTTTTATCGAAATTTATGGTTGCTGTTTGCTGTTTATTGGCCTTTGACCCAACTACGTTTTCGGCAATCGAAGCCGTAATAGGAGGAGTGATCGGCCCGGATTCAGTCATGATTGGCGACAAGGTAGCACTCGCCACAGGCTTGCTTTGAATGGTCTTTTTTGTAGCCGCTTTTTCACCAAAAGCTAAATACCCAGCACCTGCCACCAAGCCAATGCCGAGCAATGCAAACCACCACCAACCCAATAAACGCCGCCGCTTTTCAGGCTGCATCGGCATTTCCTTATCCAGCATGGAGCGCATATCAGCCCATGCCCTGTCAGTGAATTTATCGTCAATATGTATTGATTTATCCTGCATAATTCCTCGTTTCCTGTTGATGAATCATTTTTTTAAGTTGCTGTCGGGCGGTGGAGAGATGCCACTTCGAAGTACCGTCACTGATGCCAAGTTGTTCGCCAATTTCGGCATGGGAAAAACCCTCAATGGCATAAAGCCGAAACACCTCTGCACTGGCTGGTGGTAGTGAATTTACCATCTTGAGAATGTCCTCCACGTAAAGTTGGCTGGCCGGACTGGTGTGTACGGGTTCATCCCGCTCTTCAAAAACCAAAAAATGGACGTATTTCTGCTGGTCTCGAAAGTAGTCTGCCAAACTGTGCCAGACCAGCCTCCGCACCCAACCCTCCAAAGAACCTTTGAATGAATAGAGGTGTATTTTTTTGAAAACTCGCAAAAAACCATTGTTCACAATAGACATGGCTTCATCCCGATCGTCCGTGCGGCGAAGGCACATCTCCATCATAGTAGGGAAAAATCGGCGATAAAACTGCTCTTGCCAGTAGCGTTCGTTGGCGACGCAGCCTTGCACCAATTCCTCATCGGTATGTTGCTTTTTTTGAAACAAAAGGTATTTAATTTGCTGATTTATCTGCAATCAATTGATTTTCAACAAAATACACTTCAAGTTGAATTACTAGGCTTTTATTACTTCCAAAGCCCAAGCCCAACCCGAATCACAATTCGCCGAAAGTCCACGTCCCGCTTTTCAATATCACCATTGTAAAGTTTTCGCTCAAAATGTGCATGTTGATACCGTGGCCCTAAGTCAACATAAATTTCCAAGCCCTCAGTCGTGGCAGCTCGGTAACCAACTGCAAATTGACCGAACACACCACCTTCAGCCCCAGTAATATCAAGCTGTTTCCTTGAAAAGGCCAACGAGTAGCCCCCGGCCAGCACGGCATAAAAATTACCATTCCCTTTTTTTGAAGGCAAAAAACTTCGTACTTCGCCAAAAAGCGGGTAAACGGTTTCACCCCTTCGGGAGTAGTTGTCGATGGCAAATCCAGCTCCGAGACCTAAGCTTCGGCTGATTTGGTAACCAAAAACCTGGCTAAAGCCCGCCCCCAGCGAAATACCCTCATTATCGCTGTTGCCAGCAGCAAAAGAAAGCATGGATGCCGTGTAGAGCCCATGTGTTTTCGCCGTGATTATTGGCAAATTCTCATCGCCCGGCAGTAGTTTCACTTCCGCTTTTGATAGCTCAACTCCTTGCTGGATTTTTGCAACATCCTCATCTGAAACCTCAATTATCGTTCCATCCATCTGCTCAATCCTCACAATACTCCCAGGTGAATATTGCATGATTTTCCCAGAAAGCTTCCTGCCATCTTTCATGGTAACCACGTCAATGTTCGACTTTTGAGCATTGGCTGGCAACCAAATTGCAGTAAGCAGTAACATCAGTAACAGCGCATTTTCTTTCATGTCAGTTTTTTTTAAGTGTAAAATTTCTGACAAGGTATCAAGCGTTGTGATTTCCTGCAAGCTAGTGTATGTTAAAATCAAAAACTTGACAGAATGGAAGACAGTTGATGCCTTAAAAAAGGTTGGGTAGGAAATTATTTTGGGTAAAATCGAGGTAAAAAATTTGCGAAGCGAGCCATCAATTATAGGTAACTGAATCGGGCATGCTCGCTATCACCGTAAATAGGTCGCCTTTGTTGGACATGACTTGGGACCAAAGCGAGTCTGGTTTTGACTTAAAAACATAGTTCGGGTGCATGTGGGCAGGCACCCAAGAACCCGTCTCCATTTCTTCCTCCAATTGACCTTCCGACCAGCCAGAGTATCCAACAAAGAATCGAATATTCTCGGGCTTAATCAACTCCGACGATATCAGAAATTTCAAGCGCTCAAAATCCCCGCCCCACCAGACACCCTCGGCCACTTTTCGACTGTCTTCCAGCAACTCGCCAACGTTGTGAATATAGTGAATGGTGTCGGTCTGCACAGGGCCACCGAAATGGACCAGCGAATCAAATTCAGGAAAATCGTTCACCAGCGAGTCCACCCGCATGTCCATTTTTTTGTTCAAAATGAAACCGATGCTGCCCTCTTCATTGTGTTCGCAAAGCAACACAGCCGTGCGCTTGAAGTTCGGGTCGAGCATGAAAGGCTCGGCCAAAAGAATACTCCCGCCTTGGATTTTAGTTTCTTCCATGTATGAATTTTACGAGCGCCAAATTGCAGCGAGAATTTCAATTATGCAAACTTGGATGAGACAATAGATTAGAGACACTAGACTTTAGAGCTTGGTAGCCCGTAAATCATTGACACATTGCTTTCTCATGTCTATTGTCTAAAATCCAAAGTCTTTCTCAGAGCGTAGCCATTGGGAATCGCCTATCAACCCTGGCAATAAAGCCACGCAGCACTTTGCCTGTTCCTCCAACTTCAATAAATTCAGTTGTACCATCAGCTATCATGTGCTGCATCGTCTGCGTCCAACGCACAGGGGCAGTCAACTGGTCCACAAGGTTTTGGCGGATTTTGTCAGGGTCTGTTTGCGGCAGCGCATCCACATTTTGATAAATCGGACAGATTGGCTTCGCAAAATTGGTGGCCTCCAGCGCTGCTTTGAGTTCCTCCTTTGCAGGCTGCATCAATGGTGAATGGAACGCACCGCCCACTTGCAGCACAATGGCTTTCATCGCACCAGCTTCCGTGCATTTTGCCACTGCCGCCTCGATTCCCGCCACCGAACCTGAAATCACAAGCTGCCCTGGGCAATTGTAGTTGGCAGGAACAACCACTTCGGTGATGCTGGCGCAAATTTCTTCCACCACCTCATCGGCCAAACCTAGCACGGCGGCCATGGTTCCTTCGGTCATTTCACAGGCCCGCTGCATGGCAAGCGCCCGCTGCTGTACCAGCCGCAGCCCATCCTCAAATGACAAGCCATCGGCTGCCACCAGCGCAGAGAACTCACCCAGCGAGTGCCCTGCAACGGCACCTGGCTGGAAGTCAGCACCTGCCATTTTTGCCCGAATAATGGAATGAAGAAATACGGCGGGTTGGGTAATTTTAGTCTGTTTCAATGCCTCGGCGTCACCTTCAAACATCACATCCGTGATGCGGTAGCCAAGCACTTCGTTGGCCTGTTCGAACAGTTCTTTGGCGTAGCCATTGTTCTCGTACATGTCCTTGCCCATGCCTTCGAACTGGGAACCTTGACCGGGAAATACAAATGCTTTCATGTATTGTTGGATTGTTTTATTGTTGAATTGTTATTGGGGACAAAGAAACAATGGAAGTCCCCAAACGACCAAGAATTGAGCAATATAACAATCCAAAGATTGAGCAATTAATGGAGTTTGCTCCCAATCAACTTCAAAAACTCCGTCCTTGTTTCCTGTTTTTCAAACTGACCACGGAAGGCCGAAGTGGTCGTCACAGAGTTTTGCTTCTGCACGCCCCGCATCATCATGCACATGTGCATCGCCTCGATGACGATGGCCACTCCCTGCGGTTTCAGGGTGTTGTTGATGGCGTTGAGGATGTCGAGGGTGAGGCGCTCCTGCACCTGTAGGCGACGAGCGAACACGTCCACTACCCGTGGGATTTTGCTCAATCCGACGATGTAGCCGTTGGGGATGTAGGCAATGTGCGCCTTTCCCAAAAAAGGTAGCATGTGGTGTTCGCAGAGCGAGTAAATCTCAATGTCTTTGACCAGCACCATCTCACAGTACTCCTCTTTGAACATGGCGGAGCGCAGAATCTGTTCGGCGTCCATGGCATAGCCAGAAGTGAGGAATTGCATGGCTTTGGCGGCACGTTCGGGTGTTTTCAAAAGTCCTTCCCTAGAGGCGTCTTCGCCAAGTCCCTCAATGATGTTGAAGTAATTATCGGTGAGCTTGTCCGTTATTTCGGGGTTGTAGCTTTCTTCTTTGGTGTACGATATTTCAAGTGTATTAGCCATAGTATTGGTCAGGTTGAAATTGGAAAGTTAGGTTAAAAGAGTAAAGAAAACAGCGAGGTCTGCATTTTGTTCCAGTAATTTTTTCAAAAAGCGGCAACTCGCCCATCTTTGCGAAGCAAATCAAAAAGATGTTCATCAATTACAACGGAAATATCCTGCCAGCCAACCAGCCCATTTTATCGGCTGGCAACCGTGCCTTCCGCTATGGCGACGGGCTCTTCGAAAGCATCCGGGTTTTCGATGGGAGGATGCCGTTTTTGCCTCGGCATTGGAACCGGCTCAAACTGGGTTTTGAGCGGTTGCGGCTCGAAATGCCCGATTATTATTCACTCCCCTACTTTGATTCTGAAATCCGGCAACTGACCAAAGCCAAAGGTAATTGGCGCATCCGACTCTCCATCTGGCGCTCCGGGGGTGGGCTTTACACGCCTGAAATCAATCTTCCCGAATTCCTCATCGAGGCCAGTCCCCTACCCGATTCACATTTCCGATTGAATCAAATTGGGTTGAAAATTGGACTGTTCACTGGGTTCAAAGTGCCGATTTTGAGCAATACACTTTCCGTGCTGCCATCTTTCAAGTCCGCCTCCTCCCTGCCCTACGTGCTGGCTTCCATCCACAAAAAAGAAAGCAGCCTCGACGACTGTCTCCTCCTCAATACCCTCGACCGGCTGGTTTGTGCCAGCAGTTCCAATGTTTTTTTGGTAAAAAATGGCGAACTGCTCACACCCTCCATCCCCGAAGGAAGCATAAAAGGCACCATGCGTGGGGCGGTCATGGACGTGGCCAAACAGCTTGGCATCCTTGTCCGGGCAGCTCCAGTTCCAAAAAATGCCTTGGCGGAAGCCGACGAAATCTTCCTCACCAACGCCATCCAAGGCATCCGTTGGGTGGGCGAGGTCGAGGGTCTGCCAAACCTTTACGGCAATTCGCTGGCGCTGGAATTGGTGGAGGGGTTGAATGGGGTGATTGGGTGAGAATGGGAGCAATTTTGACCGGTTTGGTATTTTCGAAGGTTCGGTTTAGATTTGCTTGAAATCTTGTGCTGAATGTGAGTTAGCAAATGCTTGTTTACATAGCGCACAGGATGGGGATAGACGCATTGCATGTTTTGGATCGTCGGCAATCCAAAACATGCAATGCGTCAATCAGTAGTTAGCAACAATAAAAAACGAATACAAAAGTCAACTTTTTAAAAAATAAATTATGTTAAAAAAAATAATTTCAATCGTTTTCTGTATTCTGGGAATATTAAATCATCAATATTGTCAATCAAATATCGTAGAATTGATTCATGATTTTGAAATTGACAATGCATCAACGATAAATAAAATAAATGATAACATTCTGATAGGTATTTCTACAAGAAGTCAGAATGGGACAGATTATGATATGCTTTTATTAGACTTAAATGAATCTTATGAGATTTCCCAAAAAACCTATATAGGAGAAGAAGGTAAATTGGAATTTATCAAAGATGTAATATGGTCTTCGAGTAATGAATTAATAATTTGCTACTCATCCCGATTAACGAGTCCTTATATCTTCAAAGCAGCATTGATGAAATTGGATGCAAACAAAGAAGTAGTCTGGTCAATTGAACTCCCCAATGATGGAATACGAGTTGACGCAAGGAAGGTCATAGAAAAAACAAATGGAGAATTTATCGTTTTAGGAAGTTCATCTTTTTCAGAACCTAATACATCATTTTTGTATACTGTTAATTCATTGGGAGAGTTGATGTCGACCCAAAAATTTGACAGCTTTCAAGCTTTTGATTTTCAGATGCTTGAGGATGAAGAATTAATCTTGGCTGGCAGAAAAAGAGATAATGATAATTACGATGCATATTTAACAAAATTAGACAGCCAAGGTGAAAAATTATGGGAAAGCATAATAGATTACGGCAAGGTCGAGGCGATAAATAAAATTTATGCCAACGGAAACTCTGATTTTATTGCACCCGTCGAAACCCAATTAGGGTTATATGACTTTCAGTACGAAAAGTTGAAATTGATACGGTTCCAACAAGACGACCTTCAAAATACGATTGAATTGCCTTTTGAAGGCAAGGCGAAGGATTTAACGAAAAGCGTAACCGGCAATTATTTATTTTTAGCACAAGCTCGAAATTCGGCAAGTGACGGACTAAATTTAGTTGTATTTAATGAAGACTTAGAAGTGATTTGCACAGAGGAAGCCCCTGATTATAATACCGAATCAACCTCAAGCGGGGATTTAATCCTATCTACTGTTGACGGAAATTACTTTATCGGAAACATCTATAGCGCTGACACAAAAGCTGATGTGAACTTATTTGAATTTGACAAAGAATGTGGTCAAACAATAATATCTGCAATACCTGAAAATTTAGGGGATTGCGAAATAGAAATGGAGATATTTCCAAATCCTGCTTCACAGATATTAACGCTGAAAATTAATGGCGCATTCAAAATCCATGAGATAACTTTAATAAACTCATTAGGACAAAAAGTTTTTCAAATCAATGGAGCAGATTTTATAGATAATATTTCTATTGAACATTTAGAAACAGGTATATATTTCTTTAAAATTAGTTCGGAATGTGGAGTTAAAACAAAAAAAGTGATTATCGCTCGATAAAAGAATACTGCTGCTAACAAAGTGTAGCTGCTCATGCGCCCTATGTGGGCGCACGCCAGCTACACAGACCGTTAATGATAAAACTCACCCCCCACCTAACCTTTCCACCACTTCCGCCCGTTTTCTTACCGCCACAGGCACTTTCGCCCCATTGGCCATGACGATATAGCCGCCGTCCGTCTTGATGAACTCTCGGATATGGTCGAAATTGACGAGGTGGGACTGGTGCGCCGGCAGGAACCCCGCTGCCTCCAAAATCGTAAAAAAAAAATCCTTCAAGGTCTTGGTCAGCAGCAGTTTATGGCCGTTGGAAAAATGAACTTCATTGTAGTTTCCACGCCTGACCAAAATCCTGACTGACCAAGGTTTTGACGGCAAAGAATTCTTTGCCTTCGTCCTGAGCAGCTTCGGTGGGCTGCTTGAAGTTGTTGCAAAAGTTGCTAGAATAGGTGGATTTTAAGTTATACCAAAGCGGTGGATTGTAGAAAGGACCTTTGGGTGGTTTGGTTATCAGTGACGATTGGCAAAGGACTTTGAAGAAAAAGAGTAACATTCTGTCGCTTTTATTCAATGGTCTATGATTCGGCTTATGGTTACCAAGCTGGCTCATTGATTTGTAAACAACCTCTAAGCACCCTCTTGCCATTTCCTCCATATTTCCCACCTTTTTAGCCCATCTTCCAAAACCAAAAAATGGTTGCTTGGTTTAGTATGACAAACTTTGCCGTATGAGAGTATCACTTATCCTTCCATTTGTTTTCCTCTTCATAACTTTTCAGCCGGGTCAGTTAGGCGCACAACCTGACTGCGCCACGGAAAACTGCTGCTGCGGCACTCCAGCCCAACTAATCATTCCAGACGGAAATTTCGAACAGCCCCAGATACCAGCACCTTTGACTCGAATCACCTTCGTTGCAGGCGAAAGTTTTGGTGCTTGGGTGGTAAATGCTGGCGAAATTGACCTTCTGGGGCCAACCTACACCGGCAATTGGGCGAACGGCAACCCCAACGGCCCTTCCCAGTTTATAGACTTGCATGGGTTGGTACCCGGCACGATTTCCAACAACCTGACTGGCATGACCGTCGGTTACACATACACACTCTCCATCTGGTACGCAAAAAATGTGGGAGCGCCCTCCGCAAATTGCAACATCACTGTCGCCAACGGTGCATGGCTCAACGAAAACTGGACGGCAACCAACAACGGCGCCGACGGCTGGCTGGAAATCTGCTTCAGTTTCGTGGCACAGGCTGCCACTGCCGAACTCCGGCTTACCGGTTCCGGTCCCGTGCAGGCCGGAGGAATGCTACTCGACGACATCACGCTGTGGGGCTGCCCGACCGACAACGAAGCGCCAGGGGTGGCGGCTCCACCCCCCGCCATGCTCCTACTCGAATGCACAGAACCTTTGCCGACACCGACGCTTATGGCGACCGATAATTGCACAAGCGCTGTTTTCAGCACTTTTTCCGAAACAAACATCCCACAGCCTTGCTTCTATACACTGGAGCGCACTTGGACCTTCGCCGACGAATGTGGCAACGACACTACCTTCGAGCAGACCATAGTCGTGACGGACTCCGAGCCGCCGGTGTTTTCAACCCAGCCCGCCGACCTAACCGTGTCGTGTGGCAACGATTACTTCAATGCGTTCAGCGAATGGCTGGCAAACAATGGAAACGGAGTCGCCGTCGACAACTGCGACAACTCGCCAGTTTGGGAAGCAATCTTCTTGGCACCGCCAAACAGCTCGTGCGTTGAGACGCCCGTTACATTTGTCGTTACAGACCAGTGCGGAAATACCGCTAACGCCCAAGCCACTTTCACCGTCGCCGACGACCAGCCGCCGTTTTTGCTGCAGCCTGCCTCTAACCTGTCCATTCCTTGCTCGTTGGACCCGCAAGATATTTTCAACAACTGGCTGACCAACAACGGTTATGCCATCGCCAGTGACCCATGCGACCCATTCACCTGGGCCAACGATTATGCCGGTGGTCCGCCGATTCCGGAAGTTGTTATTACTTTCACGGCTGCTGACCTTTGCGGAAACAGCGTTTCCACGGTAGGCGTGTTCACTATCGAAAATATCCCGATGACCACCTCCGTTGAGCGCTTTACATGCGACCCAGCTGGAGCAGGTGTTTTTATCCAAAATTTCAACTCTCAGTTCGGCTGCGACAGCATTGTGGTCGAAACGGTGAAGCTGCTGCCGGGAGACACGACCCTGCTCGCCGCCACGACCTGCGACCCAACGGCGGCGGGCGTTTTCACCCAAAACCTCACCACCCAAAACGGCTGCGACAGCGTGGTCATACAGACGGTGAGCTTCCTAGCCACCGACACGACCCTGCTGTTCGACACCTCGTGCGATGTGGCCCAAGTGGGCGTTTTCACCCAAAACCTCACCACCCAAAACGGCTGCGACAGCGTGGTCAT
>JBGSWN010000042.1:0-2917 GCA_041752395.1 Saprospiraceae bacterium | reverse complement strand
CTCTTTAGTCCCCTAAAGGACAATGTTTTTACCAACAGATAATTCTACCTTAACAACTCTATCGTTGACGGGTCCGTCAAACTTCTTCTCTCCCCTCTCTACCTTACCTAATTTCTTTCCTCCATCGGTGTCAATGAACTCTTGTGCGTTTTTTTCTGCTTCCTGCTCCAACATTGGAGCTACCGGATTCTGAAGAAACACAAAATCTTGTGGTTTTTTGTTTGACATCTTTTTACCAATAATAGTAAATTGATGTCTGATTAAGCTTTACCTCATTTGGAAAGCGGGCGCAAATGTATGACCGCTAGCGTCACTTTTCCAAATAAAAACTAATCTTTTTTTTAAACAGGAAGGTGTGGAGAACGGTGGAAAACGAAATTATGGGGGCTTTTACAAATAATGTTCTGTGTTGGTAGTGGATAGGTGATACAAGGGGGTTGTTGAGCTACGGTTGCCAATTGATATTTTTTAGAAAAATTCTACCTATTAATTTTCAGAATACTCATCGAGGCTCGAACTGAATCGTTTTTAAGGTTGAGTAAATAAATACCCGTTGGCAGTTTGCCCAATTCGGTCATTTTCAATGAATTGTTACCAGCTTCCAGCCAAGTCGGTGCAAATTCAAGCACAGTTTGTCCAAAGGTATTTATCAATGAGACTGTCACTTCTTCCTTTTTTGCCAGTTCAAAGGAAACTGTTAATTGCTCGAATAACGGGTTTGGCATCGCTTCTAAGTTCCAGAATACAGCATTTGCCTTCTCCGAGTTGCTACTAGGTTCACCTGGGTTTTTGAATAAAAGTATAACGTCCGCCTCTTCGTCTGTACCAGTAATATCTAGGTCTCCATCGTTGTCACGGTCGTGGAGAATGGCGCAGGACGATGCCTTTGGGGCCAGCAATGTAACTGGCATAGTGAACTGGCCTGTGCCATCGTTTTCAAAAACGGTGTAATTTTTTGAGCTGTAGTTGCTGGTAACAAAGTCCAGGTCGCCATCACCGTCAATGTCGCCGATGTCAACGGCTAGGGGAAACTGGCCATTGGGCGGAGCATAATGGGTGGGCTGACTCAAGCCTCCCATTCCGTCTCCAAATAAAACAGCTGTCTTATTGCTATTGGAATTGGCAGAGACGAGGTCGGGATGTCCATCACCATTCAGGTCGCCAGCACCAATCATCCAAGGCCGGCCCTGCACAGATACCTCACCGGCAGGGGCAAAACTGCCATTGCCGTCGCCGAGCAATACCCCGGCTTTCTGACTGTTGAAGGAGGCAAAGTACACATCAAGGATGCCATCGTGGTTGGCATCCACGAGGGCGCAGGCAGTTTCGTCTTGGTCTGGCAAATCCATGCTGCTAGCTGTGAAGCTTCCATCTCCATCATTCATAAAAATCGAAATATTGCCTGCCAAGCGATTTGTGGTGAGCATATCATCCCAGCCATCGCCGTTGAAGTCTCCGACCACGACGCCCCGCACACCATTGGAGGTGTAGTAGGTGTCCATGTTGGTGAAATTGCCGAGGCCATCGCCTGTAAGCACCCGTACTTCGGTGTCCCAGGCGGTAGTCACCACGAGGTCAATCTCGCCGTCGTTGTTGAAATCGGCGCCTTCGCTGGGACTGGGTGTGCTGTTGTCGCCAGTGTCGTAAATGGTAAAGTCGTTGTAATGCCCCGTGCCGTCGTTGAGCAAAATGCGTAGGTCGTCTGAGCTTTCATTAACGGCGACAAGGTCGGAATAGCCGTCGTTGTTCATGTCCCCAGCATAGGCGCCATAAGTTTGGAGGTAGTCCTCGCCGGGCAGCCGCAGTTCAATGGTGCTTTCTAGGGGTTGGTCGAGGAGGCCGGGGGCTGTTTTTACCCCAAAACTCCAAGCAAAGGGGTTGGCCAAGTGCTCGCCACTGGCGCTGGCCACCAACTTGGAGAGCTGCACCCACACTATTTCACCTGAAAAAAAGGGCTCATCGGGTTGAAAGCTCACGATCATATTGTTTTCCAAAAAAGAAAACTGCCCAGTGGCTGGCCCCGACCAACGGCCAAATACCCGAAAGCTGGCCGAGCCGACGGTCTGTGGGTTCACGGGTTGGTTAAAGTTCACGGTGATTAGCGAGCCAGCCTGGGCAACGTTACCAATGGGTGCATTTGCGATGATTTGCAGCGGCTGGCCCTGTACCATATATATATGTAGGAAGAAAAAAAGGCTGCTAAGGATCTGGGTGATGCTTTTCATAAAAAACCATTTTTAAAAATAGGAAGCCAACCTAAGGATTTTGCGGAGCAAACTGGGCAGGTATTCTCGAAAAGTCGTGCAAAAGTCCATAAAATACAAGCGCCACCTCAATTTTTCACTGAGGTGGCGCTGGATATGGTACTTGCTTAAACTGCGCCCATTTTCCAATCGAAAGGTCGGGCTTTCAAATCGGCCAGTTTCTCCTTGAACTTGTGGTCTATCAATTCTTTTTGCAAAACGATACGGGCGTTGGTCAAGTGCTTGCCAGTGTCCGATTCATACATTAGTTTATTGTGAACCTCGTTGGCGAGCAGCGTGGTTTTCTCCAAATTGGCCATTTGAAACACATGCTCGTGCTCGTGCAACAAGTAGTCATATGGGCTGCGGTTGGAGATGAGCTTGACCATGATGGGCGCTGTTTCGATGGCCACAAAGAGCAGCATGATGAAAATGCTTGCGTAAAAAATGGCCTTGCTCCCTTCGGAAAGCCGAGAGAGTGCTTCCATTCTGGCGGCCATGCCGTCGTAGCTGGTGCGGGCGAGTGCGCCGATTCCGGCTTGGATGGTGGAGTCGAGCACCAGGACGGCTTGCTCTTTTTGCTTGATGAGCGGAATGGCAGCTACCACGAGGCTGTCCAGTTCGGCCTGTGCCTTGTCGGCTTCGGCCTTCTTGGCCCGGTAGATGGGGCCGAG
>JBGSWN010000041.1:0-6378 GCA_041752395.1 Saprospiraceae bacterium | reverse complement strand
GCATTGAATTGAAGCCCCAGTAAACGGCGGCCGTAACTATAACGGTCCTAAGGTAGCGAAATTCCTTGTCGGGTAAGTTCCGACCTGCACGAATGGTGTAACGATCTGGGCACTGTCTCAGCTGTGAGCTCGGTGAAATTGTAGTATCGGTGAAGATGCCGATTACCCGCAACGGGACGGAAAGACCCCGTGAACCTTTACTGCAACTTTACATTGCATTTGGGTAATTAATGTGTAGGATAGGCCGGAGACTATGAAGTGGGCACGCTAGTGTTTGTGGAGTCACCCTTGAAATACGGCCCTTTAATTATTTGAATTCTAACTCCCTAGTATGGGGAGGACACTGTATGGTGGGTAGTTTGACTGGGGTGGTCGCCTCCAAAAGTGTAACGGAGGCTTCCAAAGGTGCGCTCAGCATGATTGGTAACCATGCGTAGAGTATAATGGTATAAGCGCGCTTGACTGAGAGACCGACAAGTCGATCAGGTAGGAAACTAGGGCATAGTGATCCGGTGGTTCCGTATGGAAGGGCCATCGCTCAAAGGATAAAAGGTACTCCGGGGATAACAGGCTGATCATTCCCAAGAGCTCATATCGACGGAATGGTTTGGCACCTCGATGTCGGCTCGTCACATCCTGGGGCTGGAGAAGGTCCCAAGGGTTGGGCTGTTCGCCCATTAAAGTGGCACGCGAGCTGGGTTCAGAACGTCGTAAGACAGTTCGGTCCCTATCTGTGGTGGGCGCAGGAACGTTGAGGAGGGCGATCTCTAGTACGAGAGGACCGAGATGGACGAACCGCTTGTGTACCGGTTGTGCCGCCAGGTGCAGCGCCGGGTAGCTATGTTCGGAACGGATAAGCGCTGAAAGCATCTAAGTGCGAAGCCGGCTCCAAGATGAACGTTCCATCCCGAGCAATCGGGAGAAGGGCCGTGGGAGACTACCACGTCGATAGGCCGTAGGTGGAAGCACAGCAATGTGTTTGAGCCGAGCGGTACTAATTGCCCGACAGCTTCCGTTTTTTTCAAATTCATTTGAAAGGATTTTGACGCAACAGCAAGGCATGTCCTGGCACGGACTGTCCCGCCCGCAGGGGCGCTCTTCACCAAAAGTACTTCTTTCTCGATCCCCGTCTGTCGTGATGCCTTTGTTGGCATCATCCAAGACATGTTGGTGGCTTTAGCGAGGGGGATCACCTCTTCCCATTCCGAACAGAGCAGTTAAGCCCCTCTGCGCCGATGGTACTGGCCCTAAAGGCCGGGAGAGTAGGTCGCCGCCAACTCTTTTTTTATTTTTTGAAAAGGCCCTGTGATTCATTTCACAGAGCCTTTTCTGTTTTAAAGCATCTTTTCCTCCCTACCCTTCCTGCATTTTTCATAAAAAATTTAGCTTTAGGAACTTTTTTCAGAACGCAAGGTGTTTAAGCCTGCACGGCAATGCCTTTACCAAGTGGGCACAGGCCTTGGCTCTCCTCAACCACGGGGAGAATCAACTGAAAACAAGTATGTTATGGTACTAATGACCAACAAAGCCACTTATTTCGAGGGCATTTTTGAGGATGAATTCATGCCTCATTCCGATGCACTTTACAACTTCGCTTACCACCTAACAGGTAACGAGGACGATGCCAATGACCTGTTCCAGGAGGCACTGATGAAGGCATGGCGCTTCGTTGACAAGTATGAAGCGGGCACCAATGCCAAGGCTTGGCTTTTCACCATCGCCAAAAACGCCTTCATCAACGAGTACCGCCGGAAAGTGAAGATGCCGAACCGGGTGGAGTTGCAAGACTATGTCATCTATCAGGACAAGCAGGACACACCGCTGACTAGCGGCATGGAAATGCGAGAGGAAATGTTCCAGTACCTGATTGGTGACGAGGTGACGCTGGCCATCAACCAACTGCCAGTAGACTTCCGTACGGTCATTCTGCTGAGCGATGTCGAAGACTTCAAGTACGACGAAATCGCCTCAATCTTGGACATCCCGATTGGAACCGTGCGGTCTAGGCTGCACCGTGCCCGGAACTTATTGAAAGAGAAACTGAAAACGTACGCCGAGCAACTCGGTTACGAAGATAAAAGAGGATAAACGGTTGAATGGCCAAGCAGGGTTATGCACCTTGGCCGTTCAGCCTTTTTTTAATTTAAGCCATTTCTGAACCCGTCTTTTCTGGCAAATTTTGCACTGACAATCAATTAAAAAGAGAAATGATTCGCACAATTTTGAACGATAACTTGCCCGCATTCACTTGGCCCTCCGATGGCTTTGTGACGGGCGTGGGAGTCCGCCATGGTTGTGCAAGTTGTTGGTTATCAGGCACAACCGTCAGCAGAGCTACAAATTTATTTTGCGATGAAAAACTATCAAACCGGTCAAGATTTTGTCACCCGTCTCAACCTTCTCCTCGATAACGAACTGACACCAGACGCAGAACGTGAAATGCTCGAAGAAATAAAAAGCAATCCCGAATACCGTGACATGTTAGCCAAAGAGCAAAGCTTCCGTGAGTTTGTGCGCAGCCGCATCCATCGCAAAACTGTTTCGCCTTCCCTTATCCTTTCCATCAAGGAGAAAATCCACTCCACTTCCAACGGTCGAAGTATTTGACCCATATCTATTTGATATTAAGATATTGTGGTATTCAGATATTGAAAGCCAGTGCTTTACCAATATCTTAATCACTTAATATCTCAATACCCCTTTCCAGCCACATCATTTCGAAAAGTCTCCACACACTTGCGGTCCTGTAAGGTGACGTACACCGTTTTGCCGTCTTTGCCACCAAAGGCTAAGTTGCTCGTCTTTTTGCCCTTGAGTGGTATCTCTCGAAGCAGTTTTCCTTTTGGTGAAAACACGGCCACAACGCCTTTGCCGTAGCGGGTAACATAGAGGTTGCCCTGTTTATCGCATTTCATACCATCCATTCCGAAGTCATCGAAATGATGAAATAGCCGCTTGTTACTTAGTTCGCCCGTGAGCGATACGTCGAAGGCCCAGACGTTCAGTTGCACCGACTCGTTCACATAAAGCGTCTGTTCGTCAGGACTGAGTTCGATACCATTGGTGGTGCCCATGTTGTCTGCGGCAATGTTCGCTTTCGCATCGGGCATGATGCGCCAAACCTGTCCAGTGCCGTCCTTCCAATTCGGGTCACTGGCGAAAACAACATCGCCCCTTGTGATGCAGAGGTCATTGGGTTGGTTGAAGCGGTCGTCGTGGCAATAGACCGATACCTTTTTCGTGGAAGGATTGATTTTCAAAACGTTATGACTAGAAAAATCCGCCAGCAGCATATCGCCCTTGCTGTCAAAACGGATGGCGTTGGCGATGCTACCTTCTGGTAATTCCACAAAAACGGAAGCCTTGCCTTCGGGCGTAATGACGCCCACCGTTCCGTTTCGCTGATAATTCACGACGTACAAATTGCCTGCCTTGTCCACATTGGGGCCTTCGCAGTTTTCACTGAAAGAGTCTTCGGGAGTGAGGTCGGTGGCGGTGAAACGCTTGCTGCCAATACAGCCGAAGAGTGTTAGGCAAAGTAGGATGACGGTGGTGTTTTGCATGTTTTAATTTTGGACAAAAGAAAGGAAAAGCTTTGGTTGATAAAAGGTTAATCTAAAACCAATACACACCTCCATTGTTAACCCCACAGCATTTAACCAACTTTTGAAAATCTTTCCCGATGTTTGCAACAATGGATCATCTTGAAATAAAGCCGAAACAGTCAGACGACCCAACCGCCGCCGCCCGTAAGCGGGACCATATCGAAATGGCTTTCCGCTCGCAAGTGCAGCATGGCGAGGTAGATGGGCGGTTCTTCTATGAGCCACTGCTGTCGGCGCACCCACAGCCGGGCAATTTGCCGCCGTTTTCTTTTTTGGGTAAAACGCTGCGGACGCCCCTTTGGGTCAGCAGCATGACTGGCGGCACGGACTGGGCGCATACCATCAACCACAACCTTGCACGGGCCTGCGCCGAATTCGGCATGGGCATGGGCCTCGGCTCCTGCCGTTCGCTGCTCTTCTCCGATGACACACTGGAGGATTTCGCTGTGCGTCACCTTATTGGTGACGACTTGCCGTTGTACGCTAATCTCGGCATCGCACAGTTGGAGCAACTCATTGATAATCAGGAACCTTGGCGAGTGACTGCCCTGCTCGATAAGCTGCAAGCCGACGGCCTCATCATACACGTGAACCCGCTCCAAGAATGGCTGCAACCTGAAGGCGACCGTTTCAAACGGGCACCGCTCGATACGATTTCGACCATTTTGGAGCAAATGCCCGAACTGAAAATCATCGTGAAGGAAGTCGGGCAAGGGATGGGCATTGAGAGCTTGCGAGCGCTGTTCCAACTACCGTTGCAAGCGGTGGATTTTGCGGCCAGTGGTGGCACCAATTTCGCCAAATTGGAATTGTTGCGAAGCGACAAAAACAACCAAGAAATTTATCAGCAACTGGCACAAGTAGGCCACACTGCAGCCGAAATGGTGGATTTTACCAACCAAATCAAAGAAGAATTGGGCGACAAAATGCGCTGCCAGCAGGTCATCATTTCCGGTGGCGTCACTAGTTTTCTCGACGGATATTACCTGACGAATAAGCTACATTTGCCCAGCGTTTATGGCCAAGCTTCCAGTTTTTTGAAGCATGCACGGGGCGAATACGACGAGCTGCGAGACTACGTAGCGGCGCAGGTGCGGGGGCTGGAAGTGGCAAATTCATTTTTAAGGGTGCGATAAATTATGAGCGACAATAAAACCATCTCCGGTTTTTCAAAACTCTCCAAACTCGACAAGGTAAAATGGGTGGCGGAGCATTTTTTTCCAAATCCAGCTCAGGCTAAAGAGGAACTCATGCGCTGGTGGAACCCCGACGAGGAGCAACAGCGCCTGCTCGACGGCTTCAGCGAAAATACCCTCAGCAACTTCCCCATGCCCTTCGGCGTGGCTCCCAATTTTTTGATAAACGGCAGGGTTTACGCCGTGCCGATGGTCATCGAGGAAAGCTCGGTGGTGGCCGCTGCCAGCAGTGCCGCCAAATACTGGCTCGACCGGGGTGGCTTTCATGCTAAAGTATTGGGAATCAAAAAATTAGGACAAGTCCACTTCTCGTGGAGTGGCGATGTACGCAAGCTGGAAAGCGTTTTCGAAGAACTAAAAACTGAACTGCGGCTAGATGCAGCGCCCATCACCGTCAACATGGAAAGGCGGGGCGGCGGCGTCACCGACATTGAACTCATCAACTTCACCGACCAAGAACCGGGCTACTACCAATTGAAAGTCTCCTTTGAGACCTGCGACAGCATGGGCGCCAATTTCATCAATTCAGTGTTGGAGTGCTTCGCAAAAACGCTCGATAGGTTCATCGCCTCGCACCCCATCTTCGACGAGGGTGACGAGCGGGACGTGACCATTATCATGTCCATCCTCAGCAATTACACGCCCGAATGCCTCGTGCGAGCTTGGGTGGAATGCCCCGTGGATGCGCTCGGCCCATTTGACAATAAATTGGGCGCAGCGGTTTTGGCAGAAAAATTCCGCAAGGCCGTGCGCATCGCCTATCTCGACCCGCATCGTGCCACCACGCACAACAAGGGCATCTTCAACGGCGTGGACGCCGTGGTGCTGGCCACCGCCAATGACTTTCGGGCTGTGGAGGCAGGCTGCCACACTTTCGCTGCCCGTGACGGCCAATACCGCAGCCTCAGCCACTGCACCATTGAAAACGGTATATTCCGGTTCTGGCTCGACTTGCCGTTGGCGCTTGGCACGGTGGGCGGCCTGACGAAGCTCCACCCCATCGCCAAGCTTTCGCTGGAAATGCTCGGTAACCCTTCGGCAGAAGAACTCATGATGATTATCGCTTGCACAGGTTTGGCGCAAAACTTCGCCGCCGTTCGCTCGCTCGTGACCACGGGCATACAGTCTGGGCACATGAAAATGCACTTAGCCAATATCCTCAACCACCTTGGTGCAAACGGTGGTGAAGCAGCGGAGGTGATGAAATATTTTGAGGGTAAACCAGTATCGTTTACGGCCGTTCGGGAATATTTAGAGCAACTTAGGATGAATGTGGAGGCATAAAAATTCCCTTTTCATCCGCAGCATCCGCCCAATCCGTGTTCCCATCCTCCTCGCTTATCACGCCAAAAAGTTTTCGCTAAAAATAGCTGCTGCATAAATCCTCTCCTCCCATAACGCTGCGAAAATTCGCCCCATTCCCCCTACCTTTGCCCCATGAGCCAGAAATCGCCCAACGAGCGCATCATTTTCGGGTTGAAACTCAAGCAGTTGCGTCAAGCCCGTGGTCTGAATTTCGCTGATTTTGCGAAGCAAACCGGCATGTCCATCTCCTACCTGAACGAAATCGAGAAGGG
>JBGSWN010000040.1:0-70422 GCA_041752395.1 Saprospiraceae bacterium | reverse complement strand
TCAATATCTGCCACAATATCGTCAATGTGCTCCAAACCCACCGATACCCGCACCAAACTGCTCGTGATGCCCACTTCCTGCCGGGCCTCCTCGGTCAGTTTGGCGTGGGTGGTGCTGGCCGGGTGGGTGACGATGGTGCGGGTATCGCCGAGGTTGGCGGAGAGCGAGCACATTTTTACGCTGTTTAAAAAACGGCGGCCCTGCTCCAGCCCATCCTTTACCTCGAAGGCGACGATGCCGCCGCCTTTTTTCATTTGTTGCTTCGCAACGTTGCACATCGGGTGCGAGTCGAGGAAGGGGTAGATGACCCTCGCTACCTGCCCTTTTTGCTCCAAAAATTGCGCAAGCAAAAGGGCGCTCTCGCAATGGCGGTCCATGCGCACAGCCAGCGTTTCGAGGCTTTTTGATAAAACCCAGGCGTTGAACGGCGACAGCGACGGCCCGGTGCTGCGGCAGAGTTTTTTCACCTCGGCAATCATCGCCTTGCTGCCTGCCACCACGCCGCCGAGTACCCGCCCCTGCCCGTCAATCCACTTGGTGGCTGAGTGCGAAATCAGGTCGGCCCCGAACCGGGCGGGCTGCTGTAAATAGGGCGTTGCGAAGCAGTTGTCAATGTTAAAAATCAAGGAGTTGCGCTTACAAAACTGCCCGGTGAAGGCGAGGTCAATCACGTCGAGGCCGGGGTTCGAAGGCGTTTCGAGGAAGAGCATTTTGGTGTTCGGGCGCACCATTTCCTGCCATTTTCCGGTGTCGGTCGGCAGCCAGTCGAAGCTGATGCCCCACTTGGGCAGGTATTGCGTGAGGATGGTGTAGCTCGACCCGAAGACCGCCTTCGAGGCCAGCAGGTGGTCGCCCGATTTCAAAAAAGCGAGGAACGAAGCGAAGACTGCCGCCATGCCCGTTGCCGTGGCCACGGCATCTTCCACGCCTTCGAGCAACGCCATTTTTTCCTCAAACTCCCGCACGCTGGGGTTGGTGAAACGGCTGTAGATATTGCCTTCCACCTCGTCGGCGAACATGGCCCGCATCTGCTCGGCATCCTCGAAGACGAAGCTACTGGTGGGGAAAATGGGGGTGCTGTGCTCCCGGTGCTGGGAGCGGTCGGTTTGGGTTCGGATGGCGGTGGTTTCGAATTTCATTTATTGTTTCAATTACTCCAAACAATAGGGCGTTGCCCTATTCTGTCGGATTTCGCCCTTTCAGGGCTATGATTTTTAAAAGCCCTGAAAGGGCGAAATATACCAGCATTGGGCAGCGCCCGATGCTCAATGTGTTTCATGAATCTCCACCCCCCACGTAATCTCCGCCGTCTTGTCCAGCATCCTCCCCACAGAGCAGTATTTCTCCACGGACATGCCGATGGCCTTTCTCACTTTCGCCTCGTCCAAATTGCCTTTCAGGAAAAACTGTAGGTGGATTTTTTTGAAAACAGCGGGCACCTCGTTCATATCCCGCACGCCGTTCACCTCCACCCGAATGTCTTCGAGTGGCTGGCGCATTTTTTTCAAAAGGGTGACCACGTCAATGCTGCTGCACCCGGCCAGGCTCATGAGCAGGAGCTGCATGGGCCGAACGCCCTTGCCCTCACCGCCCACATCGGGGCTGCCGTCAATTTGAATGGTGTTGCCGTCGTCGTTTTTTCCCTCAAAATGGACGGCGTCGTTGAGGCGTTGGAGTGTGATGTGCATAATGTATTTTGTGCTGCGCCCGGTTTATAAAAACAGGCAAATGTAGCAATCGGCAGGGAATCAGTCCATCGCCAGCAATGCACCGAATCTCCGGCCAACAAAGATTCCCGATGCTGAACTCGGACGTGTCGCTTTTTACTTGCTCCACCATATTGCAGGCAAGCTTCTCGGGACGGAAAATTAAAAAATTGCTTTCGCCGTAATAAAGAGGGTGACAACATTTTAAGCCATGCCCCCCCCTAAAATTTCTATTCAAATTGATTAAAGGTGATTATATTGACGAAACTACTATTTTTTATGGGGGTAAAATCAATAATTTACTATTTTTTTGACTTGCTTTCAGTTTTGCGCTACCTTTGCCCCAGTTCCTACCAAATAAAATAGCATTCATTCCACTTAACTTAATTAAGCCAATTTATCAAAGGTTAAACAGCGCATTACTTCAAAGTGCTGTCATCAGTTTTTGACTGTTAGGAACGTGTGAATAATGAGTTCCTTAATCACAAAAAAGGGTTTATGAAAAAATTGACTACTAAACAAGCAGCCCCATTTATTCTGCTAGCGCTGATAGCAATTGCCTCCATTTTCGTTCCTGCGCTACCGGACTTCGACGGCGGCGACAAGTACAGTGCCGCCGACATCACCTGGGTAATGGTGGCGACTGCCTTGGTTTTCCTTATGACACCCGGCCTTGCCTTTTTCTACGGTGGCATGGTGCACCGCAAAAACGTTATTTCTACCATGATTAAAAGCGTGGTGGCGGCGGGTATCGTCGGGGTGCTGTGGATCGTGATTGGTTTCAGCTTGGCCTTTGGCGACGACATTGGCGGCTTTTTGGGCAATCCCACTACATTTCTGTTCTTCAAAGGTGTAGCTTCCGGTGAACCTTGGATATTGGCCCCAACAATTCCCAAGACCTTGTTCGCACTTTTCCAGCTCATGTTTGCCATCATTACACCGGGCCTCGTGGTGGGCGCCGTTGCGGAGCGCATCCGTTTCACCTCATACATCGTTTTTACGGCACTTTTTAGCCTGTTGGTTTATGCACCGCTGGCGCACTGGTCATGGCATCCTGATGGATTTTTGGTCAAAATGGGCGTCCTTGACTTTGCGGGCGGCACCGTGGTTCACATCTCCGCTGGCTGCGCTGCGCTGATGGGCGCACTGGTGCTCAAGCGCCGACAATCACACATCGAGAACCGTGAAATTCCACCGGCCAATATTCCTTATGTACTCATCGGAACGGGCTTGCTTTGGTTCGGTTGGTTCGGCTTCAACGCTGGTTCGGCGCTGGGTGCAAACGCTTTGGCGGTTTCTGCTTTTGCAACAACCAACACCGCTGCGGCTGCGGCTGGCCTTTCCTGGATGTTCTTCGATGTTATGAAAGGCAAAAAACCTTCTGTGCTCGGCTTTTGCATTGGGGCGGTGGTTGGCTTGGTAGCCATCACGCCGGGTGCTGGTTTGGTGCCAATTCCTCAAAGTATTTTTATTGGTGCATTTGCTGCTATCGTCTCCAATTTGGCAGTGCACTACAAGCAAAAAACCTCGTTGGACGACACGCTCGATGTGTTCCCCTGCCACGGCCTTGGGGGCATTGTTGGCATGTTGCTCACGGGTGTTTTTGCCAGCACAACTGTGAACAGCGCCGGTGCCGATGGACTGATTTACGGCAATTTCGCCTTCTTTTTTACGCAAGTAAAAGGAATGCTGGCCGCTGTGGTTTACAGTAGCGTGGTCTCCTTCCTCATCTTCAAATTGATAAATTTCATTGAGCCAATGCGGGTAAGCTCCATTGACGAAGAAATCGGCTTGGACGCTACCCAGCACAACGAAAAATATGTGCAGGGAACGCTGCTCGTGCCGCAGGCAAATGGCAAGGTGGCCGAGCTGCCGCTGGTAGAATAGAAATGTCATTGGTCATTGAGGTCATTAGCCAATTGGATATAGAACTGGCTTTAACAACACCAATGACCAATGACAAAAAAATGGTATGTCCTTCATTCCAGCTTCTGGCACAAACTAAAGACAGTGAAGGGTCAAAAAACGGAACCCCCCGCTGAATCGTCACGTACAATTAAAAGAAATAGCATTTTTTCTCAAAATATGTGACAAAAGCCGTTTTTTGCCAACATGAATTTACCCTCTATACTTTTTGTCGAAGATGAACCCAAAGTAGCTGCCTCCATCAAGCAAGGCTTGGAGGAGAATGGCTACCAAGTTGACCATGCCCCTGATGGGGCTGTCGGCAATTTTTTGGCCGGTTCAAAAAAATATGACCTTATCCTGCTGGATGTGAACTTGCCGCATGTGAGTGGCTACGATGTGTGCCGCAGCGTTCGGGCGAAAGACCCCAGCGTTCCGGTCATCATGTTGACGGCGATGCAAAGCATCGAAAACAAGATCACTGGCTTCGATGCGGGGGCAGATGATTACATCATCAAGCCTTTCGATTTTCGGGAACTGCTGGCCCGCATCAAGGTTTTTTTAAAGAGGAGCACTTCGGAAGGCGAGGCGCAGCAGGATGTCATCATGCGGGTGGCGGATTTGGAGATGAACACTGGCGCAAAAACGGTTCACCGCCAGGGAATGCCGATTTCGCTGACGGCCAAAGAGTTTGCGCTGCTGGAATTCCTGCTGAAACGCAACGGACGAGTGGTCAGTCGTTCGGAAATCAGCGAGTTCGTCTGGGACGTGAACTTCGACACTGGCACGAATGTGGTGGACGTTTACATCAATTTTTTGCGCAAGAAAATTGATAAGAACTATGAACCAAAGCTCATCCACACCAAGCCCGGCATGGGTTATTTCTTGAAGGAAATATGAACATCCTTGCCAAACTCACCCTGCATTTCAGCGCCATCGTGGCTTCCATCCTGACGCTTTTCGTGGTTGCTGTGTTCGTTTTCTCGGCTCGTTTTCGCAGCGTCGAATTTTATGACCGCTTGGAAAGCCGTGCAACGACCACTGCCCGCTTGCTCGTGATGGTGCAAGAAGTGGACAAGGCACTGCTCCGAATCATTGATAAAAACTCGATTCCCGCCTTGCCGGAGGAGCAGGTGCTGATTTTCGACAATAAAAATGAACTGGACTACAGCAGCGTGGAAAACCCAATCACGACCTATTACACCCCAGAAATCTTAGAACGGGTGCGACGGGAAGGCAAAATATTTTTCAAATCAGGGGATATTGAACAGGTAGGGCTTTGGTACCGGGAAGCGGAGGGTGAGTTTGTGGTGATGGCTTCTGCTTACGACCGCTTCGGGCGGAGAAAGTTGCAAAACCTGCGCACAATTCTGCTCATCGGCTGGCTGGTGGGCATTGGAATTACCGTTCCGGCAGGTTGGCTCTTCGCAAAACAAGGCTTGGCACCCCTGACCAGCATGAACGACCAAGTGGCCAGCATCAACGCTGGCAGTCTAGATCAACGCCTCGACGAGGGCAACCGCACCGACGAAATTGCCCGCTTGGCGATGAATTTCAACCTGATGCTGCGCCGCTTGGAAACTGCTTTTGAGATGCAGCAGAGTTTTGTTGCCAATGCTTCGCATGAACTTCGTACCCCGCTGGCCGTCATGCGCAGCCAGCTTCAGGTCATTTTATCGAAAGACCGCTCTGCCAGAGAATACCAAGCGACGCTGCAATCCCTGCTCGATGATACCGATGCTTTTGTCAGGTTAACAACCGGCCTGCTGCACCTCGCCCAATCCAACATGGACAACCAGCGCTTCCGGTTCACACCCTGTCGGGTGGACGAAGCACTCTTCACGGCGCAGGAAGAACTGGTCAAATTGCACCCAGACTACCGTTTCCAGATGGACTACGATGCACTCCCCGATGATGAAGAGGCACTTACGGTGCTGGGAAACGAGCAGTTGCTTTCCATTGCCTTTCTGAATTTCATGGACAATGCCTGTAAGTTTTCAAATGACCGCACGGTCAATATCTCCTTGGTTTCGACGCCCAGTCGGCTGGAGATAAAATTTAGCGACAACGGCATTGGCATTCCACTCGATGAGCAGGAGAAAGTCTTCAACGCATTTCACCGAGCGACCAACGTGCAAGGCGTTGCGAAGGGTCATGGCATTGGGCTTTCACTCTGCCAAAAAGTCGCCGAGTTGCATGGGGGTGAAATCGAGCTGAAATCTGCACCCGGCAAGGGCAGTGTTTTCATTGTCCGCATCCCACTCCGTCGGTCAAAATGACCGGTTCCACTTTTTAATTTTATTTTAATTCTCCTTTAATTGCCGTTTAAGGGTTGCAACTAAATCTTTGTGTCATTAAAAGCGAATCCTGAAAGCCACAAGAAATTTAAAGTGAGTGTTTTCTGCATTGTGTTCCAATCCCCGATTTACTATAGCCTTGAAATTTTCGCCCAACTCTCCCCTCAGTGGACTCTGGAAAATAGAAAGTTGCTGAGGGGAGAACGTGTGGCGGCCTTTTAAAAAAACGTTTTAAGGCAAATCAAAAATTCAATGAGCTTGGTTTTCTGCTGCTCACCCTGATGGTTCAAGCGCCGGCAAAACTGAGGCACTTTCAAGTATTTAAGGGTATTGATTTTGATTAAAATAGGGGGCATCTGCGCAATTTCAGGCAGATGCTTTTTTAATCAAAACAACTGAAAATAGA
This sequence comes from Saprospiraceae bacterium, assembly GCA_041752395.1. Taxonomy (GTDB): domain Bacteria; phylum Bacteroidota; class Bacteroidia; order Chitinophagales; family Saprospiraceae; genus UBA6168. The sequence goes on along the minus strand of JBGSWN010000040.1, from coordinate 64,108 downwards.
GCCCCCAACCATAAAAGCTATTGTTCCAATTAGTGATAGATACTGAGCCCGGCTACTTTTGGTCGGGCTTCTTTTTTGATCAAAAATCAATGGGAATGTCAGCGAATAAAAATCCGAAAATGCCAGCATTCACAGGATAAGTCACTTCACAAATTCTTATTTTTCACATTTTAATTTTATTTTAATAGGTGTTTAATCGCAGTTTAAGGGGTCTGCCCAAATCTTTGTGCCATCAAATGTGATAGTGGATATTACAACATTGATTCCCAATCGTCTGATTTAATACACCTTGAAATTTTCGCCTTGCTCTCCCCTCAGGGGTGGGTTACTTAAAAGACCTCTCGCTGAGGGGAGACCACGGGGTGGTAATTCATTTAGCAGCACACGGAGACCCATGATTTTAAGCAGTACAAAAATCCGATTTTCGACTTTCCAGCATGTCCTTGGTCTTTCTGATAAAATGAGAAAGCGTGGCAAGCCCTTCCTTCCTTATTCATTCGTCAGCAATTTGGTTTTGGCCTTTTCAATGTTTTTCCGGAACCGCAGTTTGCAGGTTGCGACTTGCGGTACTGGTAGAATTCCCGAATCCGAGCAATAGTATGATTCTCAATTACTGGGCACCTGCCTCGCAACAGTGTGGGGCAGGTCCACTTTTGAGAAAAAATAAATCAGCCTTTCAGTAACGGGGCGAGCACAGCCAATCGCCCATGAACATAATTCATTATCAAAAACCTTTTACACATGAAGTATTCGTATTTACCTTTCTTACTGTTTACCTTTTTCTGTGCTATTCGAGGATTGCAGGCAGGCACTCCTGACAACCCGCTCCCCGACAGCTTGGTCGTGACGCTCGACAGCACCTTTGCTCCTACCTGCCTGAACGGCGATGACGGAGCAATTTTCATTTCCGTCAGTGGCGGCACAGCCCCGTACAGCTTTGTTTGGAGCGGTGGAGAAATCACCGAAGACATTACCGGCAAATCAGCTGGCCTTTACAATGTATCTGTGACCGACGATGACAATATCACGGTCATTCTCGATGACATCCTGCTGCCAGACCCGGCAAATCCGGTGGGCGCGGCACTCGTTTACACAGTGCTGCCCGGCTGCACCGGACAATTGGGAGCGCTCGGCGTTCAGTTGAGCGGCGATGCACCACCTTTCCAACTGACATGGAGCAACGGTGAAACCACCGATACCATTACCGGCCTAATCGCTGGCATTTATGACCTGACGGTAAAAGACACCAACGGCTGTGCCACTGATTACAGCTACACCCTGGAGCCTGCGTTCCCAATTGTCTCCCTCACTGCCGACGGCGATGTGACTTGTGGCCATCCTACTGTTCAGTTGGACGGATTGGCAAGCGTGCTCGGCATCAACACTATTTTTGAATGGACTGCCTCCAATAGTGGCCAGTTCAGCTCCACCACTGATTCGCTCGTGGTTTTCACGGAGGCTGCTGGGACCTACTCGCTGACCCTCACCGATACCCTCAATGGCTGTGTGACCACTGCCAGTATTGATGTCGCAGTGGACACCCTCGCACCGATGATTGACGCAGGCTTGGACGTCAATGCCCCCTGCACCAACTCCGAATTAACACTGAGCGGCAGCGTAAGTGCCGGCCCAAATCATACCCTTTCCATTCAATGGACGGCCTTCAATGGTGGCAATATTGCCGCAGGCGAAAACAGCCTCTCGCCAGACATTGACCACGCTGGCACTTATGTACTCACGGTTCAAATTTTAGAAAATGGCTGCTCCGCAATGGACACAGTCATCGTGACGGGCGATAACGACCCGCCGCTGCTCTCCGTGGCGGGCGGCACATTGACCTGCTTTTCACCAGTAGTGACCCTGTCCGCACAAGTGGACACGATGGACACCAACTTTGGTTGGACTGGCCCAAACAGCTTCACCTCCGATGAATTGAACCCAAGTGTCTCGGAGGCAGGCAACTTTGTTTTCACCATCACGGACACCATCACGACCTGCACCAGTGTTGCAACGGCCACGGTTTTGGCGGACAATGCTGCGCCTGTCATCACTGCCACAGGTGGCCAAATCACCTGCGCCGATACCACTGTAAATTTGAGTTTCACCGCTTCCACTAGCGATATTTCGTTGGCTTGGGACGGCCCGAACGGCTTTACTTCCGATGAGCCAAACCCCGTCATGACGGAAGCAGGCGACTATACCCTGACCGTGACGGACACTTTGAATGGTTGCTCCGCAATGGCCATAGCCGCTGTGACCATTGACACAATCGCTCCATTTGCGGATGCCGGAGTGGACGTGAACACACCTTGTACCAATACTATCCTTGCCCTGCAAGGGTTCGGTGGTGCTGCACCAAACTACTCCATCACAACAAATTGGACGGCTTTCAATGGTGGCAATATTTTTCTGGGCGCAAACACCCTCACCCCCGATATTGACCATTCAGGCACTTATGTGCTCACGGTTCAAATCGTGGAAAATGGCTGCTCCGCAATTGACACGGCCTTCGTGACCGGTGACAACGACCCGCCGGTGCTCTCCGTGACGGGTGGGTCGCTGACCTGTTATTTGCCAACGGTACTATTGCTTGCGACGGCAGATACCATGAACACCAGCTTCGGCTGGACTGGCCCAAACGGCTTTACCTCTGACGAATTGGACACTTTGGTGATGGAGGCTGGCAATTATATTTTTACCATCACTGATACGCTGACGACCTGTACCAGCGTTGCGACTGCCCCTGTTTTGGCAGACAATCAACCGCCCGTTTTAACGGCGATTGGAGGCAATGTGACTTGCGTAAGCGCAACGGTAACGCTGGGCTTTACTTCCTCAACCACTGCTATTTCACTGACTTGGACTGACCCTAATGGTTTTACCACCAACGAGCCGAACCCAACAGCAACCGAACCAGGCGACTACACCCTGTCCGTTTTGGACACACTGAATGGTTGCTCCGCAATGGCCGTGGCGACTGTGGCCGTGGACACCCTCGCTCCTGTGGCAGATGCAGGTGCTGACGCAACGTTGACTTGTGTTGCAACTTCGTTGCAACTGAGCGGTGCAGGCACTTCACAAGGCGCTGAATTTACTTATGCTTGGACGACGTTGGACGGCAATATTGCCGCAGGCGATGATACCGAAACCGCTACCGTGGATGCTGCTGGTACTTACGTACTTACGGTTGCAAACACAACTAATGGTTGCACAAATTCAGATGCGGTTTTGGTGGATGAAAATACCACTGCCCCAATTGTTTCAGTGCAAGGCGGCACGATTACCTGTGTTTCTCCATCCGTAATGTTGATGGGGATTTTTGTCCCAAACAACACCAGCTTTGGTTGGACTGGGCCAAACGGTTTTACTTCTAATATTTCAAACCCTGTAGTGACCGTTGCTGGCGATTATACTTTGACTGTAACGGATACATTGAGCGGTTGCAGCACGGTGGCTACCACCACGGTGAATGAAACCATTTCTCTGCCGATACTCCAAGCTACTGGCGGCTTCATTGGTTGTACGGCAGCGCCTGTCACCCTCAACGCCATCGCTTTTGGCAACGTGACCTATGCTTGGGCAGGCCCGAACGGCTTCACCTCCAACCAGCAGAACCCGAGCGTCAGTGCAACTGGCAACTACATCGTTACTGCAACGAATGTGCAGAGTGGCTGCGCCAGTTCGGCCACGGTTGCTGTTACTCTCAACACCACCCCACCTATCGCAAATGCAGGCCCAGGGTTTAGCCTGACCTGCAATGTTTTGAGTGGCAAATTGAATGGCTCGGGTTCTTCTCAGGGTGTCGGGTTATCCTACGCTTGGACGACCTCGAACGGCAACATCACCGTTGGTGCGAATACCCTGACGCCTTCGGTAAATGCGGTTGGAACATATACTTTGACCGTCACCAATGCGGCTAACGGCTGCACTGCCAGCGCCAGCACAACGGTAACCCTTTCCCCGCCAGTCACTGTTTTTGTCAACTCGATGGATGCCACTTGCTTTGCCTTCCCATCCGGTTCAGCAACTGCGGTAGCGGCTGGCGGAAATGGCAACTTTAGCTACACTTGGTCAAACGGCGTCCATGTTCCAACAGCGAATGGTTTGGTAGCAGGCACTTACACCGTGACCGCAACCGATGGAAACGGCTGTTCGGTTACTGGAACGGCCACCATTGGCCAACCTGCCACTGCCCTCAGCATCGCCGTTTCGGCAACGGCAGAAACCGCACCTGGCCTGAACAACGGCACAGCCAGCGTCATCGCCAGCGGCGGCACACCGGTCTATTTTTACAGTTGGAGCAATGGTGAAACTACCGCAAGCATCACTGGCCTTGCGCCGGGCGCTTACAGCGTGACGGTATCTGACCTGAACGGCTGCTCGGCCATTGCGACAGCAAACGTGAACGCCGCTGCTTGCTCCTTCACAGCATCCGTAACCACCACAAACGCAACCTGTTTTGGTGCTGCTACTGGCAGCGCAACAGTGACGACGACTAACGGAGCAGCTCCAGTTCAGTACAACTGGTCGAACGGCAACACCCAAGCTTCGGCCAACAATCTTATAGCTGGAATTTACACCGTGTCGGTGACAGATGCTTCGGGTTGCTCGCAACTTTTGACTTTTAATATCACGCAACCTGCCCAATTGACGGTAGCCGAATTGTTCCACAATGATGCTACTTGTCCGGCTGGCGTTGCAGACGGAACCGTAACAGCGGCAGTGAATGGTGGCACGCAACCTTACAGCTTGGCTTGGTCAAACGGCAGCAATGTGGCAACTGCAGGCGGCTTGGCTGTCGGCACTTACACCTTGTCGGTGACGGACGCACATGGTTGCCAGGCAACGCTAACTACCAACATCGTTGGTGTGGATTCGGACGCGCCAGACCTCGTTTTGCAAAATATCACCGTCAATTTGAACACAAACGGCACGGCCAACCTGAACGGTGCCGATTTCGATGGCGGCAGCAGTGACAACTGTGGCATCGCCAACTGGTCGGTCAGCTTACCCTCAGTTGATTGCAGCCAAATCGGAATACAAACAGTGGTTATCACTGCCACCGACGGTAGCGGTAACGAAACAGTCGGCAGCGCCGATGTGACGGTGGTTGACCTGATTGCGCCGATGCTAACTTGCCCCGCCAACCTATCGGCTTCGGCTTGCAACAACACTGTGGACTTTGCGCTCCCAACCGTCACGGATAACTGTGGCGTGGACATGTTTTTGCTTGCGCAAACAGCAGGCTTGCCTTCCGGCTCCGATTTTCCGGTTGGCACCACGGTGCAGACCTTTAAATACACCGATGCCTCCGGCAACACGGGCACTTGCAGTTTCAACGTAACCGTGGCCAATGTGCTCACCTATTCTGCCGTCCTCTCGGACGTAAGCTGTGCAGGCGCTTGTGATGGCGCCGCCAGCTTGAGCATTTCAGGTGGTCTTCAGCCAATTACGACTACTTGGAGCAATGGCGGCGACGGCACTGGGCTTTGCGCTGGCAGCTACTCCGCTACCGTCACCGATGCCGGTGGTTGCAGCAGCACGATGAACTTCACCATCCACGAACCACAACCGTTGGCAATTACGCTCACTTCCACTAACCCAGCTTGCGCAAACGGGAATACCGGTTCCATCCAATCAGTGGTAACAGGCGGTACAGCAGGCTATGATTTTGATTGGTCCAACGGAAGTACAGCCGATAATTTGACGGGCTTGGGTTCGGGCGTTTTCACCGTCGTCGTGACCGATTTCCATGGTTGTTCCCTTTCAGAAACAGTAACCTTGGTTGCGACAGACACCGAGGCGCCCACCCTTGTTTTACAGAATGCCACGGTGTCGCTTGGCGCAAACGGCAGCGTGGCTCTCACGCCAACCCTGTTTGATGCAGGCAGCACGGACAACTGTGGTATTGCCAACTGGACTGTTTCACTGAACAGTTTCAATTGCAGCGACCTTGGCGTTCACGTCGTCACACTGACGGCCACCGATGGCAGCGGCAACAGCACTTCCAACACGGCCATGGTAACGGTGACGGACAATATTGCGCCAGCACTGACTTGCCTTACAAACGTTGCCATTAGCTACTGCAACCCCACTGCCATCTTCGCCTTGCCGACCGTGACGGACAACTGTACGCTGAATCCTGCGCTGCTCACGCAAACCAGCGGCTTGCCTTCTGGCGCTGATTTCCCAATTGGCATGACGACGCAGACATTCAGTTACACCGACCTTGCTGGCAACAATGGAACTTGCAGCTTCACGGTAACGGTAAGTTCTGCGGCAATGATTACGCCTTCTTTCACGAACGCTACTTGCAATGGTAACTGCAACGGTACGGCCAGTGTCGCCATCAACGGTGGCCTGCCCCCATTCAGTGTGCTTTGGAGCAACGGCCAAACTGGCACGATGGCTTCTAACCTCTGCGACGGTGTTTACGAAGCTTCCGTGACGGACGGTGCTGGTTGCCTGCAAACGCTCACCTTCACCATTACGGAGCCGACTGCCTTGCAACTGACGGTTGACCTCGTGACCAACGACGTGAATGGAGCGGGGATTGGTGCTGCGCAAATTAGTGTGACGGGCGGCGTGACGCCGTACACTTACGCTTGGACTCGCAACGGGCAGTCCTTCTCGACAGCGCAAGACCTTTCAAATCTGATGGCGGGCGAGTATGCCGTAGTCGTCACTGATGCAAACGGTTGCACGGTCAACAGCACGACGGTTACCGTGCAGAACCTGACGGGAACCAGCGAACCAAGTTGGGGACAAGGAGCAACACTCCAACCGAACCCAGCAGTTGGGCATACGACGATTGTTTTGCAAAACGCATTGCCGCAGGTACTGGAAGTACAGGTGTTTGATATGACGGGCAGGCTGGTAAAAAGGCAGCAGTTCGCCAGCCAGACCGACCACTTGAGCCTTGATTTGCTAGGCTTGGCAGCAGGTGTTTACAACGTACAACTACGCTCGGAAGGTAGCATGGCCATGCGCAGATTGGTAGTTGGCAATTGATTTTTGATAAAAAAACTATGAACTCAGTGTGTCAAAAAACCTCCGTCCCTTTTCAAAACAAGGGGGCGGAGGGCCTTGGCAAGTTGAATTTCTCACCTAAAAAATGATGTGGCCATGAACTCAAAGAAAGGGTTTATCGCAATGTCGGCTGGTTTACTGTCAGTTTTACTGCTGGGTTTCCGTACTTATACATTGAGCACGGAAAGGTCAGCCAAAGCACACAGGATTGAACTGCTCGAAGATGAGGTACGGGATTTTGGGATTTTAAAAACCTATCTCATGGAGCAGGTGGACAGCCTTCAGCTGGCTTATGAAGCCTTGGCATTGGAGAATAAAGCTAGTCTGGAAAGTTCGTCGGCAGTGGCGCAGCGAAAGCTTGCTGAAAAAGCGGCCATCATCAAAAATCTGGAGAACAACGATTCGGGCGGCAAGGAGGTCAGCATTCTGAAATCAAAAATAGATGGCCTCTTGAAACTAAAGGCGCTGCTTGAACTGGACATTGCAGACCTCAGCCCCGCCCAAGCGCTAAACCGATGATGTGGTTAGTAGGTTGGCAGTATCAATTAAATTGTATTTGTTCCAAAGCGAATTAGTGATAGTCTTTAAGCCCGTCCAAAAGAGGATGGGCTTTTTTTGTTTTAGCCTAGCTGTCAATTTTTTTTCAGGACAAGATAGTGCTTGTTTTATTACTATTCAACATAACTTTGATTATGACACCAAGGGTCACGTCCGGCTATGCGTCTACACACAATCCACAACTACATGACAATCAACGGAGGAGGTTGCCGCAGCCGAATTGGAGAATGCGGGTGGTGCAGTTCAGTTTGTTCATCAATGCTTGGATTCCTGATTTACATGAAATATTACAGCGACACCCCCCGTTTCCAAGGAATAAAATCATCCTGCCCCAGCCGCTCCGCATGGGTCAGCCGCTCGCCGCTTGCCACCTGAATCAGCAGTTCCAGCAGCGCCTCACCCTTCGTTTCGATGGTATCCTCACCGGAGATGACCGTTCCCGCATTGATATCAATGATGTCCGCCATGCGCTCGGCGAGTTTGGTGTTGCTCGACATTTTTACCGTCGGTGAAATGGGGTTGCCGGTGGGCGTGCCGAGGCCCGTGGTGAACACGATGAGGTTGCAGCCAGTGCTGGCTAGGGCGGTGGTGCTTTCCACGTCGTTGCCGGGGGTGCAGAGCAGGTTCAGGCCGGGACGGGTTGCCTGTTCGGTGTAGTCCAGCACGTCGGTGACGGGCGAAGTGCCGCCTTTTTTCGCAGCGCCCGCCGACTTCATGGCGTCGGTGATGAGGCCGTCCTTGATATTGCCGGGCGAGGGATTCATGTCGAAACCGGAGCCGACTTCCTGCGCACGCTGCGAATAGGTACGCATCAGGTGGGCGAATTTTTCGGCGCTCTCGTCCGTGGTGCAGCGGTTGATGAGTTCCTGCTCCACGCCATTCAGTTCGGGGAATTCGGAGAGGATGGTCGTGCCGCCGAGTGCCACCAACAGGTCGGAGGCATAGCCTAGCGCCGGGTTGGCGGAGATGCCGGAAAAACCGTCCGAGCCGCCACATTCGAGGCCGAGCGTGAGGTGGTGCAGCGGTGCAGCTTGGCGCTCCGATTTGTTCGCCTCAATTAATCCCAAAAACGTTTTTTTAACCGCCTCCGCAATGAATTCCCGCTCGGAATTGCTCTTTTGTTGCTCCAAAATATAAAGCGGTTTTTGAAGGTTCGGGGCAAATTCTTGCAGAGCATTTTCCAACAGTTTAAACTGCGCATGTTGGCAGCCGAGGCTCAAAACCGTCGCCCCGGCCACGTTCGGGTTGGCGATGTACCCCGCCAGCAGTCGGCAAAGCGCTTCGGAATCCTGGCGGGTACCGCCGCAGCCGCCGTCGTGGGTGAGGAACTTGATGCCGTCCACGTTCGGGAACAGACGATTTCGCTGGATTTCGCTGCCCGTTTTTATGATTTCCGCATTTAGAATATCATCCGCATTTGCCCCATTTTTATACTGGCTGATTAACTGCGCCATATCCACCGAAAAATCCCGGTCGGTGGCATAGCCCAGCTTTTCCAGCATGGCTTCCTGCATGACTTTGATGTTCCTGTTTTCACAAAAAACCAGCGGCACAACGAGCCAATAATTCCGGGTACCGACCTTGCCATCTGCCCGGTGGAAGCCGTTGAATTGGCGGTTTTTGAACTTGGAAACATCCGGTGCGTGCCAGTCGGCGTGGCGCTCCCCTACCCCATATTCGCCCGAAGCATGAACCACGTTTTCCCGGCTGATGCGGCTGCCAGCGGGGATGGATCGCAGCGCCTTGCCGACCGTCACGCCGTACATAGTGATGGTTTCGCCTTCGGCAAAATCATGCTCAGCGAACTTGTGCTTGGTCGGTATTTTTTCCAATAAACGGAAAGTTTGTCCATTAAAAAAAGCCTCATCTCCCGCTGCGAAGTCTTGCAAGGCGACGATGATATTGTCAGAAGGGTGAACTTTGAGTAATTTATTCATTCACAAAACATTGATTTCCAGTGCAATAGATTTTTTCAAACAGTCGCCTGTTCGTAGCGCCCCGCCAGCAGATGTACCGCCAGCAAGCCCGTCAAATAGGCCAAAGATGCCCAGGCAAACAGCGGCTCATACCCCACCCTGCTGATGACGAGGCCGGAAAGCGCCGCCAAAATCAGGCCGCCCAAAGAACCGAACATCCCTGCAATGCCCACCACCGAGCCGATTGCTTTTTGCGGAAAAAGGTCGCTGGCAAGCGTGTAGGCGTTCGCCGACCAGCCTTGATGTGCCGCAGCGGCGAGGGAAATCAGCCCAATGGCCAGCCAGATATTGGTCGTGGTGGCTGCCAAGAAAATGGGCACGATGCAGAGGGCGCAAAGCGCCATCGTGGTTTTTCGGGCCTTCGGCAATGACCAGCCACGGTTTATCAAATGGGTGGCCAGCCAGCCAAAAAACACGCTTCCCAAATCGCTGATGAGGTAAATTAGGAGAAACGGCAGGCCGATGCTTTTCAAGTCCAATTTCTCCGCAAAACGCTGATTTTCATTAAAAAACGTGGGCAGCCAAACAAGGTAGAACCACCAAATTTGGTCGGTGAAAAACTTGGCGGCGGCGCAGGCCCAGGTCTGGCGGTGCGCCAATAATTTGCCCCAAGGAATCCGTTCCGCAACGACCAGAGCCTCGCCGGGGTGCGGTACTTCGTTCTTGCGATAGACCCTCCACCAAAGCAGCAGCAAAAACACCCCCAGCAAGCCCGTCAGCAGAAAGGAGGCCCGCCAACCCCAACCCAATACCAGCGGCGGTACGAACAGCGCCGTCAGGATAATGCCCGTGTTGGTGCCCGCATTGAAAATGCCCGTGGCGAAACTGCGCTCCGATTTTGGGAACCATTCCGCCACTGTCTTGATACTCGCTGGAAAGATGCCCGACTCTCCAATTCCCAGCACACCCCTTGCTCCCAACATACTCCTGAAACCACCCACGAACGTATGCGCCAGCGCCCCCACCGACCAAACGGCGATGCAAGTCGCAAAACCCTTGCGCACTCCTACCCTGTCTATGAACCAGCCCACCACCAAAAAGCCGAGCGTGTAGGCAAATTTGAAGGCGGAATCAATATAGCCCATCCACTCTTTGAACTGCCCCCTGGCCGCATCGTCCAATACCTCGACGCCGAGCATCATCCGCTTGAACTCATCGTCCAGCATGACAAAACTGAGCACGTTCCGGTCCACATAGTTGATGGTCGTTCCAGCGAACAGCAGCGCCAATATTTTCCATTTGTAGTTTTTCATGTCACGCTTTTGACTTCTTTAAAAACTGAAATACACTTTCGCATTGCGATAGCAAATATCCTCTACCAGCCCGCCGAGCCATTTCGTGTCGTTCGGTAGCTCGCCGTTGTGCACGTCTTTCCCGATTAAATTGCAGAGCAACCTTCGGAAATACTCATGGCGGGGGAAAGATAAAAAACTGCGACTGTCCGTCAGCATCCCGATGGAGCAACTCAGGAGGCCCATGTTCGAGAGGGCGTTGATTTGCTTTTCCATGCCGTCTTTTTGGTCGAGAAACCACCAGGCAGCGCCGAACTGCATTTTGCCACGGACAGAGCCATCATTGAAATTGCCGACCATCGAGGCCATCACCTCGTTGTCCCGTGGGTTGAGGTTGTAGAGGATGGTTTTGGCCAGCTTATCCTCCGAGTCGAGGCGGTTGAGGAACTTGGACAAGGCCGCCGCCTGCTCCCGGTCGCCGATACTGTCGAAGCCGGTGTCGGGGCCAAGCTTGTTGAGAAGCCGGATGTTGTTGTTGCGAAGCGCACCTAAATGAAACTGCTGCACCCAGCCCTTTTCGGCATATAGGCAGCCGAGACGGTAAAGTATGGCAGACTTGAACTTGCGGGCTTCCTTTTTCGAGATTTTCACCCCTGATATCCGGTTTTGGAAAATGGCGTTGACCTCGCCTTCCGTGTAGTCTCCGGAATAGGCCTGTTCGAGTCCGTGGTCGGAGAGTCGGCAGCCGTTTTCATGGAAAAAATCCATGCGGTTTTTCAGCGCCTGCAAGAGTTCGCCGAAGGATTGGATTTCAACCCCAGCAGCCTCGCCGAGGCTTTGGATATACACTGGGAACGTTTCTTTTTCAATTAAAATGGCCTTGTCCGGGCGGAATGTGGGGAGCAAATTAATGTCCATTTCCTCCTGCCTCACCTGTTGGTGGTAGCGTAGGTCGTCCACGGGGTCATCGGTGGAGCAGGTCGTTTCGACGTTCATTTTTCGGAGCAAATTCCGAGTAGAATAGGCGTCCGTTTTCAGCAAATCGCTGCAATGCTGGTAGATGTGCGCTGCCGAGTCGGGTGTCAGCAGTTCGTCCACGCCGAAGTAGCGTTTCAGTTCCAAATGTGTCCAATGAAATAGCGGGTTTCGGATGGTGAAGGGCACGGTTTCCGCCCATTTTTGGAACTTCTCCCAATCCGTTGCATCGCCCGTTATGAAGCGTTCGGACACCCCCATCGTGCGCATCGCTCGCCATTTGTAGTGGTCGCCGTTGAGCCAGGCGGCAGTGATGCTGTCGAATTTTTTATCGCCCGCTATCTCATCAGGCGGCAGGTGGTTGTGGTAATCTAGGATGGGCTGCTTGGCCGCATACTCGTGGTAGAGGATTTCGGCCGTGCTGTTTTCCAAGAGGAAATCGTCGCCGAGGAAAGGCTTTATCGTTGTATTCGTTGGTGCCATGTCGTTGTGTTTCGGGGTGTAATGATCGGAATTATAAAGGAGAATGCTGCTATCCAGCGCTTAAACTTACGCATTTGCACAACGTTAAAACTAGTGCTATTCTTCATCTGCTCCCTTCAAATAATTGAGCCGATTCCGCTCCGATTTTTGCCCCGTCACGGTGTCCAGCCAGTTGCGGGTTTCGTCCCGGATTCCTCAGGTTGACCTTTTGATTTTCTTTGCTGTCGCTTTGCAATTGCACACGTTTTGGTTCTATATTTTATAGTTGACTGCCAAATCTTCTAACCCCTTCTATATTTGCATGTATGCTTCTCGATTTAATCCCATGAAAATTCATGGGATTAGAAAATCATAAGTATTGACTGGATAAGTGGCCTAAAATAAAGTCTCATCATGGAAAAAGGAAAAATACTGGTGCAAGGCACTGAAATTAAACTGAAGCGGCACAACGACCAGGACTATTTCAGTTTGACCGACATCGCCCGACATGCCGACCAGCGTACCGATGCAATCATCCAAGGTTATCTCAGAAATGGCGCAAACCTTGACTTTTTGGCGACTTGGGAAGGGCTGTACAACGAAAGTTTTAATTCCATGAATTTTAATGGGATTAGACAACGAGCAGGAGGTGGCGCTTTCGTGCTTTCGGTCAGCGAGTGGGTAGAAAGAACAGGTGCCATCGGTATTTTTTCCAACGCTGGAAGATACGGCGGCACTTATGGTCACAAAGATATTGCCCTCCAATTTGCCACTTGGATAAGTCCCTCGTTTTACCTCTACCTCATCAAGGAATTTGACCGCCTCAAAACGGTGGAAGCCGACAACCTAGGGCTAGCTTGGAATCTCCGTCGTGAAATTTCAAAAGCCAATTACAGCATCCATACAGATGCCGTCCGCACTAACTTGGTACCATTACTTCAATGGAATACGAAGCAGGAGGGCCTTTATTTCGCCTCGGAAGCAGACCTTTTAAACCTCGCCGTTTTCGGCATCACCGCCAAGCAGTGGAAGGCCGCCAACCCCGAGGCTAAGGGCAATTTACGCGACAACGCAACAGTGAAAGAACTCCAAGTACTCGCCAACATGGAAAGCATTAACGCCACGCTCATCGAGCAGGGTTTTACGCAGGAGGAGCGGCTTGCTGTACTGACCCGTCGCGCTGAACGGGAACTAACAGTTTTGGAAGAAATCAAAGCAATCGGCTCGGTAAAACGGCTTAAATAAACTGGCTTTTCCTCAATCCTCGTCCTCCTCCTCCCCCACCCTCACCCAAGCCGCCCTTCTCGGCGCAGGCATCTCCGTTCCCATCAGCGCCTTCCATAGCACCTCGTTGAAGAGGCGGTCAGGCACAGCGTCCACCTGCGCCAGGTTGAAAGTCTCGCTGATACGGCTCAGTTCGTTCACCGCCACGTTCCGCTCCTCGATGTCCACCTGCGCAGACAGCGCCTTGAACGGCGTGAAGTCCGGCGTGGCCGTAAAGCAACGCCACATCGGCGTGGCGGCGGCGTCGTACTGGCTCATGGGCGGCAGTCCCAAAATCAGCTCGATGGTGCGGAGCATCGAGGAAGTCGAGTACATTGTATGATCCACGAAATTCCGCCGGGTGTACGGGCTAATGACGTAGGCTGTGCTGCGGTGCGCATCCACGTGGTCGGCGCCGTTTTGGGCATCGTCTTCGAGGATGAAAATGGCGCTCTCTTTCCAGATATTTGACTTCGAAATATGCTCCACGAGCCGCCCCACGGCGAGGTCGTTGTCCGCCACGGCGGCGTAGGGTGAGTAGGCGCCCTTTTGCAGCCCGCTGGTGTGGTCGTTGCCGAAACGGATGGTATTGAATCGGGCTACTTGGTTGATATTCAGCAGGCTATCAAAATCCCGCTGCCAATCAGCTTGCCGCCGGATGTCCTGATAATTCATATCCCAAGCCGAATAGCCGGGGCAAAAATGCCCTTCCAGTGTCTCGTAATTTGCCCCATCATCGGCAAACTCGCCGTAGGTGCGATAGCTGACGCCCGCCCGTTTGCAGTAGTCCCAGATGAAGCCTTTCTTCGGAAAAGCAATGCGGCGGGTGCCCTCATAATCATAGCTGCCACCCCGACCGCCGTAGCTGGTCGGCCATGTTTTTTCCACAAAATCGTTGGCGTAAGCCGCCGTGCTCCAGTTATGGCCATCGGCGCTCACCTCAGCATCCACATAGAAATTGTCGAACAGCACATAGTCCCGAGCAATGGCGTGCTGGTTCGGGGTGATTTTTTCAGGAAAAAGACAAAGCGCCGGGTCGCCGTTGCCATCTTTTACATCACCCAAAACTTGGTCGTAAGTCCTGTTTTCCTTGATTACGTAGAACACGTACTTGATGGGCGATGGGTCACCGACCCGCATGGGTACTGGGTTTCCGGCCTCGCCTTCCGCCATCATTTCCTTCTCTTTTTTGTAGGGGCAGTTTTGGTAAACCAAGCGTGAGTACGCCACCCGTTCCATTCCCTGCGGCGGCTCAATGACACTCAAGGTGCCGAGGTACAGCTCGCCGATGTACTGTCCCGCCCTTTCGTCCGACGCCTTGCGCAGCGGGCTGGGGCCGTCGGGATTGGCCAGCGAGGTCATGCCCTTGCCGTTGGCGACCATGATTTTGCCTGCGGCAAAACGCACGCTCGTCGGGTACCAGCCGGTCGGAATGTAGCCAAGCGGCTTACTCTCGCCCCGCTCCTCCATATCGAAATATATCAGACAGTTGTTGTCGGCATTGGCGACATAGAGCGTTTCGTCCTCCTTGCCAAAGGCGAGGCTGTTGGTCGTCGAGCCGTTCGGGGAGTCGGGAAAAAGGGCGCAGTTCAGCACTTCCAGCGTTTTTCGGCTGGGCAAATCAATGACCGATACCGAATTGTCGTGCGAATTGGCGACGAGTAGCAGGTCTTCTTTTTTGTTCAAAATCAGCTCGTTCGGGTGGTCACCCACGGCGATTTCGGCCTTTATTTCGAAAGTTTTAAGGTCAAAAACCAGCACCTTTTTCATCCCCCACATCGAGACGTAGGCTTCGCCCCTTTTTTGTGAAACAAGGACGCCGAACACCTCACCACCGACCGGGATTTTCTTCTCCACTTTTTTGCTCCGCAAATCGCAGACGTAGAGCATATTGTCCTCCTTGGAGCCAGCGAGCAGGTGGTGGTTCGGTTCGTCGAGGGCCAGCCCGGTCGGGCAGATTTTCTCTTTGCCCCATGGCTGCCCCAGCACGATTTCGCCGTCCCGCACCAGCTTGTCGTTTTCAATTTTGAAAATGGCCACGAGGTTGTCGTTTCCACCGGAGGCGAAGAGGGTTTTACCGTCGTTGGTGAAAGCAAGGCCGTACCACGCCTTTGGGATGACGATTTCAGAGAGCTGCACGGCATCGCTGGTGCGGAAAAGTTGGATTTTTTGCTCCCCTACCCCATTGCAAGTCACGGCCATCATCTTGCCGTCCGGCGAGAGGGCAATTTGCAGCGGCAGGTCGCCGAGCTGGCGTTGAACCTCGCCCGCCGGGGTGAGGCTCCACTGGTTGGGAAGCTGCACCCGCTTGGCCGTGAGGGACTGGTAGAGTTTGTCCCCGGAGGCCCGCTGGGCGGTTTTGCATTGGGTGAAAAGGAGGGCGGCCATAAGTAGGAAGAAGGAGTAATATTTCATATGCTGCGAATTTTTGTTTTCACAAAAGAAAGGAAAAATGTGGTCGGCCAAACTAACGGACGGGAAGTTAATTTTCAGGCAACCTCCAATTAACGTTGTGGCACTCAGGCCCCCGATGATTTTCATCCCCCACCCCCATTGACTATTGTCATTTGCCACCCCCGCAACAACCCCAAACTTTGCCGAAAATATTTAATCATGACTAATAAAGCCACCTTTCACGAACCCTCCTCCACCAAGTCAAAAACCACTGGAAAATATGTCTGGGCCTTCGCTGAAGGCGACGGCAAAAACAAGCAACTGCTCGGCGGCAAAGGCGCCAACCTTTGCGAAATGACCCAAATCGGGCTCAACGTGCCGCCGGGATTCGTCATCAGCACCGAGGCATGCCTAGCCTACCTCGCCAACCCAAACAAAGAACTGCCAGAAGGGCTGATGGAGCAGGCCATCGAGCATATCAAGCGGCTCGAAACTGCCACCGGCAAGGGATTCGGCGACCCGTCGAACCCCTTGCTGGTTTCGGTGCGCAGCGGCTCGGCGATGTCCATGCCAGGCATGATGGACACCATCCTCAACCTCGGCCTGAACACCCAGACCCTCCCCGGCCTCATCAAACAGACGGGCAACGAACGTTTCGGCTACGATGCCTACCGCCGCTTCATCCAGTTGTTTGGCAAGGTAGCGCTCGGCGTTCCTGACAAGAAATTTGACGAACATTTCGAAGCAATAAAACACCGAGCAGGCGTCAAAGTGGACGTTGGTTTGAGCGCAGAAGACCTGAAAGACATCAGCGACCGCTTCCGCAAAGTGGTGCAAGAACATACCGGAAAGCCGTTCCCAGAGGACGTTTACGAACAGCTCCGCATTTCCATCCAGGCTGTGTTCAACTCCTGGATGGGCAAGCGGGCAGTGGATTACCGAAGGGAGTTTAAAATCACGCCCGACAAGGCCAACGGCACGGCGGTCAACATCGTCACGATGGTCTTCGGCAACATGGGCACGGACAGCGCCACGGGCGTCGGTTTCACCCGTGACCCCGGCACTGGCGAGAACGTGATGTTCGGCGAGTACCTCACCAACGCACAGGGAGAGGACGTGGTGGCGGGCATCCGCACCCCGAAACCGGTGGCAGAACTGGCCAAGGAAATGCCCGAAATGTACCGACAACTCGAAGACCTCCGCAACAAGCTCGAAACCCATTACCGGGAGGTACAGGATTTTGAATACACCATTGAAAAACAGGTGCTGTACTGCCTCCAGACCCGCAACGGCAAGATGAACGCCGTCGCCCTCGTCCGCACCTCCGTCGAGATGGCCAACGCTGGCCTCATCAGCAAAGAAGAAGCGTTGCTGCGCATACAGCCGGAGATATTGGAGCAGTTGCTGTTCCGCCGCCTCGACCCAAAACACAAGGCCGTGCCGCTGGCGCAAGGCTTGCCCGCATCGCCGGGCGCTGCTTCTGGCCACTGCGTTTTCGATGCCGACCGGGCAGAAACGCTGGGCCGGGCTGGACAAAAAGTCATCCTCGTTCGAGAGGAAACCAAGCCGGAGGACATCCACGGTTTCTTTGCTTCGCAAGGCATCTTGACGAGCCGGGGTGGTAAAACCTCGCACGCCGCCGTGGTCGCCCGTGGCATGGGCAAACCCTGTGTGGCAGGTGCCGAGGGCATTTCGGTGGACGTGAAACTGCGGCAAGCAGTCATCGGTGAAAAAACGCTGCACGAAGGCGATTACATCACCATTGACGGCGGCACGGGCTTGGTTTACCAAGGCGAAGTGCCGACGGTAGAACCCGTTTTCTCCAAAGAACTCCAAACCCTGCTCAGCTGGGCCGACGAGGTTGCGAAGCTCAAAGTCTTCGCCAATGCCGACACGCCGAGCGCCGCCAAAAAAGCAGTCGAGTTTGGGGCAATGGGCATCGGGCTTTGCCGCACCGAGCGGATGTTCAACGATGTGGAGCGTTTGCCTATCGTGATTGACATGATTTTGGCGAACACCACGGAGGAGCGCCAAGCCGCACTCGACCGGCTGCTGCCCATCCAGCGTCAGGACTTCGTTGAAATTTTCAAGGCCATGTCACCACGCCCAGTGACGGTCCGGTTACTCGACCCGCCTATCCATGAGTTCCTGCCAAGCGAGGAGGAACTGGTCGGCGAACTCGAACATTTGCACCACCTGAAAACCACCATTGACGGCGTCAACAACCTCTACGGCAGCCTGCGCTTGCTCGAAGCCAACGAGGAACTAAAGCACGACTACCCTTCGCCGTTTAACCAAAACGGTGCTGATTTGGTGACAAAAGCCGTCCTGAAAAAAGAACGGATGCTCCGCAAAATCAAGGAGCTGCACGAGGTGAATCCGATGCTCGGCCACCGGGGCGTGCGCCTCGGCCTGACCTACCCGGAGATTTACAAAATGCAAATCCAGGCCATCCTCGAAGCAGCCGCAGAATGCCAGGCTGCGGGTGTGGAGGTTTACCCCGAAATCATGGTGCCGCAGGTTTGCACCGCACGGGAACTGGAACATGTGAAGGTTTTTGTGGATGAAATTCGGGAAAAAATCGAAGCGAAACTGAAAGCGCCGCTGCACTTCAAGTTCGGCTCCATGATAGAAGTGGTACGGGCTTGCATGCGGGCCGACGAGCTGGCCAAAGTAGCCGAGTTTTTCTCCTTCGGAACAAACGACCTGACCCAAGCTACCTACTCCTTCAGCCGGGAAGATGCCGAGAACAAGTTCTTGCCGCTCTACCAGCAGTTGGACATTGTTCACGAAAACCCGTTCGAAGTCCTTGATCCTCGGGGTGTTGGTCGCTTGATGGAAATCGCTGTCGAATGGGGAAGGCGTCAGCGCCCAAACCTGAAAATCGGCATCTGCGGCGAGCATGGCGGGCATCCGGCCTCCATTGCCTTCTGCCATAAGATTGGGTTGGATTACGTCTCCTGCTCTGGGCCGAGGGTGCCGATTGCAAGGTTGGCGGCGGCTCATGCGAAATTGGGTGAGAAGAAGTAATCGGCGAACTAATACACCACCACCCATGACAGCCATAGAAAACTTAACATTGGGTATGTAAACTATGGGTTAATTTTGTGCTAATTTTTAATCAAATTCTTTTATAACTATCATGGGAAAACATCAAAAAAAAGATAAGAAACTAGCCGCAGAGAACCCAGAAGTGGCCGCCGTCAGGCTGTTCATTGCAGAGACGGAGGCCAATCTGGAATTGCTGGATGCTGAGAAAAAGGCATTGAAAGCAAATCTGAAGGATGCTGAAAAACAGCTGAAAAAATTGTTGAAAGCAAAACCTGAAAAGCACAAAGCTGAAAAGGCAAAGGCCGAGGAGCAACCTAAACCCGCTGCAAAAGCAAAGGTGAAAGTAGTTGCAAAGCCAACAACTGCCGTGAAGCCAAAAGCGAAGGCAGCAGTGGCTAAAAAAGCACCTGCCAAGAAAATGACTAAGGTTTAATCTCTCGCTAAACTACAATTCATGTTGGGCAGCGAAATTTGCGCCCAGTTTCATCTTTAGCAATTTTATTAGTGAGAGTAAATTATGTTTCGTGCAGCCATATCCTGATATTGGGGTATGGCTGTTCTTTTATTGGAATATCATGGTGCTATATGTTCTATTCATTAATAGTTAAAACTCAAAAAGAGCAGTGATTAAAGGGATTTTTACGATTTTTTACTTTGTTTTAACAATAAATATATCTACCAACCCAGCTTCGTGAAACCCATTTACACAAACTTCACCAAGACTTAAATCCAGTATAACCACCGCCAATTTTTCCCGTCCAACATTTGCGCCGTCGGTAAAATCGCCGACAAAAAAAGCCGGGAACAGCCCCAAGCTGCCCCGGCTAAAAGCAATTTGTTTAATTAAAACTCACAAATTTATGAAACGAAGAAGACTTGCACTGAGCCAAAGGGCCTGGAGGTTGGTATTTGTATGCCTACTGACAGTGGGCGCTTGCACCAGCAGCCTTTTTGCACAAAAAACTGTGAAGGGTATCGTGAAAGATGCCAAGACCAACGAACCCGTGGCGGGCGCTACGGTCATGGTGAAGGGAACCTCCACAGGCACAATTTCTGAGGGCGACGGCAGCTTCGAGCTGCGGGTGGCCGACCCCAATGCCCCGCTGGTGATTTCCTACATCGGATACGATGGGCAGGAGGTCGTCATTGCGGAGCAAAACTTCGTGAACATCCTGCTTGCGGAGAACTCGCAGCAACTGAGCGAGGTCGTCGTCACGGCCCTCGGCATTACGAAGGAAAAAGCACGGGTAGGTTATGCCGTGCAGGATGTAAAAGGCGCTGACCTTATCAAGGCACGGGAGCCAAACCCTATCAACTCGCTCACTGGGCGGGTGGCTGGCCTCACCGTCGGCGCTTCGGCGGAACTGCTGGGCGGCCCATCGGTGCTGCTCCGTGGCGACAAACCACTCTACGTGGTGGACGGTGTGCCCATCCAGTCGGACTCTTGGAACATCAACCCGGACGACATCGAGACGATTACCGTGCTGAAAGGCCCGAACGCCTCGGCGCTTTATGGCAGCCGGGGGCAGTACGGTGCTATCCAAATCACAACGAAAAGGGGCACGAAGGACAAACGGGGCTTCACCGTTGAATTCAACAACTCCACCATGATGGAGGCCAGCTTTTTGACCATCCCGAAAGTGCAGAGCGAATACGGCCCCGGCGACCACGGGCGCTACGCGTTTGCCGATGGAAAAGGCGGGGGCCTCTACGATTCCGACTATGATATTTGGGGGCCAAAATTCGAGGGCCAACTCATCCCACAGTACGACGGCGAATATACGCCAGGACAAGAATACACGACGGAATACCCCAGCGGCGCTACGTTCACGGGCAATATCAAACCGACACCGTGGACAGCTCGGGGCAAGAACAACCTCGAAAAATTCCTGCGCCCCGGCATCCTGCAAACGACGAACCTTGCCGTGAGCGCTGGCAACGAGGACTACGACATCCGCATCTCCGGCACCTACACGCACCAGCAGGGTATCGTGCCGAACACGCAGTTGAACTCTGGCAATTTCAACACCGCCATTGGTTACAATTTCAACAAAAAACTGCGCTTCGAGAGCGGCCTGAACTACAACCGCCAGTTCACCGACAACATCCCAGACGTGGCCTACGGCCCAAACTCCATGATTTACAACGTCATCATCTGGGGCGGTGCCGACTGGAGCATGGACGATATGAAGGACTACTGGCAGCCCGGCAAGGAGGGCCTCCAACAGATTTACGCCGACTATACCCGCTACAACAACCCGTGGTTCAGTGCCAACGAATGGCTGCGTGGCCACCAAAAAACGGACATTTACGGCTATGCCTCGCTGACCTACAGCTTCAGCGATGCCCTCAAGCTGCTGGGCCGCACGCAGATTTCCACGTATGATATTTTCCGCAATGAAAAATTCCCATACTCCGCAACGTCTTACGGTCGGGAGCAGGCTAAGGGCGACTACCGGGAAGACCGCCGCAACCTGTTCGAGAACAACACGGACGTGATGCTGACTTTTGACAAAAGCGTAACACCATCGCTCGACGTGACTGCTTCCATCGGTGGCAACATCCGTTCGTTCCAGTACAATTCCAGCTATGCCACCACCGACTACCTTAACGTGCCGGGCTGGTACAACTTGAACAACTCACTGTTCACCCGCCAGGTGTTCAACTACGGCGCCGACATGCGGGTATTAAGTGCTTACAGCTTCGTGGACATCACCTACAACCGCTTCCTCACGCTGTCATTGACTGGCCGCACGGACAAGCACTCCACGCTGCCAGCCAGCAACAACAGCTATTTCTACCCATCTGCCAGCTTGAGCCTTCAGGTTTCGGAGATGGTGAAACTGCCCGATTTCTTCACCTTCCTGAAACTCCGGGGCAGCTTCGCAAAAGTTGGTTCTGGCCTTACCCGCTCGACCATCCCGGCGGCATATCTCGTGGCTGGTCGTGACGTGATTGACTACGGTAACGACTACTACACGCCATACGACGGCCCGAACTACGTCAATTCCAGCGGCTACAACATCGGCTTCCCTTACAACAACCAGCCGAGCGCCTACTCACCAACCACCATCGTGAACCCGAACTTGGAGCCTTCGTTTTCGACGGCTTTTGAAACGGGTATTGACATGAAATTCCTCAACAACCGTGTGGCACTCGACCTGACCTACTTCAATGCTACCGACGGCCCTAACGTGTTCAACCTGCCGCTCTCCGAGTCCACAGGTTACGGCGCAGCCGTAGAAAACGGCATCAAGACCCGCAAAAAAGGCTACGAAGTGGTGCTTGGCATCCGCCCGGTGAAGACGCCCGACTTCAACTGGCAAGTGGACTTCAACTGGAGCACTTGGCGGGAGACGTTGGATGAAATCTATCCCGGCGTTGACAAGCTCGGCCAGTTCCTAGAAGTGGGCGACCGTATTGATGCCTATTATGCTGGCGAGTTCGTGAAATCGCCAAATGGCGAGAACATCATTGATGGTAGTGGCCGTCCGTTCCGCAACCCGGTGAACCGCTTCCTCGGCTACACCAACCCCGACTGGACTTGGGGCGTGCGCAACACCTTGAGCTACAAGAACTTCGGATTCGGATTCCAGTTCGACGGCGCAGTGGGCGGCAACATCGTCAACTACATCCAGCGCCAAACCTTCCGGGGTGGCCGCCACGAGGAGACCGTCCTGAACAATATCAAGGACGCAAACGGCCTTGGCATGGGCGATGCCCGCTACCAAGATTACCTCGGCAACAAGACTTGGGTAGCCGAGGGCGTGGTCATCGCCAACGGCGTAGCACCGGAGTACGATGTGGATGGCAATATCACCAACTACGCAGAGATGGAGTTCACCAAAAACACGACGACCACCTATCTACAGGACTACATTAGCCGCTACTATTCCAACGAGGAGGCGAACCTGATGAGCCGCACTTTCGCCAAGCTGCGGGAGGTGACCATCACCTACAATTTTCCGAAGGAAAAATTCAAGGGTAGGCTCATCCAAGGTGCCAGCGTGAGCCTCGTGGGCAGGAACCTGCTCTATTTTGCCGAAGAGAAAAACGTGGACGTGGAGCAGTTCACGGGTACGACCAGCCCGAACTCAGTACAAGGCTACTCTGATTTGCAGTCGCCTACACTGCGGCGGTTTGGGGTGAATTTGAACTTTACATTTTAATTAAAACCCCTGTCCGCAGCCCCTGACACCTAAAGGGGCTGCGGACAGGGGTAAAAAATCAACAATCAATGAAATCGCTTAAATATATAACTATCCTCGCCCTCTTCCTTTTCGGAATGAGCGCTTGCGAAAAATCCTTCGAGGACCTTCAAATCAACCCCAACCAGCCAGCATCGGCACCACCGTCGCTGATTTTTCAGGGCGTGTTGAACGACATGTACGAGGCTTGCTGGAACGACAATATCGTGATGCGGTACAGCCAGTTCCACCTTAGCAACTACAACTACTACGGCAGCAACGAGTACAACTGGACGACTTCTGGCTTCGATTTTTATACCCTCAACAACGTGAAGTTGATGGAAACAGAAGCGGAGAAACTGGCGGGCAGCACCTCTAACCCCTACTCGGCGCTGGGCAAATTTTTCAAGGCATATTTCTCCATCCGCATGTCGTTGAAATTCGGGGATGTGCCATTCTCACAAGCCCTGCAAGGCTTGGACAACACGACGCCAGTTTATGATTCGCAGAAAGAAGTGTTTGTCGCTGCGCTCAATTTACTGGAAGAGGCCAATGACCTGATGGCCGCCGCTATCGGCAAGAACGACAACTCGCTGCAAGGCGACATCTACCTCGGCAACGACCTCGTGAAATGGCAAAAAGTCATCAACACTTACAAGCTGCGGGTGCTCATCCACCTCAGCAAGCACGCCGACGACAGCGACCTGAACGTGAAGAGCCGCTTTGCCGAAGTGATGAACAACCCGTCGAAGTACCCGGTGATGGAAAGCCTTGATGACAACATGGCCTATGTTTACAACAGCTCAACAAACACATACCCGACCAATCCGGGCAACAGTGGCTTCGATGCTGGCCGTTACAACCACAGCGACACCTACCTTGGCTTGCTCGTCAGCCTGAAGGACCCGCGGACTTTCATCGTAGCCGACCCTGCTGAGGCAAAGCTGGCACAGGGCTACGCTGCCACCGACTTTGAAGCCTACGTGGGTGCTCCTGCTGGCGAGGGCCTCGACGACATGACCTTCAAAATGGGCAACGGCGAGTACAGCGCCATCAACCAGAGCCGCTATTACACCACCTTCGGCGGGCCAGAGCCTTGCATCCAAATCGGCTACGCCGAGCTTTGCTTCAACATCGCCGAGGCCATCAACCGTGGCTGGGTGAGCGGCGACGCTGGCGAATGGTACGACCGGGGCATCACGGCCAGCATGAACTTCTATGGCATAACTGATGCCACTGCACTGGCTGGTTATTTGGCGCAAGCCGACGTGGACTACGCAGGCGACAACGCCGATGGCTTGGCGCAAATCCTGACGCAGAAGTACCTCGCCTTTTTCCAAAACAGCGGTTGGGAAGCTTTTTACAACCAGCGCAGGACGGGCGTTCCGGTGTTCGACATCGGCCCCGGCACTGGCAACGGCGACCGCATCCCGAAGCGCTTCCAGTACCCAGCCTCTGAGCGCAACACGAACACGGCCAACTACGACGAAGCTGTGACGAGGCAGTTTGGTGACGACGACATCAATGGGGTGATGTGGCTGGTGAAGTAATTTGACAGCTATTTTTTATAAAAAAAAAGCCTGCTCGGATTGCTCTGGGCAGGCTTTTTTTCTATCAAACTTAACCCCTCCTTCACATTCAATTTATAGTCTGACATGACCTTCGTGGTGTTAAAAATCAAACTAAAATGGTTAACCGCCACATAAAACGCAGACCGCAGGCCGCCCCGAAAATGTTGGTGTTCCAGCGGAATGCAACAAGTTTCCCTATCGTCATGCCGATTAGAAAAAGTCCTGAACAAGCTACCGAAGAAATTTTTGACATCCTGCTGCGCCGTGGCCAAGAAGACTACATCGGCGAGCCAGTCAGCCAGATAGAGCACGCCTGCCAATCGGCACAAATGGCCGAGGCCGAGGGCTTCGACGAAGATGTCATCCTCGCTGCCCTGCTCCACGATATCGGCCACCTTTGCGCCCTTCCAAATGAAGACGAAATGCCCGGACTCGGCATCTTGCGCCATGAGCAGGTGGGTGGTAACTTCCTGAGCAGGCTTGGTTTTTCCGAAAAAGTCTGCCGCCTGGTAGAAGGCCACGTACAAGCGAAACGTTACCTCACCTTAAAAAACCAGCAGTATTTTGAAAAACTTTCCGAGGCAAGTCGACAAACCCTAAGCTGGCAGGGCGGCAAGATGGATACTGAAGAAGCAGCCGCATTTGAAGCGCATTTTCTGTTTGAGTTGATGATAAAAATGCGTCAGTGGGACGAAGCAGCAAAGGAGGTGAATAAGTCATTACCGGATATGGAACGCTACAAAAGCATGTGCCTGCGCCACCTACGGCGGCATTCAGGCATGTACCAACTGCACGCTGCCGCTTGACGAAAATCAGGAGTTTACGCTTTT
Organism: Saprospiraceae bacterium; assembly: GCA_041752395.1. Classification (GTDB taxonomy): domain Bacteria; phylum Bacteroidota; class Bacteroidia; order Chitinophagales; family Saprospiraceae; genus UBA6168. Next base: position 38,580 of record JBGSWN010000040.1, on the reverse strand, counting down.
TAGCACTTTGTAAATATCGGCGAGTTTCAGTTCACAGCCAATGGATTGCAGGAAAATGGATGCCTCTAGATTGGTCTCAGTTTTAACCCGCATCAGGCCAGCGGCAGGGTCTTCGAGGTAAACCGTTTTAGCCCAAACCTGCTCAGGCTCCACCAGTAAATATTCCCGAAAAGTCGGGATGGTGCAATATTGCTCAAATTTTTCGCCCTTGTCCTTGCTTCGGGTATCGTCGGAAAGCACCTCGACCACCAGCAGTGGGTTTGTAATGATGTCACGGCGCAATTTCCCAGCAGGAGTCGTATAAAATTCAGGAGGCAAGGCGATGACGGTCACATCGGAGTAGCAAAACTTGTTGGTGGCTTCTATTCGTGTTTTCATGTCGCTGTCGAGTATCTCAAATTGCTTTCCAGTTGACCGAAAAAACAATTCAAGCAGCATAGCGATTTCAAATTTGATTTTGTTGTGTAGGTAGTTCCCACCTGCCATAGTTACTTGTTTTCCGTTGTGAAATTCGTGCTTGACATCCGATGCCTGCTCCAATTCGAGGTACTGCTCGATGGTTAAATACCCCTTTTCCGCCAATGTTCCTGCTTCCATTTTGGACGATATTTTTCTGATAAAATAAAAACGAAGATACATCAAATAAACAAGCAATGCCACTCCAACTCATCATCTTCGACATGGCGGGGACCACCGTTGACGAAGACAATATCGTTTACAAAACTGTCCACTGGGCCATCGAGCGGGCGGGCTTCCCCGTTTCCCTCGAAACCGTGCTGCTCCATGCCGCCGGAAAGGAAAAGCTGCAAGCCATCCGGGACGTGCTGGCCGTGGCAACCGATGGCGCAGTAACAGAAGAAAACGCCGTGGATGTCCACCATGATTTCACGGATTTGCTGGAAACGGCTTATGCCGAAAACAAGGCCAAGCCGATGCCTGGTGCCGAGTTTGTTTTCAAAAAACTACAAGAACAAGGCATCAAGGTCGTGCTCAACACAGGCTACAAACGCTCCATCGCCGAGCACCTGCTCCAACAACTCGGCTGGCTCGGCCACCCCATGATTGACCTCGTCGTCACTGCCGACGACGTGATGCGCAGCCGCCCACATCCCGATATGATTTTCTTCGCAATGGAAAAATTGGGCGTTTCGGATGCCAGCTCGGTGGGCAAAATCGGCGACTCGTTGACCGACATTGAGGAAGGCTTGAACGCTGGCTGCGGTATGGCTGCAGGCATCACGACCGGCGCACAAACGGCAGAACAATTGCTAGCGGCTAACCCAACGCATATTTTCAACTCGTTGGAAGAACTGTTCGAGACCGCATATTTCTCCCAAACTTAACCAGCGTTTAACCCACAGTTTTCCGCCCAAAACGTGCTTTGCTGAAAACAAAACGATGACTCCAACCTTGTCTGGTACAGCAAGTTTTCCTACACAAAAGTCCGCAGAAGTCCAAATCGGCACTCGACCTTCCACCATCGTTTTGGCTGCCCTCGCCGCCGCCGCAACTTACACCTGCATGTATGCCTTTCGCAAACCGTTCACCGCCGCCACCTTTGAGGGGCTGGTGTACGCCGGGGTGAACTACAAAGTCTGGCTCGTGGTGGCACAGGTACTCGGCTACATGGCGAGCAAGTTTTACGGCATCCGCTTCATCTCTGAGATGAAACCGGAAGGGCGCTTTCAACGCATCCTTGGACTGATTGCCTTCGCTTGGCTGTCGTTGCTGGGTTTTGCGTTCGTGCCTGCTCCTTGGAACATCGTTTTTATGTTCCTAAATGGCCTGCCACTCGGCCTGATTTGGGGCATCGTCTTCAGCTACCTCGAAGGCCGCCGCACTACCGAAGTGCTCGGCGTGGTGCTATCCAGCACCTTCATTTTTGCTTCCGGTTTCGTGAAAAGCATCGGCAGTTGGGTCATGGTGGACTGCAATCAAAGCGCATTTTGGATGCCCTTCGTAACGGGCGCTCTGTTCATCGTGCCACTGGCCGGAGCAGCCTGGCTCCTGAACCGCACTCCCCCACCCGACCGCCTCGATCTGGCCGCCCGCAGCGAGCGCCGACCCATGACTGGCGAGGAACGCAAGGCTTTTTTGAAAAAATTCCTGCCCGGCATCGTCGTGCTGGTAGCCGCTTACCTGCTGCTCACCGTGCTTCGTGACCTGCGGGACAATTTCGCCGCTGAACTATGGGTGGAGCTAGGATACGGCGGCCAACCCGCAATTTTTACCAAAACCGAGCTGCCCGCTACGCTCATCATATTGGCCTCCATGAGCCTTTTGGTTTTTGTAAAAAATAATCACAAAGCCTTGTTCATCAACCACTTATCTATCTTACTGGGCATGGTGTTGGTCTTTGCCAGCACCCTGCTTTTTTCACAAAAGCTGTTGAGCGCCCCACTCTGGGCCATGTTGAACGGGGTGGGGCTTTATCTCGCCTACGTCCCGTTCAATTGCCTGATTTTCGAGCGACTGATAGCGGCCTACCGCCAGCCCGGCAACATCGGGTTCATCATGTACGTAGCGGATGCGGTGGGCTATTTGGGCAGCGTGGCTGTGCTGTTGCTGAAGGAATTTCTGGATGTGCAGTTGACGTGGAGCAAGTTTTTGGTGGGAGCAAACCTGTGGGCATCGGTGCTGGGCATCGTGCTGATGGGAGTTTCGGTGGGGTATTTTTTGAGGAAAAAAACAACATACTAGGAATTATATATTGGCCTCAAAATCAAAATGTCGAACAATTTGAGTGTCCTCAAATGGATGAAGCACAAGCAGGTCTTCATCTTCTGTCACCAAATAATCAACTTTGAAATCATGGCAAATTTCCAGTAAGAAATCATCATCAGGGTCTCGGCAGACTTGGATTCTTGTAAAAGGAGAAACCATTTCGAAGCGGAAAAGCAAGACTTGAATAAATGACTCGATGTCAGCATTTTTCAAGAATTTTTGTAAACGAGGACGAGCAACAACATCCTTAATTTCTTCAATAAGTTGTTGATTACCAATGATTTCGATAGCTGGATTGGCAATTATTCTTTCGAGTCGCTGACGAGTTTCAGCACTTATTAGTGCCCGTACCCAAAGGTTCGTGTCAATTAAACCCGCATAAATCAAGCTTTTGAAGGTCTTGATTTTCTGACGGCTTTTACTGTTTGGATAATTTCATCCATGCTGACTTCCGGCACATCGGGGAGTTTTTTTGAAACAGCCAACCATTGCTCCAGTGCAAACTCAGCACGGAGTTTTTTGGCCAGACTGGCTTTGTCATTGGGCTTAAGCTGCGCAATGAGTTGGTAGAGCTGTTCAAGTGTGATTTCAGTTTGCAAAGAAAGACTAAGCATAAGCTGTAGATTTTATACAAAAATACAAAACAAGGCAAAGTTTGCCAGCTAAAAAAATGACTAACAAAAACACAGCCATCGTCATCGGCGCAGGCATCGTCGGCTTGGCCACCGCCAGAGCACTTGCCCTGCGGGGCTACAAAGTCACCGTCATCGAACGCAGCCCACGGGCTGTGGGCGCCAGTATCCGCAATTTCGGTATGGTCTGGCCCATCGGGCAACCGACGGGCAAAATGTACGAGACGGCATTGCGAAGCAGAACAATTTGGAAGGAAGCCTGCACGGAGGCGGGCATTTGGCACCACGAAAATGGCTCCCTCCACCTCGCCTACCACGACGACGAATGGGCCGTGCTGGAGGAGTTTGTTGGGGAAAATCAGGCAGTTAGGCCAGCCGTTTCTTTGCTTACGAAAAAACAAGCCCGGGAAAAATCCAACGTGGCCGTACTGAAGGGCCTGAAAGGTGCGCTCTGGAGCAGCGACGAAATCATCGTTGATCCACGAGAAGCCATCTGGAAACTGCCCGCCTATTTCACCGAAAAATACGGCATCGAGTTCCAGTTCGGCGTGGCCGCCACGGAAGTCCGTAGCGGCCAAGTCGTGACCGGCGATGGCAAAACGCACCGGGCCGACCGCATTTTCATCTGTTCCGGCCAAGACTTCGAGACGCTGTACCCGCAGGTCTTCGCCGACAGCGGCATTACCCGCTGCAAGCTCCAGATGATGCGCACCCCAGCGCAGCCCGCCCGCATCGGTGCTTCGCTCTGCGCCGGACTCACGCTGACCCACTACAAGGCTTTCGATAAACTACCCTCGCTGCCCGCATTGCGCAGCCGTTTTGAAAAGGAAATGCCGGACTACGTGAAATGGGGCATCCACGTCCTCGTCTCACAAAACGGACTCGGCGAAGTGACCCTTGGCGACACCCACGAGTACGGCCTGCACCACGACCCCTTCGACCGAACGGAACTCAACGAATTGGTTATCAAGTACTTGGAAACTTTTTGCAGATTGCCGAAGCCTCAAATTGCGGAGACCTGGAACGGCATTTACCCAAAATTGCCAAATGGTAAGAGCTGGCTGGAGGTCGAGCCGGAGGAGGGCGTCACCATTTTGAATGGCCTCGGCGGGGCGGGGATGACGCTGTCATTTGGGATGGCTGAGCAGGTAATCAAATAACTTGCTAACTGCTCATTATCTTTAATTTTCAACCCGCCTTTTCGTCAAATTGTATTTCAACCCGCCGAAACTGCATTCTACCTTTTTCTGATTGTAGCCGCTGTGTATCGCATTCATTTTTGCCCCATCGTTTCACACAAACCACATTATACAATCATGAAAAAGCTTTTTGCAACTCTCACATTTATCTTCACATTGACCTTCATTTTCGCCCAAACCGGCACAATCAAAGGGACGGTGCTCGACCAACAATCCGAAATGCCCATCATTGGGGCAACCGTGGAATTGGTGGGGCCGGAAAACCCAATCGGTGCCGTGACGGACGGGGATGGATATTTCATCCTTGAAAAAGTGCCTATCGGTCGTAATGTTTTAAAAATCAGTTACTTAGGTTACGAAAACCTCACCATGCCCAATGTGGAAGTATCCACTGGAAAGGATGTTATTTTGGACATTGCCATTCAGGAATCGGTCGGGCAACTGAATGAAGTGGTGGTCACGGCCAAGACAAACAAGGACCAAGCACAGAACGAACTGGCGACCATTTCTGCCCGTCAGTTCTCGGTAGAAGAGGTGAACCGCTACTCTGGGGGACGCAGCGACGTGGCACGTTTGGCCTCTAATTTTGCGGGCGTTTCGGCACCGGACGACAGCCGCAACGATATCGTGGTGCGGGGCAATTCGCCGACGGGTGTGCTTTGGCGCATCGAGGGCATCCCGGTACCAAACCCAAATCACTTCTCCACATTTGGCACCACAGGCAGCCCTGTCAGCGCCCTCAACCCCAATGTGCTGCGTAATTCTGACTTCCTCACGTCCGCCTTCCCCGCCGAATACGGCAACGCCAACGCCGGGGTATTCGACATTGGTTTTCGGAACGGCAACAAAGACCGCAACGAATTTACCGTACAATTGGGCGCTTTTAGTGGGTTGGAGGCCATGGCCGAAGGCCCAGTTGGGAAGAAAGGAGGTTCTTACCTGGTGGCAGGCCGCTACTCATTCATTGGGTTGATAGGGGCAGGGTCCACGGCAGCTACGCCCGATTACCAAGATATTTCTTTTAAAGTGGACCTCGGTCGGTCAAAAGCGGGGCAATTTACCTTGTTCGGTATTGGTGGCCGCTCAGAAATCACCTTCCTCGGTTCCGAAATTGATGAAGGTGATTTGTTCGCAGCAGAAGATGAAGACTCTTACGTGAAAGGGAGTTTCGGCATGGCCGGATTGAAGCACAATATTATGCTTGGTGAAAACAGCTACTTGAGGACGGTGGTTGGCGGTTCGTTCCGGGGAAACACGTTCGAGCAAGACAGGTATTTTGACCAAGGCGAAATAACTGAAACCAAGCTTCGGGTAACAGAGGTCGAAAATGCAGAATCCCGTTTTACTTTTTCCACTTTTTTGAACTCAAAAATAAGTGCCAAACAGACGCTAAGAGTTGGCCTGTTGTATGAAAACCTTGGCAACAATTCCATTTTGCTCGACCGGGACAACACCCCCGATGCAGACGGCGACGGCGAGCCTGACTGGTTCACGGTGTACGATTTTGACGGTCAAACAGGACTGGTGCAGCCCTACGCCCAGACGCTATACCGACTGACTGAAAAGTTGCAACTGAACATCGGCCTGCACGGGCAATATTCCACGTTGAACGAGCAATTTGTGCTTGAACCGAGGGCATCGGTCAGCTACGCCGTGAACCCGAACAACAAATTCACGCTTGGATACGGCATTCACAACCAAATGGCGCCACTGCCCATTTTATTGCTCAACGAGGAAGTCAACGGCGAACTGGTGCGGACAAACACGGGCCTTGATTTTGTTCGCTCTCAGCATTACGTGCTTGGCTATGACACCAAATTGGGCGAAGACTGGCGCCTGAAAGCCGAAGTTTACCACCAGGAAATTGACCGTGCACCGGTGGAGGCACAGCCGACCAGCTATTCTACGCTGACGGAAGGTGCCGACTTTGCGTTTTCCGATGACAAAACTTCGCTGGTGAGCGAGGGCACAGGCTTTAACCGGGGCGTGGAGCTGACCTTGGAGAAATTTTACAGCAAAGGCTTTTACACACTGCTCACCACTTCCGTTTTTGAAAGCAAATACGAAGGTAGCGACGGCATTGAACGGAGCACGCCATTTGACAACGGCTACGTGGTGAACTTACTGGCAGGCAAGGAATTTAAGATTGGCAAGGCAAAAAAGAATGCCATCGTTGTGGATACCAAACTGACTACCGCTGGCGGCAGGTATTATACGCCGGTTGACTTGGAGGCTTCAAGAGCGGCCGGTTTTGAAATACTGGACGAGCAAAACGCTTTCAGCCAACAATACGACAGTTATTTCCGCTGGGATGTGAAACTGGGCCTGAAACTCAACAGCAGCAAAAGGAAAATCTTCCACCAGTTTTTCATGGATTTCCAGAACGTCACCAACCGGGAAAATATCTTTGCCAGGCAATTCAACCGCCTGACCAACAACATAGACCGGGTTGACCAGATTGGCTTCTTCCCTGACTTTTTGTACAGGTTGCAGTTTTAGGTACTTTTAGCGCATGTTTGAATGCCTTGGCATTGGTGAAAATAAAGCCCAAGAAATTTCGGTTTTTCGCCTCCGGCAATGCTTCAAACATGCGCAATTTGGAACAACCCTCGAACTGCGGGCAAAAAAATGATATTCTAATACATGCTTAAACCGAATATTCCATACCTCGCTTTCGACGACCGCCCGGTGATGCTGATTGGAATACCCATATTGTCGCTGATAATTCCTTTTCTATTTTTCGGGGTTGATTTAGCAACATACCTCAGCGTTGCTCATCAGGAATATTTTGAATCGCTGGCATACACCACGGCATATTGGTTGTTCAACCGATACTTGATATTGACATTGCGAAAGCGGTTCAACTCCTATAACGATGCCATGAAACGGTTTGGAATACAGCTCGCTATCATTGTATTTGCAGTGCCGATTATTTCGATATTAGTCCACACTGTCATTGAATTGGTTTACAGTATTTTCGGGCTAAATGATTTACTTAACCCTACTTTGTTGCAGGGCTTTGGCTCCACCTATGTTCTAACTTTTGCCGTCGTCATGTTTTACGATGCCATTTATTTTTTCCATAAATACAAAGAGGCCATTTTGGAAAAAGACAGGATACAAATGGCGCATATCCAGGGGCAGTTGGACAACCTCCGCAACCAAATCAACCCCCATTTTCTGTTCAATAGCCTGAACACTTTGATGAACCTGATACCGACCGACCCCAACCGGGCCATGAACTACCTTGACAAACTTTCCCGGTTTTACCGATACACGGTCAGCAATCAGGAGCAGCAATTGGTGCTGTTGAGCACGGAACTGGAAAACGTCAGGATTTACGTGGAATTATTGCGGGAGCGGTTTCACGAGGGCATTCAGGTTTCCCTGCCGGAAAAAGTGACTGGCTCCGCTCAAATCCTGCCACTCTGCCTGCAATTATTGATAGAAAATGCGGTGAAGCACAACATCGTTTCACAGAAAAAACCGCTGCGCATCGAAGTGGAAATAACGGAGGAAGGCAAGGCCATCCAAGTAAAAAACAATATCCAAAAGAAAATTAGGGAGGCTGACTCTACTGGGATGGGGTTGAAAAACATCCGCTCCCGCATCGCTTTTTTCACTACTTCACCACTCGCAGTGACAGAAGACGACCACCATTTTGCAGTCTCAGTCCCTTTAATTTTTTCAAGCCAATTCGTATGAAAATCCTGATTGTCGAAGATGAAATCAACGCCTTTCAGTACCTGCGGGACATACTGAAAAAAGTGAGGCCAGACGTCCAAATACTGGCCCATCTGGAAAGCGTAGAAGACGCCGTTAACTGGCTCATGGAAAACGAAGGCCCCGATTTGATTTTCCTGGACATCGAATTGTCGGATGGCCGGAGCTTCGAGATATTCGAGCACGTGGAGGTGGATGCACCCGTGATTTTCACTACAGCTTATGACCAATATGCCATCGAAGCGTTCAAGCTAAACAGCATTGGCTATTTGCTGAAGCCCATCCACATGGACGATTTGCGGAAAACCTTGGACAAATTTGAGCGCACACGTCCCAGCGCCAATGCGCAGTTGTCCGCACAACTGCAATCCGTTTTTGGTAAGCTGAACCAACAAAAAAAGCTCCGCTGCCTCGTGAAAAAAGGCAACCATTTCGAGTTCATCAACATGGCTGACATCGCCTGTGTCCATTCGGAAGAGGGGCTGACTTTCCTGCACACGTTTCAGGGGCAGCGCCACCTCTACACCAATACCGTTGAGGGCCTGATGGCGGGCCTTGATAGCCAGGCGTTCTTTCAAATCAACCGCGGACAAATCGTCAATATCAACGCCATCAAAAAAATACACCCCTATTTCAACCAACGGATGAAACTGGAACTTTCCGTGCAGGTAACGGGTGTAGAGTTTCTCGTGAGCCGCTCCTGTTTGCAGGGTTTTAAGGACTGGGTGGATAGCTGAGGTTTCCACGCCAAGGCTTTGCAAGTAAATGTCGCACCGCAGGTTTCAGGTTGAAAGCAGGCACGGTTCGGCAATACCAATTAGACTGATGCATCAGCGTAAAGCCTAAGTCGTTGAGCAGGATACGGGCCAACTGCGAGTTACATCAAAGTGTGAATTTGATAACAACATTATGAGTTAGTGAAGTGAAATTTTTTAATAACATCAATAGCTCCCCCCAACCTTCCTTCCGTTCCAAGCCGCCTTCCCCTCAAAAACGGGCAGCTCCTCCGGCGCATCGAACTTTGACATGTCCCCCGTCAACGATTTCATAAATGCCACGAGGTCGGCCTGTTCCGCCTTTGTCAGCTTGAGTTCATCGAAGGGCAATGTCTGGTACGGAACGTCGAGTTTCAGCCCTTTTCCGCCACCGCGATTGTAGAAATCCACCACTTCTTCGAGGGTCTTGAAGGCGCCGTTGTGCATGTACGGGGCCGTCAGTTCGGCATTGCGCACGGTCACGGTTTTGAAAGAGGTTTTGAGAAAATCGGCTTTCACGTCGGGCATGCCGTTGGCGAACCTGCCGAAGTCGGCATCGAGGCTGGGGTTCAGCGTGTCGGCAGTGGCGGTGATGCCCAGCACCTCCGATTCCGATTCGAGGTAGGTCGGCGGCACCGTGCCATTGAACACTGGCGCAAAATGGCAAGTACCACAGGCCGCTTTGCCCATGAAAAGGTTGAAGCCCCGCTTTACCGCCGGGTCAATTACGCCCGTTTTGCCCCGCACGTACTGGTCGAAAGGGCTGTCGAAGTCGGTGAGGCTGGCCACGTAGGCACTCAGCGCATCGGAGATGGAATAGGTCGAAAGCTGGTACTGCGGCTGCTCGGGGTACGCCTCGGCGAACAGGCGCTGGTACTCGGCGCTCTGGCCAAGTTTTTCGAGGATCTCGGGGTAGTCGGTGTTGAATTCGTCCTTGCTCAACACCACGTGCAGCATCTGGCGGTCGAGGCGAGGCTCCCGCAGGTCCCAGAAATACTGGTCGGCGAACACGGCGTTGACGAGCGAGGGCGAATTGCGGAGCAAAGAATGCTGCCCGTCAGCGGCGAGGCTCGTGGGCAGACCGTCCGTGAACGCCTTTTCCGGCTGGTGGCACGAGGCACAGGAACGGTCAATTTTTTTGGATAAAATGGGGTCGAAAAACAGCGTCCGTCCCAGTTCCTTCCTTTTTTCAAACAGCGGGTGCTTCAGGTCGAGGTTGGCGAAATACCCCGCATTCAAAAAAACGGGGTCGAATATGCTGGCAGCGTGGTAGTTCACGGCCCGAGGCGCTTTGTCTGTTTCTTCAGCGAACTCAATGCCTAGCGACTTATGTATTTCATAAAAAAGCTGGTACTGCGGCTCGATATGCTTCATCAAGAACTCCAGCCGGTCGAAGCTGTCAAAATCGTCGTGTTTGGTCAAATATTCCAGCGTGTTTTCCATGCGGGCATCCATGACGATGGCAAGGCCACGGTCTTTTTCTTCCAGCATCGGCATATAGTTTTTGAAGGCATTGTACATGCCCTCGAAGGCAACCTTGGCCTCCGGGATGGCATTGGCGGAGCCGGGCGTGTCGAAGCCCGTGACGCCGAGCGTGAACGAGCGCACCAGTTGCTGCCGGATGGCCTCGAAGACATGGCGGTGCGTGATGGCTATTTTTGATTGGAACAACTGGACTTCCTGCCAGTCCTTTTCCAGCTTTTGCGCCAGCGCCACGATTTCCTTTTTTTGGGAGAAAACATCGTCGGCAAATGCCAGCTCGTCCAGCACCTGCAGGCCGCTCGGCTCGATGACCTTCACCACTGGCACATTGGGTTCAATGCTCGGCAGGGGTGCGCCGTTGATGTTTTTTTTCACATCGGCCCCATCTAAATAGGCGACGAGGAACTCGATTTTTTTATAGCTCAACCGGGCCTCCGTTACGGCGGCCTGCAGCACTTCCACGGACTTTTCGCTGCCGCTCAGATTTTGCGCAGCAGCCAACAAATCGCTGATGGCAAGCCCGGTTTCGTCAAGGCCGCCACCGAATTGTTGACTGACTTTTTCCAAAGCCAATTTCGCTTTGTCGCTCGAAAAGCTGCCGAAGAAGATGACAGCAAAAAGGATGGGGAAACAGGCAAGTATCTTTTTGTTCATAAGGCTTGAAATTTAAAAATGCCGGACACCTCGCAGGCATCCGGTGATTTGAGATGACACCTTTTCGCCCGTTCCAACTCAACCATCCAGCAGGGTTTTTCAGGGCGAAAAGGTGTCATCTCGGTGTAGCTTGAGCCTTGAGATGACACCTTTTTGCCTTTTAAAAATTCGCTAAAACCAAAAGGTGTAGCAGGCAAAAAGATGTCACCTCAGGTCATGCCTCACGGCTTACTGAATCTGCAACTTAATCGTCTCACCCTCAGCGTTTTGCAAGAAATAAACGCCGGTGTTCAAATGGCCGACTTCCACTTCCATCGTGTTGCGCTTCACGAGCACCCGTTTGCCGGAGGCGTCATAAATGGCCACGTCCGTCATTTTGTTCAGGAACACGGTGCGAGTGGTCGGATTCGGATAGATGGAGAATGCACCCGATTCGTCAACGGCTGGCGTAACCTCGGCATCGAACGAACTGCGGTTTTGTAGGCTGGCGTAGCTCACCTGGTCGAAACCGTGGATGGCGACCGTCAGCGAGTGGTTCCAAGGGAACGGGTTGTCGGTGCGCGGGTGCTGCGAGTTGACGAGGAGCGACTTGCCGTCCGGCGTCATGACGGCTCCAGTCACTTCAGCGCCCGCAGGCATTGCCGTTAAACGGATGAGGTCGTCCACCGTTGGATTTTGTATGCTCAAGTCGAGGATATAAACCTCGCAAAGCGAGTTGGTCACGCCAGCTGGTACCCGGCCTTTGGAAGTACCGTTCAAATCTTCTTGTATGACCAAGAATTTTTTACCGTCAATCGTAATTACGTTCAAACCATCAGGGTTGGTCAGGTGCTTCTCTGGGTAGTTGGCTTCGGTTGGGCTGTCAGCAAAATATGGGCCTGCTTCGAGGTAGATGCGGGTCTGGCCATTGGTTGGGTTGTATTCCCAAACCCGACCGTAGTAATCCCAGTAAGCTGGCACGTTTGGAGAAGCAACACCCTGCGCCTGCGCCCTTGCCAAGATGGCTGGGTGGTGAACGCCACCTTTTGCTGCACCAGCAGTGAAAGCGCTGCCGGGGTTGTCACGGCCTGTTTCGGTGAAGTAGATGAAATTGTTGTCTGGGTTGATGGCTACCCACTCGATGCGGTTGAACATGGTAGCACCTTTTGAAGCGGCCACATTCTCATGGTTGAGCATGGCACCATCCTCCCAGATGGGCACCCAAGGCCATCCTGGCTTGTCGTGCTTGTAGGCAAACAAAGTCCCTTTTGTGAAATCGCCCGGCGTATTCGCCACGAACATGCCGAAGAAGCCAGGCGTGGCATCTGGGCCGAGGTAAACGATGCGGTTGTCCGGGGCCACGACACCGCCCTCGAAGCCTTGGCGGCCCCAGTTGTACTGCTTGCGGATGGCCTTGGCCTGGCGTGGGTCAATCTCGGTCATCCAGTTCAGGTTCTGGTAGCGCTTGAGGCTCACGCCGTTCCAGCCGGGGATGTCGGAAGACACCACGAAGTTGGAGGTGTCCCGAATGCCGCCGCCGGTGGCATAAATGGCAGCATTGCTGGTTTGGAACCACTCTTCTGCCGTCCAAATGCGGCCATCCACCATGCTCATGATACCGCCACAGTTCATGCCCGTTTCACCAACCGTGTTGGCAAAGTCCACGTTGAAGAACTTGCCGGAGCGGCCATCGTTCAGCGTTTGGTCAAGCACTTCCAAGGTACCGTCGGCCTTCCTTTTAATCCTGAAGGAGGTCATGCCACCACCGTCACCGAGCTTATCGGAGGCGTAGATCATCTCATGGTTCACCGTCACCCAGCCCATGCTCTGGCCAGAGTTGTCGGGGGTGATACCGATGAAGTCGTGCCACTCCTTGGCCACTTCTTCTCCACCGGGGTTTCCGTAGGTAGGGGTGGCCTGCACCATGTCCACACCACCCACGAACAATACCTGGGTGGTAAGCGGGGATGGAGGCATTACGATGGTGGTGGGTACGAATCCCGTCGGGATTTGGATTTCCTCATCGAAGAGGGTTTGTGCGTTTGCCGCAAGGCACGAAAATGCCAGGGCAAAGAAGAGGTAAAGTCTCTTTGTCATAGGTCAACAATTGAATTTTGATGAAAAAAATTATTTGCAAACCTACGCTCGGCAGGTACGAAGGAAAGTACCCGGTGGGTTAAGCGTTTTTTAACAAATAGTTCAATAATCTTTACCTGTTAAAGAATTGATTATCATAAAGTTATGCGAATGTTAACTATGACTTGTGGGTAAATTTAGGATTGTTTTTAGTTGAAATTTTCACCTCGCCTTGTTCTCCAGCACCACGAACGGGATGCCGTCTTTTATCCACTTCTTCACCTCGCCACCATCGGGAACCACCTCAAATGCCATGCTGCCCAGCACAATATCGAGGTCGCCATCGGCGTCCCAGTCCCCTGTATCCATCAACAGCCAGCGGCCCTTGTGCGATTGCGGGAACGTGAGCGCCCTGAACTTCATGCCGCCTTGATTTTCAAAGAAAACGAAACCCGCCTCCGGCGCTTTTTTAAAATCGGGAAAGAAAGAAATGGCTGCGATGTCCAAGTCGCCATCAAGGTCGAAGTCGGCGGGAATGGCGGCATAAGCACCCGGCAATGGCAGGAAAAGCGCCTCCGTGAAATTGCCCTGTCCATCGTTTTGAAAGATGCGGATGCCGTGGTACGGCTTGCTCACGGGCGGGAAGTCGGCGTTGTCGCCGCAGGTGTAAACGATGTCCAGATGCCCGTCGCCATTGAAGTCGAACAGGTCGAAGTAGCTGGAGCCGTAGCTGGGCGGGAAGCGCAACGCCCGCACTTCCTCGAACTCGCCGCCACCATTATTATAGTAAACAAAAATACCCTCGTCGCCCTGCCCAAACAAGGCGACGACGTCGGGCAGCCCGTCGCCGTTCAGGTCGCTCACCGCCGTGCGGATGGCACCAGGCATGTTGCGGAGCAACCGCCGCTCGAAGCCGCCCCGCCCATTGTTTTTCCACCAACTGAGGCTGCCCGCCCATTTGCCGAACTCGCTGATGACGAGGTCGAATCGCCCGTCGGCGTCGAGGTCGGCCAGCTCCGTGTGCGTGGGGCGGTGCAGGCTGTCGAGCAGCACCACTGGCTGGACGTTTTCTTTTTTTGGTAAAAACAGGACGCTTCCCGTGGCCGCCTCCGTTGGCGAAAACGAACCGATGCAGGTCACGAGGTCACCTTCCGGTATCCGGTTCAGCCAAACTGCACCGCCAGGCACCTTCGCCGTTTTTTGCAAAACCATTTTACCATCAAACTGGTACAGATTGCCAGTGTGTACGTCGCCGAGGAAGAGGCTGCCCCCGTCAAACTTTGTCAGCAACGTGCCCGGCGGGCTTAGGTAGTGGTCGGGGAACCGCACTTCGAACTGTGGAAGCACCTTTTCGATGGAAAGCGGCTGGGCCGCAAGTGGCTCGGCAGGCGCATTTTTTAGGTAAAATTGGCGGATGGCTTCCCAATCTTCTTTGGAAATGAAAGCACCTTCCGGCGCAGGTGCAGCACCTTCGGCAAGGTCGGCAGGCAAGGCGCCCACCATGACGCCCATGCGGGGCAGCACATATTTTTCCCAAGAATTTTTATCCAACAAGTCGGGTGCTGGGTAGGCGTGGCAGGAAGCACAGCGGGTTTTCGCAAGTGCTTCCCCATTGGTAGCTGGGGCGTTTTCAGTGCAGCGGATAAGGCTCAATGCCCCTAGTACAGTTAATAATAAAATTGTGTTTTGGCGCTTCATTCAGACAGTTTTTTTGGGCTGCTGATTACGGCGCTCAAATGACTTGTGGGTTTGAAAGTGGTTATTTTTGGGTTAAACTTATTATTCAATTGTTGCAAAATCGGAATAGCACTGTGGCGATTTTACACAATTCTAATATTCCAAAGCCATACCTTCAAGGCTGTTGGAAGCTCCATTTAATCGTAGTTTAAATTTTAAAAAACGGCCTTCCCGCCAGCGCCTGCGCCAAGGCGAAGACCGCCAGCAACCCATAAACCAACCCCGCAGCCAAGGTCAGTTTTACATTTTTCAAAAAATAGTAAGCCAAAACAGGCAGCACTTGCAGCGCATGCATCCCGATGAAATGGGCGATGCGGGGGTCGCCGTATTTGGTGCTCCAGTTCAGAATGGGCAGGCCCTCACCGCCGTCTGGGCCGCCTATCGTATGCGTCAGGCGGGAGCCCATCACGAAGCCTTCGAGCGAGAAAACGACAAACAGCACGATTCCGAGCCGGATGGCACAGACGTAATAATCGGGTAGGTCGGGAAAGTCGTTTTTGAAAAAAAGCAGGCCCAAATAACCTGTCCAAACTGTGACGGCGGTGGCGGACAGCGCCATCATGCTGTACAAAAAACCATAAAGCGCACTGCTTTGGTTGTAGTGCGAGAGTTGCCCCCGACCAGCTTGCAAGGCGATGTAGGCCACCTCAAAACCGAGCAGCAAAATCACGCCCCAATTGTAGGCTTTTAGGTTGATGGCCGTGCCTAGGTAATGAGCATACCAACCCATCGCCCAAGAAAACAGCAATGTGGACATGGCAAATTTGAAAGGCTTGAACCAAGCGTTTACGCCCATGACTTGGATATTGGTCGTTTTGGCGAGCACAAAAAAAACGATTGCCAACATAGCGCAAACCCAGCCGAAAAAGTAAAGGGCTTCGTTCCTGAGTTTGAGTGTTTCCAAAAAATTGAGCATTTGCAGTAGTTTCTATTGTTTTTTGGCAATTGCCGTGAACTCCCTTTTTTCAGTTGGGCTTTCAGAAGTTCGGTCAAAGTTGTGCTTAGGGCGAATTTGGAAACGATAACAAATGTTAAGGAAAGCAGGCTGGCTCAAGTTTTTGACAAAAAATAGGTCACTTTATTGGCAGCATCGTCGTAGGTGACCACTGCTTTGTTATTGTGAAAACTGAAATAACTGAGCAGCCCGAAATCACCCGAACAACAAGCCGTATGGGTGAAAAATATGCCGAGCAGCATGAATTGACAAATCGGGCTGACCACGAAAAATAGCACAAGAAGGACCGTTGAAATAATAACAAAAGGCGCCAAGGCCACGATTTGAAACTCCTTCCTGTCCGCCACAAACCTATCGGCCACTGCCATGAAGTAAAATTTTTTCCAGTTCACGTCATAAGATGTTTGGGCAGCGCCCTGTGAACGATAGGCCAGCACGTGAATATATTCATGGATAGGAATCAACAGAAAAGCAATAAAAATACCATAGGAAAAATAGGTAAACCCAGTACCGAAGCTAACCGTATCCGTTGCATGGTTGATGCCGAATAACAGGCCAATTGCTGCCAGTGACAAAATATTGAAGGCATAGTAAAGCACAGTAAAAACGGTGCGCTTTTTCAGGTAAGTCTGCACAAAAGGGACAATTTTCATGTGGTTCAAAGTGTCCAGCAGCACAAAGCCATTCTTTTCAAGTTCAGAAACTTGGATTTTCATGTTGCTTATTTTTTAAGGGAATTACTTTTCAAGCGGCTCAAATGTACGGGGGTGATTCCGAGGTAGGAGGCAATCATGTGCTGTGGCGCCCGGTTGTGGATATTCGGGAACACCTCGGCGATGGAGTCGTAGCGCTCCTTCGGCGAGCGAGCATAGCCGTTTTTGATGCGGTTGTCTTGATAAATAAAGTAAAATTCGGCAATCAGCCTGCCCATTTTTTCGCCCTCCGCAAGGTTGGCGTAGCCCCACTCGATAGCCCTGCGAGGCATCACGACCACCTCCGTTTCTTCGATAGCCTGCAAAGTATAAAGGGACGGCTGGCGTTGGATAAAACTGGAATAATCGGCGATAAACTGGTTTTCCATCGCAAAATGGATGGTGTGCTCCGTGCCGCCATTATCCAAGATTATGACCCGCAGGATGCCCTTTTTGATAAAAAACACCTCATCCGGCACGATGTCCGGTTTGCTCAAGACCTCCTGTTTTTTATAGGTCTTGATAAAGCACTGTTCCAATAAAGCCGCCATTTCTTCCTCGGAAATAGCAATCATCTGGCGGATGGCGGTTTCGATTTGTTTCACATTTATTGGTTGAAAGGCAGTGGAACAAACGAATGGAAAGGGGGTTCATAAAAACCAAAACCGTAAGCCTTTCTGCTTGTTTCAGTCGTTCAATTGAAACCAATCAAAAATGAACAGACTTAATATTATCTGCTTCGCCAATATCCTCATCGCAGGCTGGAGTGACATTTCTGCGCTTCGTGATACCTTGGCGGGAGAGGTTTTTGGGCTAAAACCATTTATAAGAATCTTGGTTATTTGCGGAAATCAGCTCTTATGAAAAACCACCTCCGCCAATACATCGTCCAGCAGTTGGGTAAAGTGCCCGAAAACCTTGATACCGTTATTGAGTCTTTTACGGAGCGAAAAACTAAACGCAACGAATTCATTTTGCAGGAAGGCGATGTCTGCAAGCACGTATATTTCATCGTAAAAGGCTGCCTGCAAGTGTTCGTGGTGGACAAAAATGGCAATGAATCTACCCGGGAAATTTATTTAGAATATCAATGGGTGACCGACATTTTTGGCTTTCAGAATCAACAACCCGCTCAGGAAAACATCCGTTGCGTGGAGCCTTGCCAACTGCTCTCCATCAACTTCGATCAGTTTCAACGAATGTCCGCCGAATTCCCACCATTCATGCTGGTGTACCGCCAGATATTGGAGTTGTCCTACAACAATACGGTTTATCGTCTAAACACGTTCACCTCCATGAACGCTTTCGAACGCATCAATTGGCTGCACGAGCACAAGCCTAAATTACTCACCCGCCTTTCCAGCAAACTGATAGCCTCTTACCTTGGCATCAATCCAGAAACTTTTACCCGCCTGAAGAGCAAGCTTTAATTCCTTGACATTTATCAATGGTTTCCGGCTTCTACTACCCCGATTTTTGTGGCGACAATTTTTTCAATCACCATAAAAATTTGAGTAAATGAAAGAGTATTTATTGTTGTTTTGGAATAAAGCTGGCAACGGCGGTTATGCGGTCTCACCTGAAGAAATGCAAGCTGCCATGCACGACTGGCAGGGCTGGATCGGCAACATTGCCATGCAGGGCAAACTGGTCGCCACCAAGCCCATCAACTACGATGGCCAATTGGTCACCAACGGCAGTGTAGTGGAAGGCCCGGCTGTGCGGGACGGCCAATTGGTCACTGGCTTCCTCATTTGCAAATCCGAAAGCCTGGCGGAAGTGGAAGGCTGGAGTCAAGCATGCCCTATCCTGAAAGCCCCCAAGGGAATCGTCGAAATCCGGGAGTGTTCACCTTTCAACATTTGACACCATGGATAAAATACTTAATCTTGGTAAATGGATTTTCCCGCTTTCGTTCCTACTTTACGTTGGGTTGCACCTTGGCAAACCAGATGTTGGAGCCGACTTCGTGCCTGACTTCCTGCCGTTTCCGTATTTCTGGAACTACTTCACAGGCATTTGCATCCTCGGCTTTATCGTCAGCGCCGTCATTGGCAAGTACGATAAATTGGCGTATAGCCTGATGGCCTTCTACGTGATTTTGATGGCGTTTTTGGTGCATCTCCCCAGAGCACTGGGGCACGACACAGGCCTAGAAGCAATGACCGCAGATATGGCCAGGGAAAAGGAACTCGAAATGGTCAATTTTTTCAGGAATATCATGCTGACAGGAGCGCTGATGGGCTTTGCCAAATATGTGGCGAGTGATAGGCGGATAGTCGGTTAGCAGGGGCAGCTTTGTTTTCCAATTCAAAAGAAGGCATCGAAGGGCTTATGGCTTTGTCGATGCCTTTTTTTGATCCAAAATAGGGACATAATTTAACCCAGAAATAAACTCGCCCAAACTGCCCGCAAGGCGCTAAACCCTACCTTTGCCCCCACGAAAAATAAACCTTTTTATGAAAAATACTACCCTGCCCATCCTGGCATTCTTCCTTTTTTCCCAACCCATTTTTTCCCAAAAAACCGTCACCACCCTGCAAGTGCCCGGCACTGCAGAGTTCTGTAAAATTGACCCGGCTGGTAACTCCGTATTGCCGAGTGGCCGCTACGTGACCCCAGCCGGCAAGGCCATTCCCATCACCCGTGCGCCCTACGGCATGGCCATCAGCCCCGATGGGCAAACAGCGCTCGTGCTGCACAACGATGTGGTCACTAAAATTGACCTGCGCAATCCCGACCGCCCCGTGCGGATGCCCAGCTACGATAAAGCTGTACCCTCCGTACTGGAAGGTTCGTCTTGCATGGGTATTGCTTTTTTGCCGGATGGCAAAACCGCTTGGCTCTCCGGCGGCGACAAAGGGACGGTCATCCTGCTGGATGTGGGGAACAGCCGCAACTTGAAAACCTTTAACATTGACGGGGATTTTTCTGGTAAAAAATACGAGGACAGCTACGTGACGGATATTGTTTTCGATGAAAAAAGGAACCAACTCCTCGCTCTCGACCGGGGCAACAACCGCCTCGTGAAGCTGGATTTGGCTTCGCAAAAAGTTGTGGCCAGCATCCCCGTCGGGCGCATCCCGTTTGGCATCGCCATTTCACCCGATGGAAAAACGGCCTTCGTGGCAAATGTGGGCCTGTTCGACTACCCGCTCGTGCCGGGCGTCACCCCCGAAAATGCGGCAACGATGGGCCTCGAAGTACCCGCCTACGGCTACCCGTCAAAGGAAGCGGAAGAGGGTGTCGTTTATCGGGATGGCCGCAAAATCCCCGGCCTCGGCAGCCCGCTGGACGAGCAGGCGATGAGCATCTGGACGGTGGATCTGGATAAAAACCTGGTGACGGGCAAGTTCAAAACAGGACTGCAAATAGGTGAAGAATTCGAGAACGAGGAGGAAGAAGAGGAAGGCGAAATCGTCGGCGGGGCGCACCCGAACTCGGTGGCAGTGGGCAGTCGCTGCGCCTACATCTCCAATTCACAGAACGATTTGATTTCGGTTTTTGACCTAAAAAAAGGAAAAGTGGTGGCGGACATTCCGCTCAAGTTTCACAAAAAACTCGACCAGTACCGGGGCATCATGCCCTTCGGCATTTCACTTTCTCCCGATGAAAAAACGCTCTACGTTGCCTGCCTCAGCCTGAACGCCGTGGCGGTTATTGATGTGAAAAAGCGAAAAGTGCGGGGCTACATCCCCACAGGTTGGATGCCTTCGAGGGTAAAACTTTCGCCGGACGGCTCGAAAATCTACGTCACCTCAGCCCGTGGCTATGGTGCTGGGCCCAATGGTGGTGAGGGTTTCACGGCTCCGCCGCAAGGCACGTACATCGGTGACATCCAGCTCGGTACTTTCCAAATCGTGGATGTGCCCGACGAGGCCACTTTGGAAAAATACACGCAGCAGGTTTTGAAAAACACCTTCCGGGAAGTGCCTGTGATGGACGATGGCAAGAACCCGCTGCCCGCACTGCCCGGTCTTCGGGAAAGCCCCATCAAGCACATTGTTTACATTACGAAGGAAAACCGCACCTTCGATGAGGTGTTCGGGCAATTGCCGCAGGCAAAAGGAGACGCTACCATCGCCCGCTTCGGCACTGGGGTGGATGTGCCAGCGAACAAGGACGGGTCGCCCGCCGTGAGCGCTGCCAAGGTGATGCCGAACCACTTGAAAATTGCGCAGCAATGGGCGTTCAGCGATAATTTTTATTGCGACTCGGACGCCAGTATCCACGGCCACAAGTGGATGGTCGGCACCATCCCGAATGAGTACGTTGAGGTGAATTCACAGACCAGCGCCGACCACAAGCCGTTCAGCAGCGCACCCGGCAGGCGATTCCCCCGCACCACGGGCGCCACCGACCCGGAGGACTACAACGAACGCGGCGGCATTTGGGAAAAGCTGGCCCGCAGGGAAGTCAGCTACTACAATTTTGGCGAAGCCAACGAATATACCGAACCATCGGAGGAGAAGTTTGACACGCTGTTCGGAGCACGGCACTCGGTCGTTTACCCGATGCCGAAAGTGCTGTTCGACCGCACCAGTTTTACCTATCCCGGCTACAATACGAACGTGCCGGACCAGTTTCGGATGGACAAGTTTGAGGAGGAATTTGCGAAGAAATGGCTCACCGGAAATGATTCAATGCCGGATGTCGTGACGCTTATTTTACCGAACGACCACGGCGCAGGGCCTCGCCCTACGGAGGGCTATCCCTACCTCGAAAGCTATATGGCCGACAATGATTTGGCACTCGGCAGGCTACTGCACTTCCTCAGCCGCACACCGTATTGGAAGAACATGCTTGTGGTGGTGACAGAGGATGACCCGCAAGGCGGCATTGACCATGTGGATTCTCACCGTTCGGTGCTGCTGATGGCCGGACCGTACGTGAAACGCGGCTATGTGTCGCACACCCACGCCAATTTCGGTAGTTTACTGCGGGTGATTTATACGCTGACGGGCGCTGGCTTTGTCAACCATTATGACCTGACGGCGAGCCTGCTCACCGACTTTTTTACCGATAAACCGGACTTTACTCCCTACACGCTGGAGCCGTCGGATACCCGCATTTTTGACCCGCAAAAGGCGATGGATGTTTACCACAAAACATTTGACTGGGAGAAAATAAAACGGGGCCCAAAGATGGACGATGAGGGGGAGATGCGGAAATCGTTTTATGAGCAGCAGAAGGGGAATTAATCTGTCAGACACGGCACAAAACCAGTCAAAACCAAGCGCAACGCCAGTGCTCCAGCTTATCTTGAATGTTTAATTTTTAGCTATGAAAACAAGTTGCCTAACATTCTTTCTTTTTTGGCTTTTTGTAAAAATTTGCGCTGCGCAAACAGTGCCTGAGCCGTTGCCAATATTGTCAATCAAACAACTGAATCCGCTTTATGTATATGATTCAGCTTTGGAAAAATACAAGCGAGATTTTCGTTGGCACTATAGTCCCTACCCATCACAAAGGCTTCCATCCGTTGTCGTCACCGCCCAGCGGATGGACAGCGATTATTCCAAAACGCCCGCCTCCATTTCTTCTGCATGGGCTGGGATGGAGCGGCGCACTGTACCCGAAGCATTGACATCCACCCCCGGTGTCTTCGTTCAAAAAACCAACCACGGCGGCGGCTCGCCCTTCCTGCGTGGGCTGACGGGAAACCAGACCCTGCTGCTGGTGGACGGCATCCGCCTCAGCAACGCTACTTTTCGCTACGGCCCGAACCAGTACCTGAACACCGTTGACCCGTATAACGTGAGTGGAATCGAGGTGCTGAAAGGAGGCGGCAGCGTGGGCTATGGCTCGGATGCTATCGGCGGTACCGTGAATGTTCTTTCGAATAAACTCAATTTTGCTGAGGAGCAGCAATGGAGGAAATGGAAGCACAAGGTGAGCAGTTTTTGGCGCAGCCAAAACATGGAGAAAACACTGCACGCCGAGACGGGTTTTTCGGGTAAAAAACTAGCTTTTTCCGCTGGCGGTACGCTCCGAAAGTTCGGAGACCTGGTAGGTGGCGATACGACCGGGGTGCAAAAACCAACTGGTTACGATGAGGCCGCCTTCGACCTGAAAGGAAAGCTACGGCTGGGAGCGAACTCGACCCTCACCTTGTTGCACCAGTTTTTCCAGCAGGCGGACGTGCCCATTTTTCATAAAATACAATTGGAAAACTACGCCCGAAACCACGTCACGCTCCAGCAGCGGCAACTGAGTTATGCAAGGTTCGAGTGGCTGGCGCCGCATTTGGGCAAGGTCTGGGAGCACCTCCAAGTACCTGCCCGAAGCCTGAAAACAGGCCTACAAAAAATCACCGCCACCACCTCGCTCCACCAAACCGACGAACACCGGGAGAGCCAAAAGAACGGCTCCCCTACCCTGCGCAAAGAATCCGACGAAGTGCGCAGCTTTGGTGCATCGGTGATGGCGGAGTTCATGCTGACCGAGTGGTGGCGCTCGACCGTAGGCGTGGAAGCCTACCACGACCTCGTGGGCAGCCACCGCGCAGATGTGAACACCGACACGGGCAGCAAAGCCGACATGCGGGGCCTCTACCCCGACGGCGCCACGCACCAGAGCAGCGCCATTTTTTGTACCAATGAATGGGAAACTGGCGACTGGAACTTCACGGGCGGGCTGCGTTTCAACCATTTTTCGATAAAAACGGAAGACGACAATATCGGCAAAACGCACCTGACACCGAACGCACTGGTTTGGGATGCTGGGGCGCTCCGCAAATTGGACCGGTTCAACACCGCCTTTGCCAGCATCAATTCAGCCTTCCGCGCCCCGAACGTGGACGACCTCGGCTCGCTGGGCATCGTGGATTTCCGCTACGAAGTGCCGACGGCGGATTTGCTGCCTGAAAAATCCTACAATTTCGAGCTGGGCTGGCGGCAAAAACGGGAACGCTGGGGCGCAGAGGCAGTGGTTTTCAGGAACGAGCTGCGCGACCTCATCACGCGAGTCCGGGTAGGGTCTGACAGCATTGCTGGGTATCCCGTTTACCAGAAGGAAAATGTGCAGCGGGGGTATGTGCAGGGAGTTGAGGTGAGTAGCTGGCTAAAGCTGCCAAAGGGATTCTGGCTGGGCGGCAACCTCGCCTGGCAATACGGCCAGAACGTGACGGACAACGAGCCGCTGAGACGCATTCCGCCATTGTTTGGAGGGGTGACGCTTAATTACAGCGTTGATAATGCCCGTTTTCGAGGAAAGCGGACTGGCCAAGATTGGCGGGCTTCGCTCGAATGGAATTTTGCCGCCAAACAAGCCCGCCTTGCCACAGGCGACAAGAGCGACAACCGAATCCCAGCAGGTGGCACGCCTGGCTGGCAAGTCGTGAATGTTTACGCCAGGTGGAATATTTATGTGAAGGGGGCCTATCTTATTTTGAAGCCAGGCATCTGGAACCTCTTCAACGCCGACTATCGCTACCATGGTTCTGGGGTGAACGGGATGGGAAGGAGCGTTTCCTTGGGGGCGACAGTGAACTTTTAAAGATATTTACCAATACGCTACTTCGACGCCAACAAAGCGCGGCATTTTCTAGCCGCACTTTGTTTCATCGTAGAATGATTGATGCCTATTTTTTCACCAAATCGTACTTCAGTTTCCCGACCTCGTACTTGAACTCGTCCTTGCTGCCCACGTCGTCAATTTCATAAAGCTGCAAGTGGTTGCCTTCGAATTTGAAGGTATAAAACTCAGGGGTGCGACCCTCTTTTGAGAGCATGATTTGGTCGGCATGGACATCTTCTGCCACATAGTCGAGCAGAATCTCATAGCGGTAATAGTCTTCTAATCCAACCACTGTTCCTTTCGGATTGAACACTACAGCCTTGCCGCCAAGGTCGTACTGCCCGCCTACCAGCGTTGAAGCGATGACGTTGAAACCCGTGTAGGCATCCCCGAGGCGCACCATTGGAGTGGCGTCAAAGAGCATTGACCCATCAGGCTTGGGCACTAGCTTGGATTGATGCACGGTAGCATTCAAGGGGTCGTAAACTTGCAGTGCGCCATCCTTTGAGCGAACCGTCAGCTGCTGCCCTTCGTGCCAGTTGTAACTCAAATCCACGAGCCATTTGGTGCTGTCCTGATGAAAAATGGCTGCTGCTACATCGCCCGCTTTTTCCGAAGCTTTCATCGGTGATTTTGTGTTTTTCAGCTCCTGCCACCAAGTGTCGTTCACCCAGTAGCCACCGAGATTATCGGGAAATTTGGCTGGGTCGGCAGCGCTGCCGTTTGGGCCGTTGTTGCAGCTCGTCAGTAGAAACATCAAGGCGATGATTGGAAGGAATACGTTTTTCATTTTTTATAAATGTTTGATAATCAATTTTTTGAATAAAACGCTGAACTGTTGTTCGACGGCATAATCACGCAAAACGGTTGATAATGTTCTCGAACAGCTCCTGCTTGCCGCTCCGCTGCTTCGGCTCGCCCACTTCGTTGGCAATCTTTGCCAAGTCCTTCAGGCTCAGTTTTCCCTTCTCGAAGTCCTTGCCTTTTCCTTTGTCAAAAGAGGCGTAGCGCTCCTCCCGCAGCTTGCTGTAATCCGACCGCTCCAGTACGGCATCCGCCGCCAAAAGTGCCCTAGCAAACGTATCCATCCCGCCGATATGGGCGTAGAAAATATCCGCCAAATCAGTCGAGTTCCGCCGGGTTTTTGCATCGAAATTGATGCCGCCGCCCTGCAAACCACCTGACTCCAGCAGCACTAGCATGGCCTCCGTCAGCTCCACCACGTTATTCGGGAATTGGTCGGTGTCCCAGCCGTTCTGGTAGTCGCCGCGGTTGGCATCCATGCTGCCCAACATCCCCGCATTCGCCGACACCTGCATCTCGTGCTGCATCGTATGCTGCGCAAGCGTGGCGTGGTTCACCTCAATGTTCAGCTTGAAATCGGCCATCAGGTCGTATTCCCGCAGGAAATTGAGGCAGGTCGCCGCATCGAAGTCGTACTGGTGCTTGCTCGGCTCCATCGGCTTTGGTTCGATGAAAAACGTGCCGGTGAAGCCGTTCTTGCGGCCATAGTCCCTTGCCATGTGCAGGAATCGGGCGAGGTGGTCGAGTTCGCGCTTCATGTCCGTGTTCAGCAGCGACATGTAGCCCTCACGCCCGCCCCAGAAGACATAGCCAGCGCCGCCCAGTTTGATGGTGGCGTCAAGGGCGTTTTTCACCTGCGCCCCTGCGTAGGCCACCACTTCGAAGTCGGGGTTCGTGGCCGCACCGTTCATGTAGCGGGGGTGGCTGAAAAGGTTTGCGGTGCCCCAAAGCAACTGAACGGCGCTTGCCGCTTGTTTTTCGGCGGCATAGTCCGTGATTTTTTCGAGGCGCTTGCCGCTTTCTTTCAGTGTTTTGCCTTCGGCAACGAGGTCGTAGTCGTGGAAGCAATAGAACGGGATGCCCATCTTGGTGATGAACTCGAAGCCAGCATCCATCTTGTCCTTCGCCTGGTCCATTGGGTCTTTCGCTATCATCCACGGGAACTCCTTGGTGCCAGGGCCGAAGGGATCGCCGCCCGTGCCACAGAGGGTGTGCCACCAAGCCATTGCGAAGCGAAAATGCTCCTTCATCGTTTTGCCGCGCACTACCCTACCCTCCTCGTAGAAGCGGAAAGCCAACGGGTTGTCACTCTCCGGCCCTTCAAATTGTATCTGGCCGATGCCTTTGAAGTATTCTTTTTTACCGAGGGTGATGGTAGGGGTTGTGGTTTTGTTTGTTTTTTTATTTGCCATAAATAGTTGATTGTCAGTTTATTAAATTTATAGTTCTATTTGCTGAAATTGTTCGAAGGCACGACTAAAGTCAGTTTGATTTTCAGGGTTTGTTATCCTTATTAGAATACAGCTTTCCGGGTTTTGAATTGCATACTCAATAAAGCTGGTGTAAGGATTATCTGGATTATCTCTTTTGCCTTTCAGCAATTTTAGTTCTTCCAAAAGAAAATCATCAACGATTTCTTCGGGTAATTTCCACTTTTCCTTGGCTACAAAAACGATTTCACATTGTACCAAAAAATCATTGAGCATTTTTTGCCGTTCTTTGTAAAGTGCATCCCTATTGAGGTCACAGATTTCTATGGACGAAATACCCCTGTCTGTTAGCCCTTCGATAATCCCAAATTCCGTGAATTTCAAGTGCAGCTTAGGGTTGTCTATTTCTGGATGCAGCAACATTGGCTGCTCATCCAACAGGGGCGATATGTTTGCGTAAAGTATTGCTCTTGAAAAGTTGCCGCTTGAAAAAGGGTTTTGAGAGAAGACCCTAGCTCCCAAAACCGGAAACTTGTTGCCCTTGGCACCCTGTCCGTTGCAGGCCGGGCAGCCCAATACGAGGTTGCTCCATTCCAAGGCCAACCAATAATAGCCAACATGGAGGCCACCATCGGCCACTGCATTTTTGGGCCGGTAATGCTCTACCTGCAAGGATGCGACCTGCTTCACGGTGGATTCGCAATAGGCACATTTGAAATGGTAGATTCCTTCCAGTTTTTCTTTTACTGCTTTTGGGCCATAGTCGGTAGAACTCAAATGGTGGGCATTCTGGTTGGCCAAGGCCAAACTGATTTTATCCCGACGGTTTCTGTTGAGCAAAATGGCGGGAGGGTTGTCAAAGTCTTTGTCCACCTTTTTCATCTCAACGGTTCTTTGCCTTTAAGAAGCTGGTGTCAATGTTGGCAGCAACGGCCTTTTCCCTGATTTTTGCTTCCAACATTTGGGAGAACATGGCTTCGTCGTAGCTCGCCTCCGTGACCAATTTCTCCTTGCCCTTGTCGTGGTGGTCACCAATGATTTCATCAAAATCAAAGATGGGGGAGGAAAGCAAGGTGTCAGGCGTCAGGCTGCGCACCTGCACAGTGTCCAGATTATGCAGGGTGATGCCCTCCTCCTTTGTCCTTAGCACTTTCAAAAACACGGCATTCTCCGGTGCACCTAGTATCGGTATCGGACTGTGGATGGAAGCGATGAACTGTATTTTTGGAAAAACGCCCGACAGGATACCCGGTATGCGCCGCTGCATCTTGGGGTGCAAATGCACGTCGAGCTCGTCAATGAGCACAATGCCTGTAAATTCCTCCGGTTCTGCACTTTTTGGGTACATTTTGTAAAAGCGAATGAGCAAATCTCCAACCATCGCTACAATGCTACGGTAACCAGAGGCAAGCTGATTAAATGTGACGGGTGGTAATTTACCTCCTTCAAAATCAAGTTCAACATATTTCACCTTTGCTTCATCATCCTCATCAATTTTTATATCGCCTATGTTTTTTTTGAGAACCCTGAGTAGGGTGTTTCGAAGTCTGTTAAAGTAAGCCGAAGATCGCTTTTCCCAGACTCTCATTTCTGCCTCAATGCTCAACAGTACACCATCAGAACGAAATAGGCTGTATAAATTTCCGCTTTTGTCTGCTGCTTCATTTGAAGAGGTATCGTGTGCTATTTCAAGGCGCGATGCTCCATAGGCTGCGATTTTTGGCAAGGATGGGCCTCCTGTGCCGTGCGATATTATCTTAATAGGCGAATCTGACCCAACAGTTGCAGTTAATTTATAATCACCAGAAGTTTGCTCCGATAGGATTATGCCATCGTTATAAATTGCTTTTGCTATCCCCCGCAACACCGACGTCTTCCCAAACCCATTCTCCCCCGTCAAGAAAATCCACTGCGCATCGCCGGGCAGGTCTTTCAAGCTGGTGTGCTTGATGCCAGCGAAGTTCTCGATTTCGATGGACTTCAAGCTGATGGGCAGCAGTGATTTGCTTTCTTTTTTCATGGTAAAATATTGTCTGGTTCAAGCGCTAAAGTTCGCATATTTTTCTGACTGGCAATCAGTTATCCAGCAGACGGCTCAAGTCTTTCTCCCAAACCTCATACGCCGCCCGGTACTCCCCTACCCTACCGACTTCCGGCTCATACCTTCCTGTCACCGTCACGCTGGCCATCGCCGTTTCGATGTCGGGGTAAATGCCCGTGGCCACGCCGGCCGCCTTTGCAGCACCGACAGCCCCAGTTGTTTGCACCACATCAATCGAGCAGCCGAGCAAGGTAGCGATGGTTTTGGAAAAAACGGCAGACTGGAAAAGGTTGTCGTTGCCGACCCGCATTACACTGATTTCGAGGCCCATTTCCTTCAAAATCTGAACGCCGTAAACGAACGAAAAGGCGATGCCCTCCAGTCCCGCCCTGTACAGGTGCGCCGCCGTGTGGCGGTTCAGTTGCAGACCGTTCACCTGTGCGCCGGGGTCGAGGTTGTTGAGCATCCGTTCCGCCCCGTTCCCGAAGGGCAAAATCCGCAGACCGTCAGCTCCAATCGGAACAGCATCGGCCAGCCGCTCCATGTCCGGGTAGCTGATGCTGCCCTGCCCCACCGTTTGGCGCAGCCAGCGGTAGAGGGAGCCAGCGCCGTTGATGCAGAGTAGGATACCAATACGAGTCGGCAGTTGGGATTCAGGGGCTGCTAACTCGGCACTGACTAAGGAACTTTCGGGCTGTTGGACTAGACTGCCAACTGGCGAACTTAAATGATTGACGTGGGCAAAACCATTCACCCTCGACTGCAAATCGAAGGCTGGTCGGTCAACGATGCCATAAACGACGCCTGAGGTGCCGCCCGTGGCAGCTACTTCGCCGGGTTGCAACACGTTGAGGCTCAACGCATTGTTCGGTTGGTCACCTGCTCTGTAGGCGACTGGGATGCCTTCGGCAAGGCCCGTGGCAGCGGCGGCTAAGGGCGTCAACTTGCCCTGCAACGAAAAAGTCGGGGTGACGTGCGGCACCAATTTTTTATCAAAACCAAAGTAATCTAGCACGGAATCGGCGACGCTGTTTTTCTCAAAATTCCAGAGAATAACTTCGCTTAGGCCGCTGGGCGTGGTCATGGCCTCCCCGGTCAGGCGAAGAGCGATGTAGTCGCCGGGAAGCATGAAATAGCGGATTTTAGCGAAAATCTCTGGTTCGTTTTCTTTTACCCAAGCGAGCTTTGCGGCGGTAAAATTTCCAGGGGAATTGAGCAAGTGTGACAGACAATGCTCGTGGCCCATTTCATCGAAAGCCCTGTTCCCGAAGGGCACCGCACGGCTGTCGCACCAGATGATGGACGGGCGCAGCGGCTTCAGGTCGCTGCCGACCACCACGAGGCCGTGCATCTGGTAGCTGATGCCAATGCCCTTTATTTCTACTGGCGCAATGAGCGTATTTTCCAAAAGCTGCTTGGTCGCTGCGCAAACATGCAGCCACCATTCATCGGGGTCTTGCTCGGCCCAGCCGGGTTGGTGGGCGGCCATGCTCATTTCCGTGGCCGGGGACTGTGCAACTGCCAAAGTCGCCCCTGTTTCCGTCTCCACGAGCGCCGCTTTGATGGAGGAACTGCCTATGTCGTAGCCGATTAGATACATGGTGGTGACTGGTAATTAGTGTTGGTGATTGGGCTCGACACCCCGTCACATCTAAGGCTACCCCATTGCGTAAGCAAGACCTTTCTCCAAGCCTCGAAGCTCCGCAAGTCCCCGCAAGCGCCCAATGGCAGAGTAGCCGGGATAGGTTTTCTTGTCGAGGTCGTCGAGGAGCTGGTGGCCGTGGTCGGGCCGCATGGGGATGCTGATTTGGCGGCGCTGCATGATGGCCAAAATCTCACGGACGACGGCTGGCATGTCGGTGTCACCACTGAGGTGGTTTGCTTCGTAAAAACTGCCGTCCAGTTCCATTTTGGTATTGCGCAGGTGCAGAAAATGCACCTGTTCGCCGAAGCGCTTGAGCATTTTTGGGATGTCGTTGTCCAAACGGGAGCCAAAGCTGCCTGTGCAAAAACAAAGGCCATTGGCGAGCGATGGCGCCGCAGCAAGCAGCGCTTCAACGTCCTCCTCTGTGCTGACAATACGAGGCAGACCCAGCACTGGAAAAGGCGGGTCGTCTGGATGAATCGCCATTTTCAAGCCTACTTCCTCTGCCACTGGGATGATGGCTTTCAGGAAGTCGAAGAGGTGTTTTTTCAATTCCTTTGGGCCAATTTTTGCGTAGCCGTCCAATGCCTCCAGTACCTCTGCGGCGGTGAACGCTTCATCGTCTCCCGGTAATCCGAGCAGCATGTTTTCGTAAAGAATACGCTTGTATTCATTGGTCATTCCATCGAATTGCGTTTTCGCTTTCGCAGTTTCTTCTTTGGAATAATCCTTGTCCGCACCTGGCCGCTTGAGCAAGAACAAGTCAAATGCCACGAACGCCAGCCTATCGAAACGCAGCGTACGGCTGCCGTCCAGCATCGGGTGTGCGGTATCGGTGCGCAACCAGTCGAGGATGGGCATAAAATTGTAAGTGATGACTTTTAGACCACATTCGGCAAGGTTCCGCAGGCTGGTTTTATAGCTTTCAAGGTATAGTTTCCAGTCGCCAGATTGCTTTTTGATGTCTTCATGGACGGGCAGGCTCTCCACCACCGTCCAGGTCATACCGACAGCTTCAATCTGTTTCTTGCGCTTTTGGATTTCGGCCACTGGCCAAATATCACCGTAGGGAATGTGGTGCAACGCCGTGACAACGCCCGTACAGCCTGCTTGGCGGATGTGCCAGAGCGTGACTGGATCTTCAGGGCCATACCAGCGCATGGTTTGTTCCATTAAAAACATTGAAAAAAAGTATTTTTTTATTGGAAAATAATGCCTTTATCCTTTGTCAAGGCTTATTTGATTTGGCTAGAACAGGACGCAAAGAAAGGGATTTTTTTGACAACCACAGCATGACAACACGTACTTATATGTGGGTAAATGCCGCCAACTGGCCAAGATGGTTAGGGGTTTATTACAAATTGAAAAATGGGTTGGAATAAAAGTGTTTGTAATTTTTCATTTCAAGAAAATATTTTTACTTACATAAGTAAATAAGTATTCACTTATGTAAGCACTTACTTATTTTAAAACTAATACGTAAATACTTACTAAAAGTATTTACTTGTGTATTTATCTACTCATTCACTTATAAACGTATCTACTTATTTAAGTAGGTAAACATTTTACTTATTTAATTACCACAATTATTTACGTAAAAACACTTGCTACTTACACAAGTATGATTAACTTTACGTCGGCTAACTACTTGTATACTTATGATAAGTATCTAAGCACATTTGATGTGGGCTTCTATTTTTTCAACTTAAATACTTACCGTACTTAGATACTTAAATAATAGATTATTGATAATCAATTGTTTGAGCAAATTTATTTGAAAATGATAATTTCCGTAACGAACTTAAAAGGTGGGGTAGGGAAGAGCACCTTGGCGCAAAACCTGGCCGTCTATCTTGCAAAGAAAGGGCGCAAACTTTGCATCGCCGATACCGACGTAGAGCAACAAACTTCCGTAAAATGGGGGAGTGTTAGGTCAGGAATTGAAGATGCAAGCGTACCCGAAATTCCAGTTTTCCTTATCAATCCAGATACAATTTCTGATCAGATTTTGAATAAATTGGGCAAGAAATACGACTTGGTAATCATTGATGGAACGCCAGCATTGACCGAGTTGACTACTCGAATCATCATCATGAGTGACTTGGTCATCACACCGATTCTTGCGAGTGCGACGGATGTTTGGGCGCTCGAAACGTTCCTAAGACGCTACGAAGAGGCCCGCATCACGAAGGAGGCAATGGGTGGCAAAGTGGAACTTTACGTGCTCCTGAACAAGTACAGCGACCGCACCAACCTCGATAGGGAAATCGGTGAAGCCATCGGCGAGATGGGTGTAAATTTGTTGAAGACCAGAATCTCCACACGGGTAGCCTACAAGGAAGCCACGGTGCAGGGCCTCGGCATCGTGGAACTAAAGGACAAAAATGCCCAAGCTGAAATAAAAGCCCTTGCAACCGAAATCGAAAAACTCTTGTAAACCCATCCAGAACTTTAAATCCTAGCAAAACATGGCAAAGAAAACCTTCAACATCAAAAGCACCTTGGCCGTACCGCCCAAGCAGTTCTCTGTGGACGATATTGAGGACGCAGTGAAGCAGATACACGACGCAAAGGCCGCTGCTGCCACTCCAACACCAAAGCCGGCCAAAACGCCTAAAAATCCTTCAGCGGCGGTGAAAAAACCTTCCCAAATCCCTCCACCTTTCGCTGCCAAGCGCTCAAAGGAAGTAATAGAAGCGCCCGTGAAGAAGGTTCGACTATCCGTGGACATCCACCCGGCTACCCATAAACGCCTGAAAATAAAGGCAATCGAGCTGGATTCCGACATCATGCACTACGTCGAAATGCTGATAGAACGCGACCTTGCGCGTTAAACAAGCCATCCAATTTTTTCAAAAAAAATCAACACCAACAGAGAAGTGTTTCTTTGTTGGTGTTTTCTTTTTTTAAATTCTTTTATCTTTTTATAGCGCTGTAACATATTGATAACCAGTAAGTTGTAAACCTTAATGTGAGAAATATGGGAGTTAATGTGAGAAATTTGGGTCTAACCTGTGAGAGAATTGGGCAACATCACGAGGAATTTGGGAAAATAAGTGAGAAAATTGGGAATAAGTGAGATATTTGGGACTTTAAGTGAGAAAATTGGGATGGTTTACAAGGGATTTAGCAGTCAAATCCTTAAAATAACCGCAAAACCTTCCCATTTCCCTCACAATAGAACTGTTCTTCCCAAATTACTCACTTTTAGTAAACGAGCATTTAGACCTATGGCAAAGAAAAGGCGTAAAACAGGAGGCATTGTTGTCATTAAAAAGGCCAACCAACTCATCGAATCGAGGTACCGCTTCGACATTTGGGAGACGCGCTTCTTCCTCAGCATACTTTCACAAATTCGACGCGACGATGATGATTTTCAAGTCTATCGCGTCTGGTATCGCGATGTCATCAAAGCATTCAGCCTAAGGTCTAACCAAAGTTACCACTTGCTGCGGGAGGCGGCGAAGAGCATCATGAGCAAGTCATTCTACGTCAGTTACGAGAAAGAGGGCACAGCCCGTGAGGTACAGTACCACATCCTTCGTAAAATTGACTACATGAAGGACGGCCAGGAAGGTTCGGCCAACGAAAACCAAGAGTATATTGATGTGACCATTGAGCAGGAAATGAAGCCGTTTTTCCTGCAATTGCAGCGCAATTTCACTGCGTATGACCTGCGGAACGTTGTGAAACTGGGTGCCTACCCCATCCGTGTTTACGAGTTGCTGAAACAGTACGAGAGCATCGGAGAACGCACGATTGACATCGAGGAAATCAAGCGAATGTTTGAAATTTCAAAGGAATACCCCCGTTTTCCTGATTTTTTCAGGTGGGTAATCAAGCCAGCCATCAAGGAAATTAACGACCACACGGACATTCAAATCAACGATGTGGAGAAGCTGAAAGAAGGCAGACGGGTGGTCAGCCTCCGCTTCCGGTTCCGCCGAAAACCCGACAGCGAGGTGCCGCACATGCGGGCTAGCATGGAAAAGACCATGGAAATCCCATTTCCCTCACAAGAAGAAGTGAGAGAAGTGGCCGATGTGCTGGTAAAGACACCAAAAGACCTGCTCTTCGAAAAATACCACGAGGAAGTCGTGCAAAAACTTGGCGTAACACCTTCCGTTTTCATGGAATTGCTGGGAACCCACTCCGAAGAGCAATTCGATGCTGCACTGCGCATTACACGCCGCGCCAAGGCCAACAGTCAAATCAAATCCAGCGTCCCCGGCTTTTTCATCAATGCGCTGCGAAACGGCTTTACCGACCCCAAGGAGGAGGAGCTGAAAAAACGTTTTAGCGTGGCGGAAAAGGGTAGAGTAGTGGACACCCTTCGGCAAGAGCTGGAGGCGCTGCGCGATGAAGCAGCCCAACGCATCAACGACCAAATAAAAGTCCTCACTTCCGAACAGCCAGATGTGACTGAACTGGCCATCACCAGCCTGCGAGACAATCCTTACGCCAAGGTCATTGTCGAGAAGAAAGAGAAGTCAGCGAAATCCCCTTTGGAAATTGAAGACTACCGAAAAGATAAGGTGCTGCGCGACTTAGTCCGTCAAGCTATCGTTGACCAGCACCCCAGCTTTTTTGCGAAAATCATAGAGAAATACCGACCACGGATTCAGGCTTTGGAAGAAAGCATAAGGACAGTAAGTAAGTAAGTATAATAAGTATAGTAATTACTTAATTACGAGAATTTGCTAATTTCTCAGCTTCTTTCGATGCAGGCTTTTTTCTCTAATTATTTCCTTTATTGGGCGATTCTCAAGCTTCGATTCCAGCCACGAAATAATATCCAAATACAAGAAGGGACGCCGCTCGAAATTGTCTGCCTGCAAAGGCACGAGCCGGTCGTGCAACTGTCGGAATGCCTGTGGTAAATCGGTCGGCCGGGTGGCTGGCATTTTCCGAAGGAAATGAAAAACCTCCTGCTGCACCCGCTGTAAATCCTCGACATGAAGCAGGTAGCGGTAAACCGACTTCACTTGGTAATCCACCAGCCCGGCGTTGCCCAAGTCAAAATGGGCGATGAGGTTCAAAATCCTCGCAAAACATTGAATATCAGCCCGATAGTCAATCGTTTTCTGGTTGATGATTTTGTTCAAAAAGTCAATCGCATGGCTGTAATCGCCATCTCCAAAGTAGAGGCAAGCGATGCGGTATTGGAAGACGAGGATGCGGTTGGCGTCCCAATTGAAAGGATTCGTATCGAGCAATTCGGACAGCCCTGGAATGATTTTCACGCCCTCGGCATAGTCGCCGCTGAGGTAAAAAGCGTTGATTTGGTGGATGTTGCGGTAGAGGTGGTAAAGCCCCTCCACGTTGCGTTTTTGACTGAAATCCACCTCTACCGGGAAGCCCTCCAATTGCCGCAGGACCACCTCAAAACGCTCGTCGTGCAAGCTGTTGAACAGGGCAGAAAGTAAGTTGTGCAGCCCTTTCAGGTAAAAAACCGGGTGCAGGGCTTTCATCGTAGGATTTTCCGAAAAAATATCCACCCAGCGTTGCGCAAAACGGTAGCAAACTGCAAACTCCTGACAGATATGGTGCAGCCAAACATGCGACTGACAAAAATAGATTTTCCCCGTAAAATCCAGTTCCTCAAACTTCGCCTTTGGCAAACGGGCGTTGAAAAATTCCTTCACGAAAAAGTAGTCCCGCTCGTTTCGCACAAAGCCGATTTTCAAGTAAAGCCCGTACATCTGGAGCGCCAAATTGGAGAACTCATGCGTCTGCGAAAGCGCCCGGCTGATGTTCAGCGTCTGCTCCGATAGCTCCTGCGCCCGCCCTTCGATGCTCCTCGTAATGTATTGACCCTCAATGAGTTTCTCGAATTCCAGCATCTCCAGCGCCAGCGACTTGAACTGCCCCACCAGTGCCCGTTCCTTCGTCTTTCCCAAAATATCGAGTGCTTGACGGTACAGCCCTTTGTCGTACAAAACGTGGGCGTAGTCAATGTTCTCGCGCAGCAAAATATCCTCGTTGCGCCCCCGCGCCAATAGCCGCAGACTGGTCAGCAACTGGCCGTACAGGTGCGCTTTGAGGTTGGGCAGTTGTTCCTTTTTTAAGGAAGGGATTTTCTTCAAAATAGCCGCCTCATCGTACTCGCCTTTTTTATCCAAAACATCAAACAACTGCAAAAACAGCAAGTCATCTGAAGACGAGTTTCGCTTCGCAAACAGGCGGAACTGCCGCTTTTCGCCCTGCGTCAGGGTGCAGATGAGTTGGAGTAGGTCGTCTGTTCGCTGTTTGGCCACTGTTTTTGGTTGATAATCCCGGTAGGTATCGGGAGATAAGAGGTTTATGTAGGTTGATTTCTCGCGAGGAGGATGGGACACGGATTGGACGGATTAGACAGATAGAAACAGATTCCTTTGAAATAAATTTGTGAAAATCAGTTCAATCCGTCCAATCCGTGTCCCATCCTCCTCGCGTGTTTGTCATCGTAGATGACTTGCTTGTAAACGATTGATATTCAATGAAATAACGCCAAAAAATTGTCAATTTGAAATAGGAGAACGCAAAAAAATTGATTTCGTTGGCAGGGTAGGGTAGGGCTAACTTTGAAAACTCAAAGATGAGAAATTGTTGGATTACTGAATTGTTGTTCGCAACGAACCTTCAACAATAAAACAATCCAACAATAAAACAATCATTCAATGGCTACACAAATCCAAATATTCGACACCACGCTACGCGACGGCGAGCAAGTGCCCGGCTGCAAGCTCAACACGGTTCAAAAAATCGAAATCGCCCGTGCGCTCGAAGAATTGGGCGTGGACGTCATCGAAGCGGGCTTCCCCATCAGCAGTCCCGGCGATTTTGAGGCCGTGCGACTCGTGGCCAACGCTGTGCGCCGCCCGACGGTCTGCGGCCTCAGCCGTGCCATCGAAAAGGACATCAAGACCGCCGCCGAATCGCTGGAAGGTGCCGTGAGGCCCCGAATCCACACGGGCATTGGCGTGTCGGAAATGCATATCCGCTACAAGCTACAGACCACGCCGGAGGACATTCTGTACCGCGCTTCCGCTGCCGTGAAATACGCCAAGTCGTTTGTCGAAGACGTGGAATTCTACGCCGAGGACGCTGGACGTGCCGACAATGAATTCCTCGCAAGGGTACTCGAAGCCGCCATTAAGGCTGGGGCCACCGTGCTCAATATCCCCGACACGACGGGCTACTGCCTTCCGGAACAGTACGGCGCAAAAATCAAGTACCTCTACGAAAACGTGCGGGGCATCGAGAAGGCCATCCTCGCCACGCATTGCCACAACGACCTTGGTTTGGCTACCGCCAATTCCATCAGCGGTGTCATCGGTGGTGCTCGTCAAATCGAATGCACCATCAACGGCATCGGCGAGCGGGCAGGCAATACCTCGCTGGAGGAGGTCGTCATGATATTGCGCCAGCACCCCGACCTCGGCTACACGACGGGCATCAACACCCGCCTGCTGAACCCCACCAGTCAGTTGGTTTCGGAGAAAATGGGCGTCGTCGTGCAGCCGAACAAAGCCATCGTCGGAGCGAACGCATTTGCCCACAGCTCCGGCATCCACCAGGACGGCGTCATCAAAAAGCGTGAGACCTACGAAATCATTGACCCGCTCGAAGTCGGCGTTGACCATTCGAAAATTGTGCTCACCGCCCGTAGCGGCCGTGCGGCGCTGGCCTACCGTGCCAAGTGCCTCGGGTACAATTTGACGAAGGATGAATTGGATGCGGTTTACACCAATTTCCTCGTGGTAGCCGACCGGAAAAAAGAAGTGGGTGACGAGGATTTGGTGGAAATTATGAAATTTAGAAATTGGGAAATTGAGCAGGAAAAAGCTGCTCACGCCTCAGTTTCCTAAATCAATCTTGAAGAAAAAATGTCAAAAACACTTTTCGATAAAATCTGGGAGGCCCACGTCGTCAAACCCGTCGAGGGTGGGATGGAGGTGCTGTACATTGACCGCCACTTCATCCACGAAGTGACCAGCCCGCAGGCGTTCGATGGTTTGCGCCAGCGCAACATCCCTGTTTTTCGCACGAAAAACACCGTCGCCACCGCCGACCACAACGTGCCGACGCAGAACCAGCACTTGCCCATCGCCGACCCACTGGGCCGTTTCCAGGTGGAAAAACTCACGGAAAACTGCAATGAGTTCGGCGTTGACCTCTACGGCCTCGGCCACCGCTGGCAGGGCATCGTCCACGTCATCGGGCCGGAGTTGGGCATCACGCAGCCGGGCATGACCATTGTCTGCGGTGACAGCCATACGAGCACCCACGGGGCGTTCGGCACCATCGCCTTCGGCATCGGCACCAGCCAGGTGGAACAGGTTTTGGCTTCGCAATGCCTGCTGCTCAAGCGCCCCAAGCGCATGCGCATCACGGTGGACGGCGAGCTGGCCGAGGGCGTCGTTTCCAAGGACATCATCCTTTACATCATATCCAAACTCAGCGCCGCCGGAGGTACGGGCTATTTCGTCGAGTACGCCGGCAGCGCCATCCGCTCCCTCTCGATGGAGGCCCGCATGACCATCTGCAACATG